>JBCCWF010000139.1:0-13987 GCA_039194035.1 Cyanobacteria bacterium P01_E01_bin.6 | reverse complement strand
CCCCCCCCCACACAAAAACGTCCTAACCCATATGAAAACAGCTACAAAGCACTCTCAGGCCATGTTGTGGAAACGCACAGCTCTTCATCACAGCTCTTCTACAAAATAGCCCTACTCTAGCTAATGTGCTGAAAGAAATACATCTTGAATATCTTTTGGAAGAAATATTTTATTCCAGGAGAAATATACGTATTTCAACGGATAACACACGGACTGAAACATTACATCATTCCATATTATTTACGAATCTTCATGCGTTAACAGCGTCAAATCTGTGATTTCTCGGATAACAACTCAGAGATCTCGTGTCTAAGGACGTCAAAACCAGCATTTGTCCTGAGAATACCCGTCTTCATTCGAGGTACGTCTATGTATGGGCGCATCACACACGAGAGATATGGAACCTAGAACAACGCAGATCCCAACAATGGAGGGTGTTAATTTACCGGGTCGATTAACACAAAGTGCAGCAGACTCTCTTCTATACAACCTTGCGATGGTCATGATGAAACAAGCAGGGCATCGCTATGGAACATTTTTAGATTCTGCATCGACTGCTGCAAAATTGACGATTTATAGTACTTACCTGGAAAAGAATAAAAGTTTCCGTAAAACAGGTAACTTCTATCATATTGAATCGAAACGTATCAAATCGATTGTTCAGGAAATTGAAGATCTGCTTTTGAATTCAGACTCGCTCTCTATTCTGGGATCAGAAGAACCGTCCTATTTGATCGACTTTCCTCATCTGTGGTTCAAAACATATCCCTGGAAAGTAGGACGCTCTCGCATTCCACTACCTAACTTGACGGAATCCGAAAGACGGGCGATCGAGCAAAAATTGCCTCCGTCGATTCCGAATGCTCGTCTCATTCAGGAGACAGAACTTGATCATCTCTTAAGGCTGCTCTATGAAGAAGCAACAGAAAAGGTGGCGATCGCCCGCTGGCATCATTTTTCAGAGCCACTTTTAAATCATCTCAAATGTCGGCTACTTGAAGCTCAAACAATTATTCGCATTGATGACCCAAATCTAATGCAACCGCTTTATGTCTTGACTCGCATGAGTTATTCTCCTGCTGGGATCAACGAAAAGCTGTCGAATATCATTCAAGATGTTGCTCGTTTATTTAAGCTATTACTGCTTTGGTTAGATAATCGTCCCAATGTTCTGCGGGCGGTTGAAACCTTTCAGATTAAACCGGGGCGAGAGCAAGAAGCGATGGCAGAAATCGATACATTATTACGGAACTGGGCAGACAAATATCATTATGAAGGAGGAACCCCGATGGTTCTTCAAGCAGCCGCTGGCCCTGATAACAATCCGTATTTCAGCAAACCTAGAAAAACGACATCGAGTTCTATTTCGTAGCGCCTGTCATGCATAGCGCCCATTAATAGTGCCTGTCAGACAAGGCTCATAGTCCTAATCATTAAATAAAACAAAGCATCCGATATCCATAATTTTGTCGCTCAGATATCTTTTGTCTAATGTGTTGAATCGCTTGGTGTCAGACAAGACGACGCCTCCGTCAACGCTTTTGATACCTCTGTCACCACTTTTATAGATTGCGACACCTCTTATCAACTTGATTTGCATTCCCATATCGCTGTAGTAGGATGATTTGGACGAGTACAGTGTATGGGGATTTGGCATGACTAATTCGTTGCCTCCTGATCCAGAGCGTCGGCGAGAGCGCGATGATGAACGTATTGGAGTGTTCGTTGCCCTGGCTGCCATCGGAGCGATTCTCTTTTGGGGCTTAAGCCGTGGTGAAAACGGGCTGAATCTTGCCAAGCTAAATTTGATTCCTGACACGACAAGCGGTGCTGTGTCGGATGAGTTTTCTTCTGAAGAGTTAGATGCGGACGGAGACCTCTTCGAGGATTCTGATATCGGGTTACTTGGGGGTTCAGATGATGAGAATTCCTCTGGCCCGTTTGCTGGAGTTTCTCGCTTTAATCCATTCAATAGAGATAGCGACTTGGATGATGCGTCTGACATCGCCTCTGGTATTGATGGCTCCGAAAATAACGATTCTGGCATTACTATCCCGGCTGTCCCGCCAGTTGTACCGACGGATATCTTGCCTGACATTAATGCCAATGAGGGTGATACCGATACTGAGGATGGTGACCCTGGGCTGTCTGTCGATGAACCGAGCGAGGAAGAACCCGTTGCTCAGATTGAGCCTGTTCAAGAGGCGATCGCCTTTGCCGATATCGGCGATACCTTTTGGGCCAAGCCTTTTATCGATAGTTTGAGTGAGCGAGCCATCATTAGTGGCTTTGAGGATAATAGCTATCGCCCAGATGGAAATATCACCCGCGCTCAATTTGCAGCGAGTCTTGAGCAAGCATTCGGAGACGAAAGCAAGCCTGAAGAAATCGCCTATATCGACGTTGCATCTGATTATTGGGGAAATGCAGCCATCCAAAAGGTAACGGACATTGGGTTTATGACCGGCTACCCTGAAAACGATTTCCGCCCCGATAACGGCGTGACAAAGATAGAAGTTCTTGTGGCTCTTGTGACAGGGTTGAATCTCACCATTCCAGATTATCCAGAAGCTGTGCTTCAAATGTATCAAGATCGGGATGAGATACCGGATTGGGCTGTTGAAAAGATTGCTGCGGCGACCGAAGCCGGGTTAGTGGTCAATCATCCAGAGCTTCCAGTGTTGGCACCCAGTAAATCGGCAACACGAGCTGAAGCAGCGGCCATTATTTATCAGGCACTCCTTAGCCAAGGCTTGGTGCCAGCCGTAGAGTCGGAATTCATTGTGACGCCATAAATGTTGATGCCATCGTGATGCGCTAGCAACAGATGATCTCAATAGTCAAAAGAGGGCGCGAGTGTATTGCTCGCGCCCTCTTTTGATGACTGCTCGACAGTCATCAATAGTAGCAATCGCCATATTGGGAACTGTCGGTTTCCCTTCCGGAAACCGACAGTTCCCAACCGAGACGAGGCTTATAAGTACCTGGACATAATTCAAACCAAAAACCCAAAGCCTGTGCCGCCGGCTGCACAGGCAGCACAGGCTTTGGGAAGTGACGTTTAATCATGGCTAGCCACTTACCTGGATTATTGTTGACTAGAAATGCCGTCTTCTGGAAAAACCCATTGGGTCGGAGCCGTCATTTTTTTCCGTGCAGCTTCTTCGGCGATCGCCAGCATATCGTCTAAGGATGTGCTCTCAATAAAGGTCGCAGCCTGGTCTTTGTATTCCAAATTTGGACATTTTTCACCCAACACGCAACCATTCACACAGGCCTCAGCACAATTGATAGTTTGCTCGGACATAGTCGTCTAACTCCCTTCAGCTCCTCAATACGGTGGATTTCTCAGCTCCCTAGCCAGATGGATCATTCCACATGAAATGTCCTTGAAGACTATCCAGTTAAATATAGTAACGTGCTTCAGCAAGAGAGGCCGAGGTCTATCCTTAAGCGTCAAGAACCGTAAGGAAACCAGCGATCCCGTGTTGCCTCAAAGGATGGCCACATCGGTCGAGTCGGCTATAGTTCTAACCTCAGCTGAACATAGCCAACGGCGGACGCATTCGAATCACGTGCCAGCGTTTTGGGTTTCGTAGCCTCTGAAACTAGATTGGAAATTGTGATACCTAACAACCGAACCTTTTTCTGTCCGTCGAGGTTCGCCAGCAGCAGTTGGGATGCTAACGAATAAATCTGCTCAACAGTTGTGAATAAATGGTTAGCGGTTTGGCTGCGAGTAATTTGCTGATAGTCGGCATATTTCACTTTTAAGGTCAGCGTATAGCCATATCGTTGACTTCGGGCTAAGCGTTCTTCGACAGATACTGCGATCGCCTGCAATGCAGTCTGCATCTCTTCTAACGCCGTCAGATCATCGGTAAACGAACGTTCTGCCCCAATCGATTTGCGAATTCTATTCGGGTTGACCGGTCGATTGTCTTGGCCTCGTGCCGCTCGATAGTAGTATCGTCCAACTCGCCCAAACTTACCGACAAGAGCCTCTTCTGTCCAAGCTTTCAGATCATTGCCCGTATGAATGCCAATGGCTTTCATCTTTCCCGCCGTTACCTTGCCAATTCCATGGAACTTTTCGATGGGCAGAGCTTCAACAAAGGTCACCGCATCCTGAGGAGGGATGAGATACAAACCGTCGGGCTTGTCTAAATCAGATGCGATTTTGGCGAGAAATTTGTTGACGGACACCCCAGCAGAAGCGGTGAGGTGGGTTTCCTCCCAAATTGCTTGCTTAATGTCACGGGCGATCGCCACTGCGGATGGAATATTCTGCTTGTTGTTCGTCACATCAAGGTAGGCCTCGTCCAATGAAAGAGGTTCCACTAGATCGGTATGACGAAAAAATACCGATTGAAGGTGTTGAGATACCTGCTGATACACCTCGAACCGTGGTTTTACAAAGATGAGGTGAGGACATCGCTGTACGGCAACTCGTGACGGCATCGCTGAGTGAACACCGTACTTTCTGGCTTCGTAACTCGCTGCGGCAACAGCTCCTCGTTGTTCTGGTCGCCCGCCCACAACAATCGGCTTGCCTTGGTAGCTCGGATTATCCCGCTGTTCTACCGAAGCGAAGAACGCATCCATATCAATATGAATAATTTTGCGGACGAGATCAGTGGACACGGTGTTTTAGATTTGAAACACACGATAAGGACGAATGGGTTTGATAAGCGGAGCTTGATAGGACGGGGAAGCGCTCGCCTGTTCCTGATGTTCATCGGTCGCCTCGGTATCTATCGCACCCTGAGTTGTTTCTGTTGAAAGAGTCGTGACATCTGAGACAGCAGCTTGATCGTTCTGCTCAGTCGCATCAGGTAATTCATTCACGGAACTGCCCGACGATTCAGAGTCAGTCGATGTTGTGTCCAGGCTTTCCTCAATCGGCAAATCGACCTCTGTCGAAATATTGGCTTCCGTCACATCTGAAAAACTATTGCTATCGCCAAGATCGTCTGCCTCAGGGGCGATCGCAGATGAGGATTCTTCATTTAATAGGATGTCGTCATCAATATCATTCGAATCCACCGTTGAATCTATTGTTGAATCCATTGGTTCTGCTGATATTGGTTCAGACATCTCGTCGGTCAGTGGCTCTTCTAATTCAACAGCCTCAGATTCAACAGCCTCAGAAGACTCGATCACTGCCTCATCTGTTGCATTCTCCTCAACTACATCTGATAGATCTGACTCAAAGGGCGATACGTTGGGTTCCTGGGTTTCAGGTACTGCCAATTCATCTGTGCTATCAGAAAAAGGCTCAGATACATCAGGCTCAGATACATCAGGCTCAGATACATCTAATTCTGATGCGTCGATCTCATTAGATGCGTCGATTTCATTAGATGCGTCGATTTCAGAAGCTGGCGACTCCAGTTCGATCACCTCTTGCTCAAGAATGTCGGGTTCTGGTTCATAATCCGGGTCAACCATCTGCATCATGTCATCCACAGACAAGTCTCCACGAATGAGCTTTGAGAGTGCGTCTTGGCCGCCAGGAGCATAGTCAATCAACCGAGCCGTACTATTAAATGGCCCGTCGATAACCTGTCCGCTCGTATCAATCAACTCCAATTTCACCCAATTCAGCCCTGGGACAAACCCAGTCAAGTAAATCGGCTCCCAAGTATCAAAGGTAAAACTCTGACCATTGACTGTTCCGCGAATTTTCCAATCTTCCAAATCATCGTCGTCAGACTCCCGAGCCAAAAAGTGTAGAGGCGCATCGACAAGATAAAAATCGAGCATGATGGGCTCAGCCCCATAAGAACCTGTCGGCCGACTATAGGTTAACAATGGTCGATCGACACCTGGACTACTGTTTGCAGTATCCGTAAAAACATCGAAGGACACCTGAGCATAGGCTCCGGCATTCTTAAAACTCTCGTGCCAGGGGCGAGAAGCAAACGCTCGGATTGTGTGAGTCCCCGGCGCAAGGTTGTCAAAGGTAATAGATTGAGCCGTGTCGTAAACAGCTTGATACTGTTGATTATCAAGAACAACATGAAGATGAGGCCCTAAGCCCGACTTCTCGTCCTTAAAGAGAGGTAAATCATCGACCTGAAACCTTACCGACACCTGAGTATCGTCAAGGATGGCACCCGGGTTAGGGCTAAGAATCTGCACCTGGGGCTGATAAGCATCCAGCTCTTTTCGCAAAGATTGGATGGACGCTGGGGGAGACACTTCAACGATTTCCTTCGCAAATCGCTTCGATGATGCGCTGGATAACTGAGCTGGGCGACCAGAAGAGGGGCGATCGCCACATCCGACAAGCCCAATTGCTAGAACCAACATGCAGATCCAAATGACAGGCCCGCTCCATTTCCTAGTCCACTTCACGTGCGATCGCATGCAATTACTCCTCATATTGGTGCTCAATCTCAAGTGTCTCATGGGTCCACAGTAATATCACAATGCTTTATGCATCACATTCTTAACGCGTCAACTCTGCACCTCTAAGATTTTCTTATCTAGTCAATCACATCAATAAAATCTTAATTTTCATGACAAAACTGTGGGGTTTCCCCATAAGAACTTTGCAAGACTTGACATAGAAACGACTCGATAGCTGACGAAAAAGGAATCTAATATAATTCTTCATATTTCTTCGTGCGGCGTAAATCCTAATCATTTCGTCCGTTTAGAGGTTCGGCCTGAAAAGGTTACTGAAAAGGGAACAGGCTGCTTTTCTTAACCATTCACGTTCAGAGGGACAGAAGATATTGTTGAGTTTTGTAACATCCTGCCGAGCAAAGCCTCAAAATCTGCTCCTTCCCCTAAGGCGCAAACATAGAAAAGAAAACGCTTTCCTCAGTTTGAATTATTGTTAAACGCATCCGAAATGGATCGGATCGCAGCACTATAATGCTCGAAAGACCGTCTTCAGGAATAGGTTGAAACTCTGTTCTAGCTTACATCTCGGTAGTTTGAGCGATCTATCGCCTTCTCCGAATGTATGGCTGGATTGTTTTCCAGGCAGTTTGGATCGCTTTTGAGATGCAAGCTTTGACCTGTGACAACTGAAGTAGTAGACGTTCTCGTCTATCGCAGATCCTCGAAGATTAGAGTCAATCCGTTCTTTGTCTAGAGAGAGGAGAGTCTCTACAATGACAACTACCCCGCGCGAGCGAGGTGCAGAAGTCAAGGTTACGGTTGATACTGATCCGGTTCCAACTTCTTTTGAGAAGTGGGCAAAGCCGGGCCATTTTGATCGCACCTTGGCAAAAGGACCAAAGACCACAACTTGGATTTGGAACCTGCACGCTGACGCTCACGATTTTGATAGTCATACGAATGACTTAGAAGATATATCCCGAAAAATCTTCAGTGCACACTTTGGCCACTTGGCAATTGTGTTCATCTGGTTAAGCGGCATGTATTTTCATGGCGCAAAATTTTCAAATTACTCAGCATGGCTAGCCGACCCTTTGAGCATTAAGCCTAGTGCCCAAACGGTTTGGCCCATTGTTGGACAAGAGATTTTGAATGCAGATGTAGGTGGCGGGTTCCATGGAATCCAAATCACCACTGGCTTTTTCCAGCTTTGGCGTGCATCTGGTATTACAAACGAATTTCAGTTGTACTGCACAGCAATCGGCGGCCTTGTCATGGCTGGCTTAATGCTGTTCGCTGGCTGGTTCCACTACCACAAAAAAGCTCCTAAGCTTGAGTGGTTCCAGAACGTGGAATCAATGATGAATCATCACCTCGCTGGTTTGTTGGGGTTAGGTTCATTGAGCTGGGCAGGTCATCAAATTCATGTTTCTTTGCCTATCAATAAGTTGCTGGATGCAGGTGTCGCACCTGCAGATATTCCTCTGCCTCATGAATTTATCCTTGATAAAAGCTTGATGGCTGAGCTTTATCCTAGTTTCGCTCAAGGAATTACTCCCTTCTTTACATTGAACTGGGGAGCCTATTCTGACTTCCTGACCTTCAAAGGTGGGCTAAACCCCGTCACTGGAGGCCTGTGGCTCTCAGATACTGCTCACCACCATTTGGCGATCGCTGTTCTGTTCATCATTGCAGGACACATGTATCGCACCAACTGGGGTATTGGTCACAGCATGAAGGAGATTCTCGAAGGCCATAAAGGCGATCCGATTCTGTTTGGTGGCAAGGGACATGATGGACTTTATGAAATCCTCACAACCTCTTGGCATGCTCAGTTAGCGGTCAACCTAGCGCTTTTGGGTTCACTGACCATCATCGTGGCTCAGCATATGTATGCGATGCCGCCCTATCCTTACTTGGCAACGGACTATCCTGCGCAGCTTTCTCTCTTTACCCACCACATGTGGATTGGAGGATTTCTGATTGTGGGGGCTGGGGCTCATGGAGCCATCTTTATGGTGCGCGATTACGACCCAGCAAAGAACGTCGATAACGTTGTCGACCGAGTACTTCGGGTTCGTGACGCCATCATTTCTCACTTAAATTGGGTTTGTATCTTCCTAGGCTTCCATAGCTTTGGTCTATACATTCATAACGACACCATGCGTGCATTGGGTCGCCCTCAGGACATGTTCTCTGATAGTGCGATTCAACTTCAGCCTATCTTTGCGCAGTGGATTCAAGGTCTGCATACAGCAGCAGCAGGAGCGACAGCTCCCAATGCCTTGTCCACAGCAAGCGTGGCATTTGGTGGTGATATCGTTGCCGTTGGCGGCAAGGTGGCAATGATGCCGATTACCTTGGGTACCGCTGACTTTATGGTTCACCATATTCACGCCTTCACGATTCACGTCACCGTGTTGATCCTGCTGAAGGGTGTTCTATACGCTCGCAACTCTCGTCTCGTTCCTGATAAGAGCGAGCTTGGCTTCCGATTCCCATGTGATGGCCCGGGTCGAGGTGGTACATGC
Organism: Cyanobacteria bacterium P01_E01_bin.6; assembly: GCA_039194035.1. GTDB lineage: Bacteria > Cyanobacteriota > Cyanobacteriia > CAKZMO01 > CAKZMO01 > JBCCWF01. The sequence goes on along the minus strand of JBCCWF010000139.1, from coordinate 5,102 downwards.
CAGGTTTCTGGTTGGGATCATGTCTTCTTGGGACTGTTCTGGATGTACAACTCACTATCGATTGTTATTTTCCACTTCAGTTGGAAGATGCAGTCAGATGTATGGGGAACCGTTAATCCAGATGGATCGGTCGCACATATCACCGCAGGTAACTTTGCACAGAGTGCTCTAACCATCAATGGTTGGTTACGAGACTTCCTCTGGGCTCAGGCAGCAAATGTCATCAACTCTTACGGGTCTGCATTGTCTGCTTATGGGTTGTTGTTCCTAGGCGCTCACTTTATTTGGGCTTTCAGCCTGATGTTCTTGTTCAGTGGACGAGGATATTGGCAAGAGCTCATTGAGTCGATTGTTTGGGCTCACAACAAGTTGAAAGTTGCTCCTGCAATTCAGCCTCGTGCTCTGAGCATTATTCAGGGTCGTGCTGTAGGGGTAGCCCATTACCTCCTTGGAGGAATTGTGACCACCTGGTCATTCTTCCTCGCCCGAATCATTGCAGTGTCCGGTTGAGCATAGGGAGGACTTTTTAGGACTTATGGCAACCAAATTCCCAAAATTTAGCCAAGACTTGGCCCAAGATCCGACTACTCGTCGGATTTGGTACGGGATTGCCACAGCCCACGACTTTGAAAGCCACGATGGCATGACTGAGGAGAATCTTCATCAAAAGATTTTTGCTTCTCACTTTGGTCATCTAGCAATCATTTTCCTGTGGACATCTGGCAACCTGTTCCATGTCGCTTGGCAAGGTAACTTCGAGCAGTGGATTACTGATCCGCTCAATATTCGTCCCATCGCCCATGCGATTTGGGATCCTCACTTTGGTCAACCTGCGGTTGATGCATTCACTCAAGCAGGTGCTTCTGGCCCTGTGAACATTGCGTATTCCGGCGTATATCACTGGTGGTACACGATTGGAATGCATACCAACGGCGACCTCTACAGTGGCGCAGTCTTCTTGCTGATCATGTCTGCGGTGTTCTTGTTTGCTGGTTGGTTACACCTCCAGCCCAAGTTCCGCCCCAGCTTGTCCTGGTTCAAGAATGCAGAATCTCGCCTTAACCACCACTTAGCTGGTTTGTTTGGTGTGAGTTCACTCGCTTGGACAGGTCACCTGGTGCATGTCGCAATTCCAGAAGCTCGTGGTCAGCATGTTGGCTGGGATAATTTCTTGACGACTCCTCCTCACCCTGCTGGGCTTCAGCCCTTTTTCACAGGGAATTGGGGCGTCTATGCACAGAATCCCGATACGGCAGGTCACTTGTTCGGAACGTCGGAAGGTGCTGGAACCGCTATCTTGACTTTCTTGGGTGGTTTCCATCCACAGACAGAAGCGCTCTGGCTGACAGATATTGCCCATCACCATTTGGCGATCGCCGTTCTCTTTATTGTTGCAGGTCACATGTACCGGACTAACTTCGGTATCGGCCACAACATCAAGGAGATTCTCGGCGCGCACAATCCTCCTTCTGGAACTCCATTTGGTGGATTGCTGGGTGAAGGACATAAAGGTCTGTATGAAACCATCAATAACTCCTTGCACTTCCAGCTTGGCTTAGCACTTGCGTCTCTTGGAGTTATTACATCCTTGGTCGCTCAGCATATGTACTCGTTGCCATCCTATGCGTTTATCGCTCGGGATTATACGACTCAAGCAGCGCTATATACCCATCACCAGTACATTGCTGGATTCCTGATGGTTGGTGCGTTTGCTCACGGTGCAATTTTCTTTGTTCGTGACTACGATCCTGAAGGCAACAAGGGCAATGTGCTTGCGCGGATGTTAGAGCACAAGGAAGCACTCATCTCTCATTTGAGCTGGGTATCTCTCTTCCTCGGCTTCCATACTCTGGGACTGTATGTTCACAACGACACCGTTGTAGCATTTGGAACCCCTGAGAAGCAGATCCTGGTTGAGCCTGTATTCGCACAGTGGGTTCAGGCCGCATCTGGAAAGGCACTATACAGCTTTGATGTATTGCTGTCTAACTCTGACAGCCTTGCATCAGGGGCAAGTGCGGCTTACTTGCCAGGATGGCTGGATGCCATTAACAGCGGTGCAAACTCGTTGTTCTTGACCATCGGCCCCGGTGACTTTTTGATTCACCATGCGATCGCCCTAGGACTTCACACCACCACATTGATTCTTGTCAAAGGTGCGTTGGATGCTCGTGGTTCTAAGTTGATGCCCGACAAAAAAGACTTTGGCTATAGCTTCCCTTGCGACGGCCCTGGTCGAGGCGGCACCTGCGATATATCTGCATGGGATTCCTTCTACCTTGCAATGTTCTGGATGCTCAATACCATTGGTTGGGTTACCTTCTACTGGCACTGGAAGCATCTAGGAGTGTGGCAAGGAAACGTAGCACAGTTCAACACGTCTTCGACCTACATTATGGGTTGGTTACGTGATTATCTCTGGCTCAACTCTGCACAGCTAATCAACGGATATAATCCGTTTGGCATGAACAATCTGTCTGTTTGGGCTTGGATGTTCCTCTTTGGACACCTCGTCTGGGCAACTGGCTTCATGTTCCTCATCTCTTGGAGAGGATACTGGCAAGAGTTGATTGAAACGATTGTGTGGGCACATGAGCGGACTCCGCTAGCGAACCTCGTTCGTTGGAAAGATAAGCCCGTTGCTCTATCAATTGTTCAAGCTCGTGTCGTTGGTTTAGCTCACTTCACGGTTGGGTATATTCTGACGTACGCTGCTTTCCTCATCGCGTCGACTGCAAGTCGTTACGGCTGATGAGGCTCATCTAGAGTTAGAAAAAGCCCCTACTTCGGTAGGGGCTTTTTTTATGCTTATGGCTCTTAGGAATAGGCATGACACAGAATCCTGTTAGATTTTTCTCGGCTTCAGTTCTAAGCTCGTGCACAGCACCGTATATCAATAAATACACAAAATTTTGCGTATAAACACTGACATTTATTTTTGAAATGATACATAATTGACTCACATGCGTATTCTTACGCAGTTGCTGCTTTTATTAGCTACCGAAAAGGTGCTTCTAAAGCATATGTAGCAATAATGAAATTGTCTGAGATAGGTGTTTATTGCCATGGTTTATACTACCGAGCGGCTAACGGAGATTCTAGTCAGTGAGTTTGATCGATGCACATCCATTATTTCGGACAAGCCTCGTAACCATCGAACATCATTTGATGCAGAACAAGATGCGATCGCCTGTCAGGCTTACCATGATATCAAGCGCCAGATATGGCATTACCAAATTCACAACCAAATTTCGGGGCTTGTTTGGTGTGAATACGAGTATGCAGGAAACGCCATCACATTCCCCAAAGTACATGATCAACTCATCGCCATTGAGCGAGATCTCGATGCATTAAAAGCCTATAAAAAACGTGTGGTGCAGTGGTGGCTCAAGGTGACTGGCAACCGAGAAATTTGGCGCGAGACCTTAGATAGTCAACGAATCCTGAATACTGTTGAAGACGTTTTACAAGTTGCCCAGGTTGTCGATTGGGCCATTCCTGTTATCGAAGATTCTCCTAGCGTCAATATAATCTTGAGGTTGGAATGGGGCATTCCAGAGGATGTAAATCGTTCCAATAGACCTGCATCGGGCTGTGTCACCTTTGGTACTCAGTACCAAAGAATGACCATGGAATAGAACCGGAAAGTATTTTGTTGGGGCATGACAACACAATAAACGCTCAATAAACAGGTGTAGCTTTGGTGGAAAAAGCTGCACCATTCTTCGTTATGGCTTCGTTTATTTGTAATTGCTTCAACAAAGATTAAAGGGTGTAACGCAGTATTGGAAAGTGTTTTCCCTACGTCATGAATTGTCTTCTTTCTTAAATGATTAACTCCCATTAACCTTCATATACTGGGGTTAACTTTCCATTGTTTATAACCAGACAAGGAGTTTCCAATGGTTCACACATACGAAGTTTTCGTTGACTTTAAGGAATATTCCAACGAAAACAGTCATATGGGTTCAACACGCTACGAGATTCATGCTGAGTCCCGGTCTATTGCAGACAATGAGGCTCGAAGTCAGGCTCGGAGTGATCATCCTGCTGCTTCGGAATACGACATCCGCGTAACCCGCCTTCTCAGATAAAACAGTATTTATATTAGTCCTATAAAAATACGGGTAGCTCTGTCATCTAGATCTGCCCGTATTGATGTTTTACGCCTAAACTCAAACCAAGTTGGGAACTGTAGTTTTTCTGCAGGAAAAACTACAGTTCCCAACTTGGTTTGAGTTTAGGTTACTGAGATGCATATGCCTTGCCTATCAGCGGCAAAATTGGGCGATCGCATCTTGAGTCACCCACCCGCGCGCCACTAAGATATCTTCAAGGCTCATACCCGATGACGTCATGTCGTATTGAGCAACTTGCAGTTGAGTTGGCGTCACAAGCTTTTTCTGAAGCAAGCAATGGCCTAATTTTTCTTGTACTTTACAATTTTTGGCCGCGGACTGAAGACTGTTTCCAGTAGATGCAGACGACGACTGAAAGCCGATGGAATCAGGACGTAAGGGCGGCGGCGGCGGCGGTTTAACTGAGATATCACGATTGCGTACTGGTTTTGATGCGTTGGTAGTGCTTCCCTGTTTCTGAATAGATGGGTGACGCTGAAGACTTGAACCTGCCTTCTTTCCTTGTTGGACTTGCGCTTTCCCATTGGGAAAAACATGTACGATAGTGCCACCTGTTTTGCCTAAAACTTGAACAGACAAATCGTCTTCATCTGTCGCGATCGCGCTGAATTGATAAGTCATAGGAGCCAAGCAGATAAATATACAACAATCAGAAACAGAACATGGGGCGTAGTGCTTTTACTGACATTCCCAATGTAACTTCGTCTCACTGAGTACATGCTTAGGATTCTGTAAAATCTCTGATAAATCACATGAAGCCTTATAAAAATATTGCCCGTCATAGTTTGTACGGTCATGAGCCAATATAGAAGAACTACTGAATCAGTTGTTTTGAAAATGTGTCTGTGTCACTTGATAACACAGACACAGGCTGGCTTGTAATAACCGACTAACGAATATCCTCTAAGTCGCTCGGCATGATTAAACGTAATTGCTCAACCGGGTTGACCAGCGACGATGAGT
>JBCCWF010000138.1:0-14052 GCA_039194035.1 Cyanobacteria bacterium P01_E01_bin.6 | reverse complement strand
TAACGCCAAGCGACTTACTTATTTAGATAAGAGGTGATGAATACTTGTCATTTTTTATCATCCTTTCAGATTTTTCTAAGTATTCAATGCTATTCATTATTGCGTTATAAGGATGAATTTATTCACGTCATCATTTAATTTATACCTATAAAGATAGGCGCAGGATTGTTCAGAATATTTATATGAAAGGCTCTGAAGCATACGTCAGAGTTTGATTATTCAGGTCGGAGCAGAGTAGAGGGATAGGCCCAGGACAATGCTCTACTCTCTCTTCGGTTCAGGTTTATCCAGGACTCAACCGACACGAGCTACCCCCAGGAACCAGATAACCCGCTGAGACCCTTATTGCAATCATCAGGAAACTATTTTTCTCTTCTAACGTCTATATATTGAAGCTGTTTTTTGAACTCGCCTACTGCGTCACGCGTTATCTCATCTGGAGATTTTGAGGGATCCACCCTTCAAGAAGTACGGAAATCACTCCCTGCCCTAGCTTTGTTAGAGATTGATTTCGCTTTATGTTTAAAAGGTAGGAAAAAAGGACATTACTAGCGACGTCTATATCGTTATCGTTCACTGAAATCACTCACGGATCGATGCTTAATGGCATTGTTATCCGTATTTTTTGATATAAATCGATGGACTTTATATTGTTCTGAGCTTGTCACATCTCAATCATCCAATGTGAAACCTAAATCCTGACTTTCTCAAATCGTTTATGAATTTTCTCTCATCTAGATGTACACACGCTATCAAAGAGCTTCGTCAGACAAGGTGACTGTGACGTGTATCGAAAAATGGAGACGTTGATGATGACAAGTTTTTTCTTTTCTGAATGTTCGATGACACTAACTAGTCGCTGATTGTTCACCCTTTTGGATGAATACGAACACTTTACGGCACTCTAAAATAGAGATAGAATAATCTTAAGTCGAAATCGTTATGACTTTACGTCTCGTTTCTGCGAATTTGTTGTCTTCCTCACAATCTGATAGAGATGCAAGATGCCTCGCACTGAAAGAGAGATGCTTGAATAATGCAATATGCCTAGGATATCTCTAGTGAGTTGGAGTCAAGGGCTTGAGCCAGCCCCTAAATAGCCTTCTTGACAGGTATTGATTAACTAAGGTCTGCGTTGTCAGCCTAGTCAAGCAATTGTAGTTATTGCCTTACCTGAAGGGAAGAAGCTCTGAGTTTTGAGGATTTGTCAAGTTTTTACTTTTTGTGTTTGCTGAGTTTCAGGCCATTGGTTAATCAGAAAACTCGGCAATGCCAATCATCATCCAATTTTTACGATTGGCATTTGTGTTATTCACCCCTAAAGATTTTATTGTCGACTAAGTCTTTAGTTCTAGTAAGTTGTCGACATCCAAGCCGCATTCAGCGAGAACTATGCAAACTGTAACCGCCAACATCGATAAAACTAAAAAGACAAAGTCCATGTTCACTGCAGATATGGTGCGTACTTATTTGCATGAGATTGGTCGTGTTCCATTGCTTACCCATGAACAAGAAATTGTTTATGGAAAGCAGGTGCAGAAGTTAATGGCGTTGCTTGAAGCGAAAGACACGTTGGCAGAGACGCTAGGACATGAGCCATCTGACGCGGAGTTGGCAGCTCATGTGTCTATGAGTGAATCTGACTTACAAGAAACGCTCCACGTTGGGCAACGCGCCAAGAGAAAGATGATCGAGGCTAATTTGCGCCTTGTGGTGGCGATCGCCAAAAAGTACCAGAAACGCAATCTGGAGTTTTTGGATCTGATTCAGGAAGGAACCCTCGGTCTTGAGCGTGGGGTCGAGAAGTTTGATCCAACCCGTGGCTATAAGTTTTCTACTTATGCATACTGGTGGATTCGGCAAGCCATTACTCGGGCGATCGCGCAGCAAGCGCGGACGATTCGACTCCCCATTCACATCACCGAAAAACTCAATAAGATCAAGAAAACCCAGCGTGAGCTGACTCAAAAGCTTGGCCGTAGTCCTAATCCAGCGGAAATTGCCGAAGCCTTAGAGCTAGACACCGCTCAGATTCGCGATTATTTGTTGATGTCTCGTCAGCCTGTGTCACTCGATATGCGAGTTGGCGATAACCAAGACACCGAACTCCAGGATCTCTTGGAAGATGAGGGAGCATCACCCGAGATGTATACGACTCAGGAACTGTTGAGACAAGATATCAACAACTTGTTGCAAGAGTTGACGCCTCAACAGCGAGAAGTTCTAACCTTGCGATTTGGCCTGACGGATGGCAATTCGCTTTCCCTTGCAAAAGTAGGACAGCGTATGAGTATCAGTCGTGAGCGGGTTCGTCAGTTAGAGCGTCAAGCTCTCGATCATCTTCGTCGTCGGAAAGTTACCATTCGAGGCTATTTGGCAAGTTAATCCATGATGAACGGATTGTCTGACCTTGTTAGTGACACGGTCATTTGGGGAACGTTTGAAGCAAGTTTCTGGACATCTCCCTTGTGACTGTTATCTAGTCAAGCTGTTTATTGAAGAACTCGTTCATCTAGTGTTATTGGTTGCTCCATTGGGTAAAAACAAGTCGCAGAATGAAGTTTCAGTCTGCGACTTGTTTTTATAGCCATCAAGCAGTTTTTGCGAAGCTCTCGGTACAGATTAATTTTTCTGAAATTAATCTGTAGGAAACGCATGCTTGATGCGTGAGGCGTTGATGGACACTTCTATTAGGCGACTAGTGACTCACCCTCAATGTATTGTTGTCGTTTTCTGGAATCGATAGCGATGGGGCTGTAGTCAACAAATGCGATCACAAGTAATTGGCGATCGCCTACTGGCATTCAATCAAAATCTTAAATTCTGACCCATAATTTTCCGTTTTTTTGTTCGGATATAAGTACCTGGACGTAATTAAAACCAAAACTCCAAATTCTGTGCCGCCCGCTGTGCGGGCGGCACAGAATTTGGAAGGATACGTTTAATTATGGCTATCTACTTAGAAACTTTCGGATATAAGTAGCCTGGCGGTATTAAGCTAAAACACAAAAAACTGGGGCGCTCCCCAGGTTTTTAAAGTGAGTTTAATTATGGCTATCTACTTAGAAACTAAGGTTCACCAATTTTTGGGTCTAGGATTTGACTCTGCCGAAACAAAAATTCATGTTTGAGGTGGTTGTTGAGTGCTTGTAACCCTTGTGTAAAGTCTTTTTCACGATTTTCAAGGGATGTCTCATAGTTCGATAGAGTGGGTATAGAAGCTTGAACTGTGTTTGATCAATAAGCACTGTTTAGTTTTGAAGCCATATATTTTCAATTGTTGACGCCGCGCATTGAAGGTAAGGACTTGGAGCAGGTTAAGGTTTCTCCAAGCTGAGATTCATATCTAAGGCGAATACTGTTTATGTGTTTGCGGTCAGACAGGTAGGAGGCTTATGTCATGCATTCCGCCCTTAAATTCTTGAAAAAACGTCATTGTGAGTTGTTGAATTCTGTGAAGGGATCGACGGCTGTTCTATCCTTAGTGGTTGCCGCATTTGCTAGCGTTACGACGTCAGGATATGCAAAAAGCGCTGAACTTACTGTTGACTCAGGGTCTTCGCTCCCAGCTCAAAGGGCGATCTCATCTACATCATTGGCATCTACATCATTGGCATCTACATCACTGGCATCTACCTCATTCGCATCTCCATCACTACAAAATCCTGAACCTCATCTTGCGATCGCTTCCCAATCAGAACAGTCTAGAACGGTTCTTGAAGACGGGGTTTATCTTTACGGTCAGTCGCCTGATCCAGGGCAACTTGGTAGTGCTTATCTCGTATTTGAAGTGTCATCGAGCGACGTTGTTGGCGCATTTTATATGCCTCACTCTTCTTTTGATTGTTTTCAGGGAGAGTTTCAAGAAAATCGACTTGCGCTTCAAATTACTGATAGTTATGAGCAAGTTACGTTCCCTTATGCCATTGCCCTTGATCAGGATGCCGTTCTGGCCTCCTCAGGAGATTTGCCAGCAACTGACATCGGACTTGCGGGATTTCATCAAGTCGAATTCGTCAGTGCCAATGATCACCGCATCCTAAACGTGTGCAAAGCCGACCAGCTCGGAAACTAAACCTCGTCTAGATTAGGAACTGTCGTTTTCCCTGCAAAAAAACGCCTGTTGGCATGACTTGGCAAAGTTGACAGAGGAATAAGAAGGATTTGGGGTGTGCGTTGCGTGCCCCAAACCCTTTTTTTTTGTTGCAATTTTGAGAAGCCTGCCAAGTCATGTGTTGGGATACCTCTCTCACCAGGTGTTTCGCGGTGCACGACATTCGAGAAAGTGCATCAGCCCTGATTAAAATCCCAGTAATGTTGTGGGAGCTAATGGCTCAATGGTTGGATCATTGCCTCCAATTTGGTTGGTACGAATGACCATCGTGGGATTTTCTTTTGTGAGCAGACGAGTGATGAGTTCGTCATGGGCACGACGCGGTAAGAGAGTCCGCCAACTCTTCAAGGCAGATATCACTCCACGATTAGCAATCCAGCCCGATTGTTCAGAAATGCCCGCTAACGCATGGGTATTTTGCTGCCAATCAGGTCTGACCAACCCAAGAGGCGTCAGCTGATTTTCAAGCGTTTGGCTGAGGTCTACTAATGATTGAAATCTGAGGGTTTGAGGATGCTCTGGGTATTCCTTTAACCATGTCTGAATTTCAGGGGTTGTTCGAATTTGGTGCTCGATGGACTGGATCGTGGCGTAAAGTGCTTGATTAGAATCCTGAACACAGGAGGTTGCCGGGGTAACGATAGCAGCTCCCGTACCGTTTCCTGTTCGATAACGAGCCGCCATCATGCTGAGCTGACGGTTGAATTCATTCAATGGCTCAATGACAACATCGTCAAACACATAGGGCTGGGTGACTGAGTCAATCTGAATCAACACGTCAGATATTGGTCGCGTTCCTAACCATCCTCTCTGGAGGTTCCCCATGTAGTCTGACCAGTGAATGATGCCAGAAACAATGCCATTAGGGTTATGAGCATAAATCTGATGATATTCGATCCAGAGTCGTGGATGGTCTGTCAACGGATCCGTCACAACGGTGGCCACTCCGTAGGCAAAATGTCCCGTCGTTGTCCACAGTTGCTGAGGTTCTGCTTTTTCGCCCCCAATCCCTCCAAAGGTATGAATGACAATCGTGAAGGCACTGCCTGAATCAATGATGCTAGACTCACGCTCAGACAATTGGAGAGCATTGTCCCTCAGCGTGCTTGGCGACCTGTCATCAGTCTCAGGATTGGGTGACTGCTTGTTCTGCAGCCAATTCTGAACAGCGTCCGTGTCAGATGTGCTGCCTGGAGAAATGAGTACTGTTCGGCCTGTCCCCTTTTGCTGAGGAACGCTAGCCCAATTGTCTCGTTGAATGTAGTCGAGGCCCTCTTGTTGACTCAGCAATACCTGGTCAGGGTTGAGCTGCATGAGGTGTCGTGGCTCGATGGCTTGAACGACAAATTGTCCAGTGGCGTCCCGATCGCCATAGATATACCATCCTGCAGGATTGAGCGGAGAATTCTGAATATCTGCCGTTGTGGATGGATATACTTCCTTGGCCGTTGGAATGGACTGGGGAATATGAACCTGTTCAGTTGGCCCATCAAACTGCTGCGTGTCTTTGTTGAAGTGCCTCACCCAGAAGCGATCGCCCACGTGAGTCAGACGATTACCCGGTTGGCCATTCGATAACGCTAAGAGCGCCTGTTCATGATCAAGGCCAGAGGTATCAAGGCCAGAGGTATTAAGGCCAGAGGTATCAGAAATCGAGGAGGGCGACTCTAAAGGCACCGGCCCAAGTATTTGCACCAATCCATGGGAACGTCCCGTGATTTGAACCGGATCGTGGGCGATCGCCAACGTGAATGTCGGTGTTTTGTCATTGATATCATCAGCCTCTGGCTGACTAGCCATCTCAGGCTGAACGAGAGGGTCCTGGAGCATGACGACAACATCATCGACCGGGCGTGCTCCTGCTAGGGACTCAAGAGGGCCCACGTTTTCTAGGCCGTGTAGTCGCGTTGGGTGCACGCGACCTAGGCTCTGGCTCTCCCAGGTATCTCCTGAAAACTGCACGTCTGCGGTCACCGATTCAACATAGGCTTGCACCTCTGGGTCATCCTGCCATTGAAGCTTGACCCATTCACCAATCCAGTCATGGTAGGAAACGGGGGCATTCTGAATTTCGAACCAGACAAATTCTTGAGGCTGACGTTCGGAGCGCTTGGGTAAAATCAATCGTCCTGTCCATTCACCCACCGGATGATAGTAGTCTTTATACGCATGGGAGACAGGCTGAAGCGGATAATAGCTAGGGCGATTAACAGGAACCTGGCTATATCGCCCGTAGTCAGACTGCTGAATGGTGTTGTTACGGGGTTGAGCGGTGTCTGTGGGCGTAGAGATAGGCGATCGCGATGCACATCCACTGATGCCAACGACAGCATAGACGATGGCGATCGCGACAACGTTCTTTCTAGACCTAGCTCGGATCGCGCTCAACAAGCACCAAATTCTCAGTAAATTGTTCAAACGTGTCGTCATGGCTGATGACAAAAAGCTGCTGAAAACTCTTGATATTGGCGATCGCCTCGGCAAGGCTAGTCCGACGAGGTCGATCCATATTGGTTGTCGGCTCATCAAAGAAGGCAATATCAATATCGGCAAGTACCCGAAGCAGTGCCAGCCGCACAGCTAATGCTGCACACATCTGCTCACCGCCCGATAAGTTGATAAATCGCCGTTGGTGGGCTCCTTCTTGAACTAGAATCTCGTAGTCTCGTGACCAGGTCAACGCGACATTTTGCCGATTTAGCAGTTCTCGAAATAGTCGGTCGGCTTCTCGGGAAACAGTCAACACGTAGCGTTCCGTGATGCGTGGCCCAGCATCTTTGTATACCTTACGCGCAAAGTTTACAAATCGCTTCACCCGTTCCTTGGCCTTCAGGTCTGCCTGGGTGCGATCGCGCTTTTCTTCAGTGTCACGGAGTGCGGCTAATCGAGCCTCATAGTCTGCCAACCGTTTCCGCTGTTCGGGCAGACTCCCACGAATTTGGTCGGCACGACTGCGACTATCTCCATAGGTTTGCTCGATCTGTTTCCAAGCCTCTGGATCATAGTCTTGACTTGCTTGCTCAAAACTTGTTTTAAGCTGGTCGCGAGTTTTTACAAGGTGTTGAAGTTCGCTCTGAAGAACCTCTAGGGCTGTCTCAAGAATGGTTAGTTGAGCGGCGATCGCCTGATTTTGCAACACGATTTGATAGCTTTGCTGATGCTGTTGTCGGGTTTGTTGGACGACCTCAATCTGGGTATCGAGTTCTTCGAACTGTATTAACTCGCTATCCAACTGGGCGATCGCCAATTGGCGTTTCTCGTATTCCTGTTGCTGTTTTGCATAGGAGGCTTCCAGAGCCGCTTGATTCGCAAGTTCCTGCGTCAGCAGATGACATTGCCCCCGCGGATTATTTAACGTTCTGAGTTCTTCTGCCAACGTCGATAGGGCTTGAGTGACGGTAGGCTCTTGCTCGATGTCGTTAGCCAGGGACGTTATTTGAGCCTGGAACTGTTCAGCTTCCGCCTGGATTTCTGCTTGTCGGGCTTGCTTGGTCTCAAGAGATTGAGTTTCAGCTTGTGCACGATAGGCTTGATCAAGCTGTTTTTTCAAGGCGGTCAGCTCCGATTTGATTTTGCGGGCAGATATTTGAGTGCTTAAATCGCTGAGAATGGCATCCATCGCATCCACCAGATCTGTATTCAGAGACACCCCTGTTTCTAAGGCGATTCTTACCTGCTCAATCGAATCAGTTGACAATGACTGGCTGGAGGGCTGTAACTCTTGCAAGATAGCGAGTATCGATTGCACATTTTCTTGGAGAGAATCGCGCTTGTGTCCTGCTGTGGTAACTAATTGGCGAAGTTCTTGCTCAAACTGTTTTGCCGCCTCCACTCGACTGAGCTGCGATTGGAGGCGATCGCGCCGCTGCTCCAAATCGGCAATCTGCTCAACTTCTGTGGCCAGAGCTTGAATGCGACGAATCTCTTCGGCCAGATTTTTCCATTCTCCTCGATATAAATTTATCTGTTGTTCGAGATTGCGACGCTCAATATCGCAACGCTTCAGATGCTGAAGTCGTTGCTGTGTTTCGGTTTGTCGAACTTCAAGAGTGTCTTGTTGTTGAACGAAGGGTGTCAAGCGCTCAATTTCCTGCTGAGCACGGGTCAATGCATCCAACTGGGACGATAATGCTGCCAACGTCGCTTGGAAAGTCGCTTGGTCCCGTAGTTGGCGCTCCCGTTTCTTCAGCACCAAGCGATGCTGTTTACCCTGTTGTTCAAGCGCTTTGAGATCGACTTCAGCACTCAAATATGCCTCATACCCAAGCTTATGAGTGTCGCAGAACTGGGCAGCTGTTTGTGCCTGAGCGATCGCATTTTGATGTCCGCCAAGTTCACGCTGCTTGGCCTCATAGGCCATGGTCACTTGATTCAACTCTTGCGTCAAGGCTTGTACCTGCTGTGCCTGAACCGATAGCTGATCTTTTTGGCCTTGAAGGGTGACTAATTCAGCATCGAGTGCCTTGAGCGTTGATTCGTTTTCTTCAATGAGTTGGAGAATGCGATCGCGTTCTTGCTGAACGGACGATTGCGCTGACAAAATTTCGTCATACTGCTCAATGTCTCGCTTGAGGCCATCGACTAACCCATCGCTATATTTTTTCAGCGATCCTAGCTGTGTATAAACCTGCTTAAATTCCTCAACTTTGAGAATGGCATCAAACACCTGCTTGCGTTTCTCTGCTGATTGCAAGAAGTCTGCGGTGAATGTTCCCTGCGGAACCCCGATGGTGTTGGAAAATAGCCGCGCCAAATCTGTGCCTGGAGCCACCCCCATTTGCTGTCGGAGCCAGGGCAACACATCTTCGTCGATGCGGGTATAGGGGAGACGATGATCGAGCTGTGGATCGTAGATGATGTACCCTTTGCTAGTGCAGCGCTGCACATCATAGGTGCGCCCATCACTATTGGATACAAAGCTAACCGTGACCTGGGCGCTGCCCTCCCCGTTGCAGATCAAGTCTTCTTTTCGATAATCGCCCCGGTAGTTGAACAGTGTCCAGGCGATCGCTTCTAAAATACTGGTCTTGCCCGCACCATTCTCTCCACAAATCGCATTGGTTCCCAGCTGAAAGAGAAAGTGGCGATCGCGATGAGACTTAAAGTTTTTCAGCGTGACGGAAAGAATTTGCATACACAAACGGACTCGATAATCGATCTCACCACAATAGGCAGCACTTCAGCTATGGTACAAGTGTTTTCAGGAGACGACTAGCTGCGCACCATAAATGTCACATAATTCAGCTCACATCAGACAGTTCAAGCATCCCGGCAACAAGAGCCTCCTTCTTGTCCTTTGGCAATTTCTTGATCATCATTTCGGTACGACTGGCTTGAGACCGTGAACCAACTTCGGCCTGATAAACCAATTGCAGAGGATGTCGAGAGCGTAGATATTTCGCACTTTTTGAGCTGCCAGATTGATGAACTGCAAACCGCTTGGGAACATCATTAGAAATGCCCGTATAGAGGGATTGGTCTTTGCAACGAATGATATAGACAGACCACATAATACAAATACTTTTGTACTCTATCCGTTTTTATCACATGGTTGCGTTTCCTTGTTGAACCCACTGCTGCACTGAGGATTGTTGCCACTGATGACGAGCATAGGCGGCAAGCTTCTCAGGGACGTCATCCCCATTCATCACCAACCGATTCAGCATAAGTGCCAGATCCGTATCGGCAATGCACCATTCATCGAACAGGGTGGAGGCAGTGTCCGTCAGGAGGCGATCGCTGGCTTCGAATAACTTATCTGCATCTGCACGCGCTGCATCTGATAACGGTGCATCCGTGGGCTGCGAAAAAATCACCTCAGTGGATCGATCCTCTCGAAGAGCCAGAAAATCGCTACGCAACCACGCTTGAACTTGTCGGGCGATCGCCTTTTCCTGGAGATTGGTTGGATAGACCGGAGCGTAGGCAGGCGGTGGAAACAACTCCTCCACGTATTCGGAGATGGCCGATGACTCGGACAGTTGAAATCCATTGTGAATCAGCGTCGGGACGCGATGAGTCAGAGACAGCTCGGTATAAGCCAATTGATGCTGCTCCGCATGGGCTAGATTCACGGTCTTCACCTCAAACGGAACGCCCTTTTCTATCAGCGTGACGAAGGCGGACATAGCGTAGGGGCTGTTGTACTCCGAGTCCACATAAAGCGTGAATGTGTTGTCCTGCATGCGTTAATAATGTGCTCCTGAACATGGGTAGCGTCTATCGCGAAAGTCTGGCGTCTTCCTGGCGTCTTCAATCTGGCGTCTTTAATTCGACTCGAAGCTCAACCCATGGTTTGGGGTAGACACATCGAGCATACAAAGTAACCCACAAAAATACCAACGACATTACCAACGAAAGCACCAACGGCTGTATGGCGCTTCTGATAGGACTTCCTGGATATTCTGTATTCACGACAGAGATGAACGAACTGAATACCGAGCACATTCTGCTCCATAAGGTTGCGTCTACCACCCCGCAAAATCCACCAACCTTATGAGGACTTTCATCATGACGAATACAGCATGGTCTTCCAACAACGCTTCCTTTGATTTGTCGCAGCTAGACAACACAGGTTTGACGCAATCGGGCGGATTGGGCAGTATCCACGGCCCCACGCCATCGGGACATCAGGG
The DNA here is from genome assembly GCA_039194035.1 of Cyanobacteria bacterium P01_E01_bin.6. Taxonomy (GTDB): domain Bacteria; phylum Cyanobacteriota; class Cyanobacteriia; order CAKZMO01; family CAKZMO01; genus JBCCWF01. The sequence continues at coordinate 3,303 of JBCCWF010000138.1, read as the reverse complement.
TGTTGGGTCTGCATCGTTCGGTTCTGTCGAATTCAGCCAAGCGAACACTGTTGTTGCAGCGGTGATGCCCAACCATCGCCCCGTTGTCAACCAAACTTTTACGACGGTTGAGTTCCCGGATAACACCCTCAGCACTGCCAAAAATATGGATGTGCTCACCGGATTGAAAAAGCGCACAGGCGACATCGGTAGCGATGACACCGTTGATTACTATCGCTTTAGTCTCAACGGTATTCGAGATGTGACCCTGACTCTCTCAGGATTGGAAGGCAATGCTGGACTGCGCTTAATTCAAGACAAAAATAATAATGGTCAAATTGATGCAGGCGAAGTGCTCGTCACCTCAAACCGCAGCGGTTCTCTGAATGAAACGATCAACAAAGTCTTAGGCAGCGGCACTTACTTTGCTGAAATCACCCAAGACATTGGCAGCAGCAGTTATGAATTCCGGAGTCTGGCTCAGCTCCCTCAAGTGACCGTCGATCTGACTCGTGTGAAAGCGATTAACAATCCAGATAACGGATGGTTTGGGAACGATGCCGATTACTACAGCAAAATCACCATTGATGGATCAACCAAGACCACAGGTGTGATCAGCAATGATAACGACATCTCTCCCAGCAATTGGAAATATACCCGCACCGTCGATGGCACCAGCCGCTATGTCAGTATTGGCATTGAGATCTTTGATAAAGACGGTGGTCTTGCAGGCTCAGATGACCGCATTGATGTGGATAGCAAGTCCGGTTATCGCGATATCAACCTCTGGTATGACCTGTTGACCAATCAAGTGTCTGGTGACGTTAGTGGCTTGGGTGGTTCAACACTGTCGTCAACGGGAGCAGGCGATTCGAATAAGGCAAAAGCCTGGTTCAACATCAAGGAAGGCGACTGGTATGACCGCAACATCGGTGACTATTACCTGCGGAATGTGACCCGCTCTTTTGCCGCAGATGGCATCAACCGCACCGACATGATTGAAGTTCTGCGAGAAACCAAAGACTACGGTTCCATGACAGGGGCGGAACTCAGTGGCGTTCGTAAGGTGGTGAGTAGCCTGTCCATGCCGGAGTATGTACGGAACCTTGCAGACAAAGTGGTGAATGGTGATCCGGCCAACAACAGGTCAGGCATTGGCAACCTCTATGCAGGTGCCAGTAGTGCGCGGGTTGAAAGTCTCGTGGGCAAGTGGTTTTACGGGGGCGATCGCCCCGATGCCGCAGGAACTTATCGATACACCAGCGGCTCTCTCTTCCAAAATGGCATCAGCATGTTTGACGTTGACCAGGGTGGTGTCGGCGATTGTTACTTTATCGCATCCCTAGGTGCAGCGGCGAAAGATAAGCCTCACGTGGTTTCCAATATGTTCATTGATAATGGAGATGGCACCTTCACCGTGAGATTCTTCAAGCCTGATGGCACTCGCGACTACGTCACCGTCGATCGCTATCTGCCAACCACTGGGTCAGGAAATGCAATCTATGCTGGCTGGGGCGGCGACAACACTGAGTCAGATAACGAGTTGTGGGTTGCTTTGGCAGAAAAAGCCTATGCTCAGGTGAATGAGTCTGGCTGGATTGGACAGGATAATACCAACTCGTATTCAGGCATTGCTAATGGCTGGATGGACAAAGTCATCAACCAAATCTCTGGATACAGCACCACATCTAAAAACGCCACCACCATGACAAAGACTGAGGCCATTAACTTGGTGAATTCCAGCAAAATGCTGACCGTTGGCTTTGTCGATGGCACGATTCCTGGCGTCGTCAACAGCCATGCCTACACGGTCAGTTCCTACAATCCTTGGACAGGTAAGTTCCACTTACACAACCCCTGGGGCAATAGCCATGCAGATGTGACCTGGTCAGAACTGCAATCCATGAAGGGATGGTTTCAATACAGCAACGTGTAACGAGGCTCAGATGAGTGAAGGAGTGAAGGAGTTTGCATACCCCCTTCACTCCTTCACGCCTCAACACCCCTTCACTTCTCTACTCATTCCTTTCCCACTTACTCACTCACCCCTAGAAACCACCATGATGATGTCAACACGTCGACCTACAATTCCTCCATCCATTCACGCCATCACACTGATTGCTGAGGAAGAAACCCTTGCACCATTAGGTAGTTCTGCTACTACTCATCGCCCTATCGGCTTTGCCTCTGTGTTCCTGAGTATTGAAAATCCAGTTGAAGCGGAGTATCACCTGATTATCAAATCACTCAGAGTTGTTGATACATTGACTGGAGAGGTTTTGCTTTACCAGGCTACCCCTCAGTCAATCACGCTGATGCCTCTCGAAAACCCAACCCTTGATGTTCATCTCACCAATCAAACAGGGTATGGTGAGGCTCATCACGTTAAGGCGATCGCCCGATATCAGGTCATCGATGGCGCGTCCGACATTGCTCCAACCGTTACATCCGTCATTGAATCTGAAATTGTTACGGTAAAGAAACAAAACAAAACCAACCCAGATGTGGAAGGTTCATGATTCCTCAAACGGGTGCAGGCGACTCAAAGCTATACGAGCAAAGCGGGTAAGGGCGATCGCCCTTACCCGCTTTGCTCGTTTTTTAACGACAGCATGAGTTAACCAGTTGCGCCGTTATCAACCATCTCAATAGGTTTAAAAAAATATGCTAATATCCAGAGTAGAGCATAAAGATCGGTTGGTAATAAGTTGTTTCTAGTGTTAGCGGGTTTTCACGTTTTTCCATTGATAGACTTCTCTCCGAAATTTCACTCTACATATCCTCTAATTTTTGGAAACAATCTATGTCAATCTATGTAGGCAACTTGTCCTATGACGTCACTGAAGCTGATCTAACGACTGTCTTTGCAGAGTACGGTTCTGTAAAGAGAGTTCAGCTTCCCACCGATCGCGAAACAGGTCGCATGCGCGGCTTCGGTTTTGTGGAGATGGATGCAGAGTCTGAAGAGGCTGCTGCAATTGAAGCACTCGATGGTGCAGAATGGATGGGTCGCGATTTGAAAGTCAATAAAGCAAAGCCCCGTGAAAATAATCGCGGTGGTGGATCATTTGGCGGCGGACGCAAATATTAGAAGTCTGAGTATAAAATCTAAGGCTAACTAAAAGGGTTCAGGTATTTTTGCCTGAACCCTTTTAGTATCAAGTTATTAACGGCCAGGATTTTTGACCCTAGTCTACCTGCGCTGTGCTGTGGATTGGGGCTTGTAAGTAGCTAGCCATCAGTAAACGTAACCTTCCAAGTTCTGTGCCGCCCCCACAGCGGGCGGGCCAGAACATGGGGTGGTTGGTTTTATTTAGTGCAGGT
>JBCCWF010000137.1:0-14205 GCA_039194035.1 Cyanobacteria bacterium P01_E01_bin.6 | reverse complement strand
TTTTGATATTTGTGAGCTATTTAGAAGCATATACTCTGGGGTTGACTCACCGACGAATCTGATATTGTTAGAGAATATTTTTTTATGACCAGAAAATAAACTAGGGTAATGAATCTCAGATATTGGCTCTGTAAGTAATTTGAAGTTGCTTTCTAAGTACCACTTCCAATGAGAATTAATAAAATCAAGAGTTTCTGAATCACATAATCTATGAATTTCTCGGGTAAGTTGTTCTTTCGAGAAATCTTTCAACGTCCGCTCTGCTCGAATGCCAAACAATGTATCAAAGTAATGTAATTCTTTAAGTGGATGAAACGCAATCTCCAAATGTTGGTCAAGCAATCTTGATATGAAAGTGCTTCCTGCTCTTTGTGAACCAATTCCTAGAATAAACTCTTTGTCCATGGGAGATAAAAATTACCATTCAAATTCTTTCAAATCGGAAAACTATACTACTCCTGAATTGACTTACTGAAACTTAATAGAAGCATTTTGTAGATCTGAGATAGTGTCTATATGTTCATAAGTAGAGCTTAATTCTTGCACTTGCTGTGCAGTACTTCGATTAAAGAAAGTATCAGTTAATAAGTTTTGATACTTGTCGGAATTTTGATCGATATGCTGAAGGATTGCGATTAATTGTGTGTTTTCTCCAGTAGAAACAATAGTTGAGTTTTTTCCTGGTTCTAAGTCTTCTGCAAGAGCACCTTTATTAGATGCGATTACCCAAACTCCTGCTGCTGTTGCTTCCCGAGTGACCAAACCAAAGCTCTCAGGCCACATTGAAGGTGCAACAAGAACATCAATAGTACTATAGAACTCATGCATTTTATCCTGCGGTACCTTAGCGATGAATGTAACCGGAGTATTTCCCCACTGACCATGGTTGGTTGAACCGACAGTTTGAGCATGGTCTACTACAATCACTTCACTATTAGTTAGGTTAGCGATTTCAACAGCTTCTTTGAATAGATAGTAGCCTTTGTGAGCCGACATTCCGCCAACATGGGCAAAGCGAACTTTTCCTGTTGGATTGGGTTTGCGGGGGAGGCGCGATCGCGGCATGATGCCATTGCGATTAGCTTTTGTTTGTGGAAATCCATTTTGTCGATAGATTTCAGCGAAGGTTTCTGACACGGCTAAGATTGCCTCGGCATGATTAAGTTGTTGCTGTAGGTATCGGCAGCGCTTGAGCGATCGCCCGACGTCTTTTGAATCCAGAGCTGTGACGAGAGGGTCATTTTGTTGATAGCTACATTCCACCCCCTCTTCATTCACTAAGAACTGATGATCCGAGATCCACCATGCATCATGAACAGTGACGACATAAGGAATTCTTAGATCATAGGCTGCTTCAAGAACTGACCCGGTCAGTCGTTGAACACAATGGAAATGAATTAGATCAGGGCGATTAAATCGCAGATACTCCTGAAAAATTTCATACATTTTAGGATTTTCATATTGCCAGTCCATGCCTTCTTGTAGAGGCGTACTCACCTTAGTCACTGGAATTCTATTGTGTGTATATTCAGTGATGCGATAGGGAACTGGATAATCGTGGTCAGTCGTAAACACCGATATGTCATAGCGATCGCCATACTGCTCTGCCAGGACTTTCACATTATCTTTGACAATGCGGGTGGCTCCTCCAATGCTTTGAGGGGGGTAAAACACATTAACAATCAAAAGTTTCTTTTTCTGAACATGAGATGAAGGAGTAGACCCATTGCCATTGTGTTGGAGGTCTAAATCCGACGTGTGTCTCTGCTCGGATTGCAAGGACACAATCGTCGTTTGGATAATGTGCCGGATATTTTGAGCCATGGTTGGCACACCATAATCGCTCCAGGCCTTGACTTTAGCCTGTTCTGCCATCGTATGCCGCAGGTCTTCATCGCGAATCAGAGTATCCAAACAGCCAAACCATTCATCTGATGTGCTTGCTAAGAAACCATCCACTCCATGAGTCAAAACCTCGGTGTAGGTTTGAGTGGCACTGACAACAGAGGGAATTCCCAACGCCGCTGCTTCCAACCATTTGATTTCGCTCTTACAATTCGTCTCCCGCGTTGCCTTCAATACAGCAATATTAATATCTGCTTGATAGAGCAATTCCCAGTAGATTTCTACTTCTCTGATCAAGTCCACTCGATCAATGCGATCGCTGTATGGTTCTAATATCTCTGGTAGAGATACATACCCAACGAGGGTCAATCGCACATCAGAATACTGCTCGAAAATGCGGACAAGAGCTGGAGCAGCCAGCTGATTAAAGTCGGTATCATGAGCCTTGGTGCCACTTCCATAAAAAATAGAAAGATACTCCCGTTTAATTTTAGGAAGACTCAGGTCAACAAATTCAGCATTGAGATAATCAAGAGCATTCCGATGAAGAAAGGCTGTACGGTTTGAAACGATGGTCTCCATCGCGGTCACGAGGGCAGGTGTAGAGGCGATCGCATAATCGCACAGCGCCATTGCTTCACGAAAAAGTGTTGCATCTCGGCTTAAACCATAGTACTCATCGATGGAAATACGCCCACCATATGTCTCGAAAGGGGCAGGATAATTGATCTCATCAAAAATCAGATCATCAATTTCATAGAAAATCACCTTGCCTAAATTTTTGGCGTACTGAATCGTCTCAATGATATGAGGTAGAGCCGGAACCCGATAAAAAATCACAACGTGACAAAAATGAAGAGCATTTCGAGCGGTATCGACATCGTCTTTAGACACATATCGAGCAAGAAAACCCGCTTCTTCTAATTGTTCTAATTTTTGCTGAACTCGATAGTGAAAGCACTGAGGTAACACATCATCGGCGATAAGCAAAACCGATGGGTTTGGGGGAATGGCAGGGGTTCTCTCTAAAGGCTGTAGGTATAACCGTTCTTGATAATTTCGAATAGCTTGGTGATAAAAAGCTTGAGCAGCATCCCTATCACCACTCCTCAATAAAGCATCTCCTTTATCTAATAATGCATCCCACTGCTTCAGTAACGTATCTCGCAAAGCTAAACAGGGTAGATTTAATCCAGGATTTTGGTCAATACTGTGGCGATAGGCACGGATTGCATCGTTCCATTTGCCTTGGCGAGTATAGGCAACTCCCAGGTTATAGTGAGACCAAAAATAGTCAGTGTTCAAAGCAATCGCTTGGGAATAAGCACTCACAGCATCACTCCACTTCTCTTGCTTCAAATATGTGTCTCCAAGTTGATGATGGGACCACGAATGTGAAGGGTTTTGAGCGATCGCCTTCCCATAGGCCAAGATTGCAGCATCAAGTTTGCCTTGAACCTGAAACTGATTTCCTAGCTCATAGAAGTAAGACCATTCATGAATAGGATCCTCATCTCCCAACTGTTCCAATTCAATACTTTCATCTGGATGAACATTCGACTGTGATTGGGTTTCTTCTTGAGCAAGATGCACACCCAACCCATGGTGTTGGGTCAGTTCGTCCAACATCACCTTAAGGTCTAGGTGGCTAGGCTGAACCTGCAATCCCATTTGGCAGGCTACGATGGCCTCTGTTCGTTCCCCTTGCCGAACTAAGGCATTGGCCAATTGAACATACAAATCAGGATCGTCTTTTTTGAGTTCTAGACGCTTATGGTAACTGTCAATATGAGCTGGGTTTTGCTGAATCTCCTGATCATAATGAAAAAGAGCGTTCCCCATATCTGCGTTGGCCCGTTTTTTTAAGACATCGCCCAACTTTTGGTGGACATAGGGAAGATTTGATTCTTGCTCAAGAACCTGCCGATAAGCGTCGAGCGCCCCATCCCAATCTTCTAAATGACATAGTGCGTCTCCCAGGTTGTAGTAACTCCAAACAAAATGAGGATTGAGAGCGATCGACTGTCTAAAGGCAGCGGCGGCATCATCCCATCGCTCAAGCTTTAAAAGTGCATCTCCTAAATTATTGTGAGACCAGGAGAAATCAGGCTGTAGCTGAATCGCTCGCTGAAATACAGGAATGGCCTCTTCCCACCGCTGTACTTGATTCAGAGCATCGCCAAGTTCATGATATGCAGTGCTAGAGTCAGGTTGAAGAGCTGCAAGTGTTTGATAATAAGGAATAGCCTCGGCTATTTGGTCATGCTGAACAAAGAGATCACACAGGCCAATATATCCGCGCAGGGCTTTGGGCTCAATCTGAATAACCTGCTGATAGCAATGGAGCGCCTCCTGCCAATGTTGAGTGTCGGTCAGGAGACTGCCGAGGGCCATATAGGCATCGCCATGTTTGGGCTGTAACTGAATTGTTTTGCGGTAGTGAACGATCGCTTCGTCTTGTTGCCCAGTTTGCTGCAAAAGTGCCGCGAGACGTTCATGGGCTTCAGCAAAGTCATCATCTATCTGTAACACATGTTGATAGCAGTTCATGGCCCAGTCAAGTTGCCCTTGTTGAGTCAGGGTTTTGCCTAACGTCACGTGATTAGATGCTGTTGCCCAGTTAGGCTCTAATGACAGAGCGTGATACCAGCATTCTGAGGCAGCTTGAATATCATCTGTTTGCTCCCATACCCGTGCTAAGTTGCGGTATGCTCCTGCAAAGCCAGGGTTGAGGGCGATCGCCCGTTGATAGGCTTTAATAGCAGGTTGCCATTGCTTCTGAACTGCATACAGGCTACCCAAATTAGCAAAAACATCTGCCGACTCAGGCTGCATCATGGCGAGTTTTCGATAGCACTGAATCGCTTCATCGTGGTGTCCTTCAGCTTTCAGACCCGCTCCCATCATGTGATAAAACGTTGCGGCTTCTGATTCGATGTGCCGTAGTTCCTGCTGGGCAAGGGCGATCGCTTGTTGCCATTGTCCCTGGGACGCATGGTGCTGAGCCTGTTGTTTCTGGTGTATGCGCTCCACACCAGATGGATCATCCTGCGTTGTTTTTGCGCTAAGAGCCTTGCCATTCATAGAAGCATGATGGTTTGACGCTCCATTACCATTCAAGGTTTCCGAGCTCAAGGGTGGTGTTGCACTGTTTTGAGAGAGGTTGGCAAATGGCGCAGCCTTTCGGTACACCGTGACCGCCTCTTGCCACTCTTCCTGTTGTGCCAAGGCTTCTGCCAGGTTGAGATGGACGCCAGGGACGGTTGCATCTACGTCAATCACGCGTCGGTAGCAATCTGTTGCTTGCCGAGGATGACCGTGCTTCAGGAGGTCATTGCCCAGTGCCATGATCTGTTGCAGCGTCATGGTGTCAGGCTCTAACTGCAGGGCGTGGTATCGACACTCTGCAGCAAGGCGATGATGGTTTTGCCGACTCCAGACTTTGGCGAGATTCCGGTAGGCTCCAGCAAAGTGGGGCTTGAGGGCGATCGCCTGTTGATAGTTTTGTACGGCGTCATCCCACTGCTCTTGGCGAGCATGAAGATTCCCCAGATTGACATAGACTTCTGCCCATTGAGGCCGAATCTGGAGAGCGGTATTGTAATGGTCATGGGCACCTGGTAAGTCTCCGTTGGCTTGGAGTGCCGTTCCCAGGAGTTTATGGGCTATGGCTAGATGGGGATGGTCTGTGACAAGAGCCGTACAAAGGGCGATCGCCTCATCCCACTGCTGGTGTTGACACAGGGTTTCTGCTTGGTCAATCTCGGCTTCGATTGCTGCTGAGATAGGTGCATGTGTGGATATCGTGGATTCGTCTAGAGGCGGTGATGCTGAGGAGTCCTTCCGAAGCGGCGATAGCTCTAGGGTTTGTCGATAGTGAACGACCGCTTCATCCAAGCGGCCTTGTGCTTCTAATCGTTGGGCGAGGGCTTGATGGGCGATCGCCAGAGTGGGTGCTGCATGCACAGCATGGCGGTAGTATACCAACGCATCCTCCTGATTTCCCTGACTCCACAAGCTATCTGCCAGGGATATGGCGGCTTCTGGGCTCATAGATGTTATCGGAGGCAGGGGAAAAGAGGCGGGTGATGAGCGGGTGGAATCGGATTGCTCGGCAGATGAGGCAGTGACACATGGAACAGAATGGCCATTGGGAGAGTGGTCAGTAAACTCGCCCAAATGGCCTGCGCTCTCAATCGTCACACTCTCAGGAGCCCCTGAAGGTGTGATGGTTTGCGAGTGAGCGTGGGACAGGTCCTGTTGTGAGGGTTGACAGTCGGGACAAGGCGGCTCGGACGCGGTGAGAGATTTCGACGCGTTCCGCGAATGAGAGGACAACTGATTGTCGGCATCGAGCCGTGGGACTGAATGCTGTCGAGATATCGTGTTGCCAAACAAGTACTGTCGGAGTTTATTTAGCATGGCGTTGGAGCTGTTTTCCTTGCAATAACTTGATAGCCGTGATGCACAATTTGAATGTGGTGATGAATGGTGTCCAAGAATTCATCAATGCCTTGTTTGGGGGCTTGTCCAGGATAGTGAGGATCCGACCATAGATAATCATCGAAGATGAGTAACCCCCCTGGTTTCAAAAGAGGCCATGCCAGAAAACCATCCTGTTTTACATGAGAAGCAAGGTGACATCCGTCAATATAAATGAAGGTGTAGGTTTCAGGTGAGAGTTTAGGCAACACCACATGGGAATTACCAACATGTTGGGTTACTTTATGGTCGGCTCCCGTTTTCGCCAGATTAATAGTGAATTCTGGCTGAACGCCTGGATCGATGCTGGTGAGGCAGGCAGTGGGATGAGTGAGCACGGTGTCCAGCAGCCAACAGGCCGACATGCCTTGGAAGCTTCCAATTTCGAGAGCATGAATGTTGGGGATGTTAATCCATTCTTGTAGCAGTGGCAGCCAAATGGGAATGTTGTGGGTGAACCAATCTTGGGTAAATTGGTAGTTTCGCTGTTTACAGGCATGCCAGCCTCGTAGGTCACTGGCCGTTTGGTGGCAGGCGATCGCCTCGTCTCGTTTTCCTACCGCACCCAAAGCACGCCCCATCTGGCTGTAGGCCCAAGGAAATGATTGGATAGCAATCGCTTGGTTGCATAGAGTGATGGCGTCTTGCCAGCGTTCTTGACTGAGAAGTAGCTCAATGGCATCATGATGCGTCCAGGGAAAGTCGGGGTCACGCTGTGTTGCTTCGATGAAAACTGTGAGGGCGTCGTCTATATGATGATTCTGCCGCAAAAGGACGCCCCATTGGTAAAACGCCCAACCGGGATTGTCAACTGCTTCTATTGCTTGTTGATAGGTGGCGATCGCGTCGTCCTGCCGCCCTTCATCTGTGAATACAGTTGCCAACGCACGATAGGCGTCGGGATTGTTGGGCTTTAGTCGAATAGCCCGTCGATAACAGGCTAAGGCATGGTCAATTTGCTTGAGTTTATAGAATGCGTGTCCGAGCCGAATGTGTCCATCGACCGTTGCTTTTTGGGGTTCCAGAGCTAAGGCGTGATACCAAAACTGTAACGCCTGCGGTCGCTGTTCTTGTTGCAGGGCGATCGCCCCCAATTTCCAGTAAGCTTCAGCACAATTGCGATTGTGCTGAAGAGCTTTTCGGTAAGCTTTTTCAGCAGCTTGCCACTGTTGTTGAAGGAGATGAACTTGTCCCACGCCTGCATAGATTTTGGCAAAGTCTGGCTGCGAGGCAAGAGCATGGGTATGCCACAGCGTTGCTTCTTCAAATCGCCCCATGCCTTGCAATAAACTCCCTAGTTTCTGACAGGCCGCTCCAAATTCTACGACCTGAAATTCTGGTTGCAGTGCTTGTTCACAGGCAAGTAGGGCAGTCCTCAAGAGTGGAGACACAATCGGTTGAGCGGTTGGTTCGAGGGAGTCAAACATATGAGTCCATTGGAAGCAGATTCATTCAGACAGTGAACAGTCGGAGCGGAGAGAGGCCAAGCATCAGGCCCAGTTCAACTGGTGAATGATGGCCTGGAGGGCGGCAATCGGTACATGAATATCTTCAGCAAGGGGGCTTTGATACATGAGTTGACGGAGCGGATCGCAGTTGAATGGTTTTCCTCGGATGACATAGTGACGCAACCTGAGATGGTGACTGATGATCCAATAGTCTGTTCGCATATAGTGAGGCGAGACAAGCTCAACAACCTGGGCCCCAGGCTGGCAAAATGCAAGATTGGTGAGTCCAGCTCCGTGGGGAGCAACGATAATTCGAGCATGGGCAAACAGCGCTACTTGCTGCTGCACCGACAGTGATTCCAACACAACAGGAATAAATCCTAAGGGTTGCAGCTGATTCATGACATCCGCTTCATTGATCACATGACGATAGCGAGCGTGAGCACGGCTGATATAAAGACGTTCGGGGTATAGAGTGTCTGACGAAAACGAGAGATTTTTAGACTCTTCAGCAGGGGCTGATTTGAAGCCGGGATAATTCAGCTGGCCTGACTCTGGCGCGTTTACTGGCTTAAAAGCTGACGGCTCATCAGTCGTCAGGGGAAGAAAGGTGTCGCGCAAGAATTGCAACGTGTTGGGTGGAACCCAATCAAAATGGCCGGGAAACGATGGAACAATGAGCTGCTCGGCCTGAATATGGGGATGGCGATCGCTCACGATAATTTTGTGAAGAGGGATACCTAAGGTCGTCAGTGTTTCTTGCTGAAATGGACGATCGACTGAGTTGACGACAAAATAATCAATGTCATCCCAATCGATGCCACGGCGGCGCAATATCTCGAATCGAGGTAGGACATCCATCATCCAGTGGTAGTAAACATGTCCCGACAAGCCGGATAGTATTGCAACGCGCCCGTGGATCCGTTCGACAGGAGGCAGCGTATCTCTACGGAAGATCTGATGATGCTTGGGATGATGGCGATCGCATCCTGGTAAGTACCACGGGTAGTCTCTCGACAGATCAGATAACAGGGCGTTTTCAGGGGTGATGATGCCGATGCTGTTACAAATCACCCATGCATTTTCTTGAGGCGCAACCCAGGCTCGCCCTTGAGGGATAGTCACCACAAACGTTGAGGATGGTGTTACATCAATCGAGGTGTCTTGGGTACAGGTAAAGACATCGGTACAGACTTGAATCGGTTCAAACGCAAGGAGAAGCGTTGCCATACAAGAACGGCAGGTGACACCGCCACAGGACGAGTCAGGGGATTGGGGCAGCAAGCAGTGCGCAGGTAGTGCTGAGTTGGCTTGAGAGGAGGGATCGGACAGAGCCGTATAGTTAACGCCTGGTTGGGACGTGTGGATTGCCCAGTCAAGAGTGGAAGGATAAAGATGGGTTGGAAGACAAGGCGCTTGTCGTATCGGGGAGACGGATTGAGTCTTCAGACATTGAGGGGGGGTGAGAGATGGGAAAGACGCAGGAGTTGGAGCAAGATTAAGGGCTGTTCGGTAGGCGGCGATCGCCTGTTGAGGGCGATTTTGGACTTCGAGAAGACGGCCAATGTGTTGATGTAGGCAAGCCTGCTCAGGATAGTATCTGAGTGCCAGGTGGTAAATGGCGATCGCCGCATCTAGCCGCCCTTGTTGCATCAAACACTGACCAAGACGCAGCCAAATGTCCAGACTCTTGGGATGGAGATGGAGTGCTTTACGGAGATGCGCCTCGGCCTGATTTAGTTCTCCATAGTCCAGCGTAATTTTGCCAAGGCATCCATATAAATGAGCGAGTTGCTGGGGTAAGTCAGGAGTATGAACATCGTTCCAAAGTGTTCTCAGAAAATGAGCACAACGGAAGGTGAGGTGATCGAGTGAATCATCCGGCGATCGTTGACGACTCCGAAGCAGTGCGCGATCGCAATAATCAGTTATCCGTTCAGGATGACATTGTAGGACGTGTCTCCAACAAGCTAGAGCTGGCGCAATCTGCCCCTGACTAAGAAGCCATTGCCCCAACAAACTTTGAGCTTCAACATGAGATGGATTCAGGGAGACAACGTACCGTAAACAAATGATAGCCTTATCCGTTTGCCCTAATTGTTTCCACAATGCCCCCAGATTGAAGTGGCTCTGAACTAAATCTGGCTGAAGCTGGATGGCGTGCTCATAGGAGGCGATCGCCTCATCCATCTGCCCCTGTTGTTCTTGTGCACGAGCCAGATTGTTGTAAAGAAACGCATGATCTGGATGGTGAGCGATCGCCTCCTGAAAAACGTGCAGAGCAGATTGAGCGTCTCCTTGCTTCAACAGAGCACAACCCAAATTACTATAGGCATTGACATGCTCCGGGTCTTGTTGAATGGCATGTCGATAGCACGGGATAGCCGATGACACGTCACCTTGTTGGTCACAAGCTGTCCCTAGCTGAAAATAGACATCAGCCTGTTGAGAATCGTGGGCGATCGCCCGACGATAACAGGCAACCGCTTCAGACAATCGTCCTTGTTGTTGAAGAAATTGCCCTTGCAGAACACAAGATGCGCTTACTTCGGAGGCGCGAACTCCAGAGATCTCCTGTCTGATGCTCTGTGATGCAAGAGATTGAATCATGGCGTTTGCAATGGCTCAAACAATCCTAAGGTCAATGCTTAGTCATGAGCGTTTCATTAGTAGCTTCGTCGGGCATCATAGGTGATTCACGAAGCAGCAATTCAACAAAGGCTTAGATGAAAAAACCTAGAAAAATTCAAAGCTATCATCATCAACATCTAGACCTGAGTTTAACTGAATGGCATCCGTTCCATTGATAGAGACTAATCCCGTACTTGCGTCATAGACAACATCAGCGTTATCCCCGATTCCAGTGATGCGGATGACGTCTTCCGTAGGATTGAAGTCCAGAATCTCATCGACAGCATCGACCTGAATTGCTCCATCCCCACTGTCAAAGAATTCGAACTCGAACGCATCTTGACCTGCGCCACCGACTAGCGTGTCTTTGCCTCTGCCACCTGCCAGTGTGTCGTCGCCACTGCCACCTACCAGTGTGTCGTCGCCAGCATCGCCACTCAATGAGTCGTCACCACTATTGCCAAGCAACACATCGTTGCCGCCGCCACCACTGATGTCATCGTTGCCGCCACCACCGAAGGCTTGGTCAGCGCCACCACCGGCTCTAATTTCGTCGTTGCCGCCATTACCACGCAACTCGTCAGCACCAGGCCCGCCAATCAATATGTCGTCACCAGCGCCACCACGGATGACATCAGCACCGCCACCGCCTCTCAGCGTATCGTCACCAAGATTGCCTTTAATATCGTCATCTCCAGCACCGCCTCGTAAGTTATCAATGCCTTGATTACCACGTAGCTGATCATTACCAGAACCACCACTAACAAAGTCATCGCCTGGTCCGCCAAAAACGATATCATCGCCTCCCAACGCAAAAATGGAGTCGTTGCCATCGACACCATCGACTTCATCCTTGCCATTACCGCCGAATACCTCATCGTTTCCTAAGGAACCATTAAAGCGGTTTGGTTGGTCCAAAAAACCTTGAATAATTAGTCCTCCCTCGTTGCTGGGAGCCTCAGATACTGGAGTTGTTGGATCAATGATTCGTGACATAAGACCTTTGGTAAAGCAACCTAGCTTAAATTCGTGATTCTAAATGACAAACAATTCGTATCTGTAAACCTCTAATTTTCTTCCAATAAATAGTGGAATAGTTTACGTTGACCTTATTGGTGAGAATCTTACTCGTATTACTGTCCTTATATCAAATAGAAGAGTTTTCTCAAAAAAAGTTGCCTATTTCCAAGATGACTTGAATCAAGCGATCTATTTTTCAACCTCAAAGCTGAAGCCTATACTCATCTATCGTCAGCATCCTTACAAACTTAAACTGCACGGCCACAACCTGTGAGCCTTTTAGTTAGGCAACGTCCTTGAGACGTTGCTCAAGTTGTTTTTGTAAGGAACCTGAGTCACAATCGACTCCAAACCCTAGATTCTTAATAGCTGCTTGATAAATTTGAAACGTTGAACAGTAAGGTATTTGGTTTTCTTCGCTCAAAAGAGATTGTCACACTGAAACAATCTGGCGTTCCCAAATCAACCTTGCAGATGTTGAGTCGGCTCTTTTGAAACTTCTTCACGATTACTTTTACGAGTAACCAATCATGACGTTCAGCTCGGTTTTTAAA
The DNA here is from genome assembly GCA_039194035.1 of Cyanobacteria bacterium P01_E01_bin.6. Lineage (GTDB taxonomy): Bacteria > Cyanobacteriota > Cyanobacteriia > CAKZMO01 > CAKZMO01 > JBCCWF01. The sequence continues at coordinate 2,225 of JBCCWF010000137.1, read as the reverse complement.
AAACCACCCAATTGCCCCATAGACTAGCGCTAGTTGAGAAATGCTTCAAGCGATTCGGATTGATACCTTGTCAAGATCAGTTTAATTTATTCCTTTTTTTGGAAGTTTTCCCAACACCGTTGGGTAGAGCCGTTTCATGAGAATCAATGGCTTGAGCAAATGATCAAACTTCAGCGATTAACAGGTACGCCACGGTTCAATCATGCGAGATGAGATAAAAGTGATCTCTCGTATCGAATCTGCATCATGTCTTGCAATGTATACCCAACCCAAATTAGGGACTGTCGTTTTCCCTGCGGGAAAATGACAGTCCCTAATATAGCCGAGCTTTATTCTTTATAGTGTCCGGATAGTGTCCGGGCGCGTTGAGCTAGATGAAGATAAGGTAGCCTTTGATGCTCAGCACTCTGTCTTATCCAGGTTCCTGAATGTTCTGTAGTGATGATAAGTGCTTTTTGGGGTCGATATTAGCTCCAGCAAATGCTAGAGAATTGGCGATCGCCGATTGATCGGTTGAGGGATAAGGGACTCCAGTTTGAGTCAATTCTGCGAACAATGCTTCGTATCGATTCAATGCACTCTGCAAAGAATATTGCTTGAGGGCATAATCACGTCCTTTCTCACCAAGGGTGACTGCGTTTGACGGATCCCGATACAAGCTCAGAATTGCGTTCGTTAATTCGGTTGGGTTTTCGGGCGGGACGACTAGCCCTCCTTCACTTTTCCGAACCGCATCTGCGGCCGTACCTGTTAATGGAGCAGAAACAATAATGGGACGTCCACTTGCGAGGAGACATTGGGTTTTGGATGGCATGTTGAATGACACAACATTGGTTTTTTGAACAATCAGTCCGACATTGGCAGCTGCCAACATCTCCGGAAGTCGTTCACGCGGTTGAAAGGTTAGTAGCTTGACGTTCGTTGCTCCATGCTCATCACATGCCTTTTGCAAGTTGGCGATCGCCTTTTCTTCTCCGACAATGACAAAAACAATATCTGGAATATCTGTAATCGTCGCTGCTGCACGAATGACGGTCGCCATCCCTTGTGTTAAAGCAATATTGCCGGAATACATCACCACAAACTTGGCCTGCAGCTGATGTTCCTGGCGAAATTGATTGGTTTCAAATGGCATGGGGTAGATTTCATCCACATCAACCCAGTTGGGAATGCACGCCAGCTTTGCATCCGGAACCCCTTTATTTCTAAGGTTATCCACAAATCCGTCAGCAATAACGCTGATGCGAGTGGCTTGTCGATATGCAAATCTTTCTAATGCTTCAAAGACACGAATTGCTAGTTTATTGCGTAGTAACCCCACCTGTACTGCAGCTTCAGGGAGAATATCTTGCAGATTGAGAACGACAGGACAGCGATAGAAAAGGCCAAGGAGCGTGGCAGGTATTGAGACAGGTAGTGGAGGAACGGTCAGTAAAATGAGATCAGGTCGCCATCCTCGAAGGGCTTGAATAAAGCTCGTGCAGACAAAGCTTCCGTCAAGAATTGCTCGAGTCATGAGTCCGGGTTTGGGTCTAATCCAGATATAGCTTCGTTGGATAATGACGCCGTTTCTCGTTTCAGTTTGATAAAACTTTCCGCGATAGTTGGGATAAATTTTTCGCTCAGGGTAATTCGGCATTCCTGTTACAACTCTAACCTCGTGTCCCCGCTGAGCAAGCCCCTCTGCTAATTGAGTCATTAAGGGAGCAATACCAATGGGTTCCGGATGGTAGTTATATGAGTAGATCAGGATACGCATAACAACATTATGAGGGAGAGCAAAGCGAGACGAAGAGAGCTTTTCTTGAACTTTCTCTAAAGTCGTGTGTAGACAGAGTTAAGTTGTGATGATGAATCGTTAACCTGTCGTCACAAACGCCTCTTCTTGTCTCAGCCTAATTCACCTGAAGTCATACGATATCAGTATGGCTACTTAATTCTGAGTCCTGAGTTTTAGAGACGAGGATTAGAAGAAAGACAAATTCTTTGACTGTAAAAACTACCCATATCTAAATCTCAAGCGAGACATTGACGCGTTGCTTCAGCCTGTCAACAGTGGATGACGTGGATAACACGGTGTTCAGAAGTGGATAACACGGTGTTCAGAAGTGGATAACACGGTGTTCAGAATCCGTCTATGTTTTGTGTTCTATGTCTCTAAGATGACCGTCATGGCTGAAGAGGATTTGAGCCACCATCTACCCACCTTCACTCCTCAAATTATG
>JBCCWF010000136.1:0-14236 GCA_039194035.1 Cyanobacteria bacterium P01_E01_bin.6 | reverse complement strand
GTAAGTCCTCTTGTTTGCGCTCTATTGGGTGGATCAAGCAGGATCAAGGTGAGGTCGATGAAGCCCTCTCTCTTTATCAAGAATCTCTCGAGATAACTGAGCAAATCGGTGACCGCTCCAGTAAATCCTATTGTTTGCAAGCTATTGGAAGGATCAAGCAGGATCAAGGTGAGGTCGATGAAGCTCTCTCTCTTTATCAAGAATCTTTCGAGATAAGTGAGCAAATCGGTGACCGCCCCGGTAAAGCTTACACATTCAATCGAATAGGAACGTTGTATTCAGAGCAACATCGAGTCAGTGAAGCGATCGCCCTACTCAATCAATCGTTAGAGATTTTTGAGCACGTAGGTTATCCCAAAGGAAAAGCTCAAACGTTATGCCAACGCGCCAGAGTGTACGCTCAAGTTGGCGAGGTCACTGAAGCAATTCAGCTATTTGAGCAAGCTCTCGACATTCAAGAGTGCTTGAGCTATCTTTCCGACAAAGCAGAAACTTTATGGCACTTTGGCGAGGTTTTGGCAAAACAGGCCGGTGATGTCAGCACTGGATTAAAGCATTTGCACACCTCTCTCACTATCTTTCAGCAACTCAAATTCGCAAATGCTAAAAAGGTGATGGCAGTCATTGAAGCCATTCAGCAGCAGCATTCACTGATCGAACATTCAACCTAACGTTTCCATCCCTCAAGCTGAGCATCATCATTGCCAACCGCGATACTCCTACTGCTTCACGATCGCCCCAAAGTCTGCCAACACTCGTGCATGGTTCCGCAACAAGCCCAGCAAATTCAGTCGATTCTGCCGCACGGCCACATCCTCATCCATCACCATCACGCTCTCTGGCCCATCAAAAAACTGACTCACCACCGGAGCACTTTCCGCCAACGCATCCACCAACGTTTGATAATCGCGATTGGCCTGCGCCTGCATTGTCTTCGGCACCATACTCACCAATGCATCATAAAACGCCTGTTCCGAGGGCTGCTGAAATAACGCGGGCTGCACGATAGATTGGGGTTTCAACACATCTGTCGCCAAATCGCCCTGGGCTGCCAGGCGAGACGCACGGTTCACTGTTTCGTAGATGGAAGAAAGGGTACCGTCTTGTCGGATGCGCTGGAGAAACAATGCGCGATCGCGCACATCCAGCAAATCCGTGAGCGATCGCTGCCGATAATTCTCATCTCCATCCCCCAACACGGCTTTGATCAGGTCATAGTCAATCTGGTACTCCTCCTGAAAGAGGCTTTGCAAGCGCTGGATGAAGAATTCTTCTAACTGCGCTTGAAGCGTGTCAGCCGTACCATCTTTCACCGAGTGGGTTTGGGTAAACGCGGCGATCGCCCCGTCCAACAGCGTATACAAATTAATTCCCAGGTTCGCAGTCCAGGTGATGTTCACAATGGCATTGGCGGCACGGCGGAGAGCGAAGGGGTCAGATGAGCCGCTGGGAATCATACCCAGACTAAAGATGCTGATCAGGGTGTCCAGACGATCCGCCATGCCCACCACTTGACCGACCAATGTCTGGGGAAACGCATCGTCAACTCCCCGAGGGAGATAGTGCTCGAAGATGGCGTCGGCTACTGCTTTGGGTTCGTCGCTGGCGAGGGCATATTTTTGACCCATGACGCCCTGAAGTTCTGGGAATTCGCCCACCATCTGGGTGACCAGATCTGTTTTGCAGAGAAGCGCCGCCCGCCCGATGTGGAGGCTGTCGGTTTCTGATGCACCCAGTTGCTGGGCAATGAGATGGGCGATCGCCACAATACGATCCACCTTCGAGCGAACGGAACCAATGTCCTGCTGGAACGTGACAGTTTCCAGTTGCTCCAGATAGTCCACCAGCGGCACTTTCCGATCCGCATCGAAGAAAAATTTCCCGTCCGAGAGCCGCGCCCGAATCACTCGTTCATTCCCCGCCGCAATAATGTCGGCTTTGTTGGGGTCACCATTCGATACAGTGATGAAATGGGGTAGAAGCTCCGCTGAGCCAGCCTCTTTCAGCACTGGGAAATAGCGCTGGTGACTCTCCATTTCCGTCATGGTGACTTCCGCAGGAATCTCCAGAAACTCCGCGTCAAACTTGCCGACGACAACCGTGGGCGACTCCACCAAATTCACCACTTCCTGAAGTAGAGATTCAGAAATGGACGCCACGCCACCGAGTCGCTTGGCGGCGGCCTCAGCCTGTTCGCGGATGATGATTTCTCGCTGCTTCAAGTCAGGCTCAATCAATGCCTGTCGCAGACAAGCTAGATAGTCATCGGCATGGGGAATCGACAGCGGCTCGGGCGAGAGCACGCGGTGTCCCTGGGAGAGGCGATCGCTCGTACAGGATTCTGATCCATTGACGAGCGTGATAGGCAACACCACATCATCCAGCAACGTGACCAACCATCGAATCGGGCGGGGAAACTTCAGATCGCCATCGCCCCATCGCATGAAGCGTTTTCCTTCCAGCTTCGTAATCCAGTCATGCACCAGCTCCGTCAACACCGCTGAGGTGGAACGTCCTGGAATATTGAGATGCACGAAAACAAACTCACCTTTGTCGGTATCGCGAATCTCTAGCGCAGAGACATCTGCCCCCTTTGATCGGGCAAAGCCTTCTGCTGCTTTGGTGGGTTTGCCATCCTTGAATGCAGCCTTTGCTGGTGGTCCTTTTGCGTCTTCGTTACGATCAGGCTGTTTGTCTGGCAATCCAGTAATCAGCACCGATAATCGACGAGGCGTGCCATACAATTCAACGGACTGAGGAGAAAGGAACTGCTCGTTGAGGGTAGCTGGAATGAGGGTGCGCCACTGCTCAAATGCATCATCTAAGAAGCTTGCGGGAAGTTCTTCAGTGCCAACTTCTAGAAGAAACGTTGCCATAGATAATTCAGGTGGATAGAAATGGGCCAAACGACCCCATCAGTGTACACCAGGGATCAGGGGATACTGAGAGCAGCGTGTAAAGCAAAGCCATAAACCGAGGCCATAAAAACCAACGTGAATGAACGCGGAGGCGCTGCAGGAATAATGCATGTGACTCAGGTTTAATCTAGAAGCAGTCAGCGAAACGACTCATGCTGCAAAGTAAGCCACGATTGTTGACCTTTGAAGGCGACCAGGCGATCACCTCTAGTGAGATAAGTAGCTAGCCATCATTAAATCGGCAGTCAGAGATTGGCAAAATCAAACAAATCTGTATCGGCAAGGTGGGACGGCACAACGCTCTGGAGGCTGTGAAATAGGCGTTCGATGCGACCTGGATGTTCTCGCTCCCAGGCTTGGAGCATTTGTTTAACTTGAATGCGCTGTAAGTTCTCTTGGGAACCACACAGGGTGCAGGGAATAATCGGAAATTGACGGGCGATCGCATACTGTTCGATATCAGCTTCTGGGCAGTAGGCTAGGGGGCGAATCACCACGTGAGCCCCATCATCCGTTCGCAGCTTGGGCGGCATCGCCTTCAACGTCCCCCCATGAAACATGTTGAGAAACAGCGTTTCAACAATGTCATCCCGATGATGCCCGAGAGCAATTTTCGTCGCCCCTTCTTCCTGCGCAACCCGATAAAGGTTGCCTCGCCGCAGTCGTGAACACAGACCACACATGGTCTTGCCTTCAGGGATGACGGTCTTTACCACGCTGTAGGTATCTCTTTCTTCGATGCGGTAGGACACACCAATGGACTGAAAATACTGGGGTAGGCAGTTTTCAGGAAACCCAGGCTGCTTTTGATCGAGATTCACCGCCAAGATATCGAAGTGAATGGGTGCCCGTTGCTGGAGCTGCATCAACAGGTCGAGCAGGGTGTGAGAATCTTTACCGCCTGACACGCACACCATGATGCGATCGCCCGCTTCAATCATGCGGTAGTCATGAATGGCTTTGCCCACCAGTCCCCTCAACCTCGTATTCAGTTTCTTAACCGATTTACTGTGCGGATGATGCATCGGTTGCGTGATGGTTTGGGACAGCGGAGCAGTTTCCTGAGAGAAAACAGAATGAGTGGTCATTGCGGTACTGAACATCCTGTATGTTGGTGGTTTGGTCATGGTGAATGGTTAATGTCTCGATTGTTGCATGGAGGCAAAATGTTCCAATAAGGCTCGATGAATGAACATGTAACCGCCCCCAACTCGCTGTAAGAGAATGCGATCGCACGCATGGTCGAGGAAGCGAGCATAGTTCCAAGGGATCTCACCTTTCACACACAAGATAAACCGCAGCACACCATGCTTGATGCCATTGAGTCCAGCACCTCCAGCACCAATCAACGCTGCTCCCATGCCAAAAATCACACCGTTGGCCACTCCCGAATACACACTCCCGCCATGAATGGCGTAGGAGGGCACGCCCGCCAACGGTGCAATCAGTAGAAACAGCTTCACTGCATTGGCAACCGATTGCCGAATTTTGTAGTTGGGAAGGGTACGCTGATCGATGTTTTTTCCATTCTCAAAACCCACAATAATCAAAAACATCAACCCCACAACAACACTCAGCCAAACCGTGATGCTCGTGCCAAGACTGAGGGCGATCGCAATAATGGCACTAAACGGCAGATACGGAAGCGCTTTTCTCAACGACCATCGGAGGGTATCTATGGGATTAAACCCTTTGATTTCGTGGATGAGACCATAGATATAAGCGCCGATTAAAAAATACACAACACCGTAGGCAATGCCATAGGTAACCGCTTGCTCATTGTTCAGCATCGCGACCCAAAAAAGAGGCCCAAAAATACCGCCCAATAACAGACCGTTGATCACACTGCCCTCTCGCAACTTTGTGGTGTCGGTCACCAGCCCACCCAAAAGACCACCAATGACGCCGTACACAATACCGCCACTCAATCCCAACGCTGCCCCAAATGCCCCTTTCATATAGTCAAACGTTTTTGGATCAGGGTCTGACAAGAGTGCACTGATGAGACCCAAATGAATGACTCCCCAGAGAGAGATCAGTAACGCTTTGACGCCAATGCGATACATGCGCTTTTGGATCGGAGTTTTTAGCCAGTCAGGGTGCAGATTTTCGATCAAAAAGACGGATTGGGACGTCCGTTGCATATTGCGCGCCAGCCACGTGAGCCAATGAATGATCTGTTGTCGGGGATAGATGTCTTCCGTTCCTCGACGTTGAAAAATGCAGCCAATGTAGGCGTTGAACAACTCCGCTCGTTTCTTTTCCACTCCCGATGTATCCAAAATGCGCCGATCATCCAAGTTCTCATAAGCTGCGATCATGATGGTGAGCATGAGTGGCGACGCTGCCATTTCTCGGAGAGCCGTGTCATGAATGAGCAATTGCTGCAATCCCGTCAAATCTGTTTTGGATGCGATGCTAGCGTGACGAATGCTATTTGTAATTTGATCATCCGTGAGCGATCGCAAACAGAGTGCTGATTGAAAGTTGAGGCGTTCCTTAAGTAAGGCATAGTTTCGGGCACGGCAACACACTGCCAGTTCTGGACCATAGTTCTGATGAAACTCATTCAGAGCCTCAATGCAAGCTTCTCGGTCGTCGATCTGCACTTCATCCAGGCCATCCAACAAAAATAGCAAGTGCTGGTTTTCAATCCAGTTTTTTCCCAATGCCTTGGGCACTTGATACTTACTGTTCAGCTCCTCAATCAACCAGTCTGCAATTGTTTGCTTGCGACTCGTCCAAGACGATAGGTTAAACACCACTGGAATGAGTTGCGTGCCGCCCTGTCGGCATCGCGCAATCAAGTCTCTTGCCAAACTCAGCAACATGGTAGTTTTGCCAGACCCCGGAGACCCCAAAATGAGCAGCGATCGCCCAGTGCCCAACTCATCAAACACATCAATGATCGAGGTGTCAGGAGGCAGCACCTTGGACTGAGCATCTAACGCTTGATCCACCACTCGCCAGGGCGCAATCACGGCATCAGGCTTGAGTTCTAGATCGAGCGGAACTGGCGATCGCCCGTTCCCTTGACCTTGCAACGATTGCTCCAACACCCCCTTAATCCAATAGTTTTCTACCTTATCCAGCAGTGCTTGGCGATTTCGATAGTCTTGGCGGGTCAAGGTTGGGGCTGCATCAGTCCCTTGGGTTTGAAAGACATTAATCATCACGTCTTTCAAAAGATTGCCCGAACCGTGGTTCTGCACAATGTCGCGCCCTGATTGCAGGGTATCGTGTCCCGACTGCACATTGTCGCGCCCAACATGCACACCCAATTGGTTGTTCCCCGACAGTGTCGACTGGTCAATGGTGAAATCCTGATCAGGGCGGGGAGACGATTCCTGGGGCATGGTTCACAATTCCTTGCAGAGAGACATCGGTCAGCGATCGCGTCTGTTAGGGAATCTTACTCCACCAATGTTGACAGACGACTACCCTTTGATTCAATTTAAGCGCGAATCACTCCAGACTGCGTTCATAAGTTTCTGCTGAGAATCCAGCTCTCTCCTATCAGTAGCAGTAGTAGATACCCAGTCTCAAAGGTTACCCTGGGGATGACATAACCAAACGATAAGCCCTGCGGCTGTCCCTCCCTTAGGAATTGATGAGGTGCCTATGCGATCACTTCTGATGAATTTATCCGCGTCCTTTTCCTACATCTACAGCGGATGGATTTTGTGGAACCTATTTCTTGCCTTTATCCCCCTCATCCTCAGCATTGTTTTATTTCGTCGAAATCGCATTTCCAACGCATGGATGTGGGTCTACGGCATCTCCATTGGATGTATCGGCGTCATCGGATTTTGGCCCAAAGCTCACTACCTCGCGCCCAGCTGGACTCGACTGATGCATACCGTAATGGAGGGCGATCGCTCATCTCTCCTGCGGTTTGGATGGCTAATCATGCTAGCAGCCATCTGCCTCGGCCTCAGTTTCAGCATCTTTAGGCGAAAGCAAAGTGCCCGCACCTGGTTCTGGTGGATTGGCTTTGTGGTGTTTGTTGCCTTCTTGCCCAATGCGCCTTATCTGTTGACCGACATCATTCACCTCATTCGGGGCACCAGCTCTGGCCATATTCCGATTTGGACGGTGGCGTTGGTGTTCATTCCCATCCATGTCACAGCAATCTTGCTTGGGTTCGAAGCCTACGTCTTATCACTCATCAATCAAGGCGCATATCTCAAAAGTCGCAACATGCAGCGGTTTATTTTACCGACTGAATTGCTCATGCATGCTCTGAATGCCGTCGGCATTTACCTCGGACGATTCATTCGGTTCAACAGTTGGGACTTAGCCACAGAACCCACTAGCGTGTTGATGACGACGATCAATGCCCTGACGGAAAAACGTCCCCTCATCGTCATTTTCGTCACCTTTGTGATTTTGACCGTGTTCTACTGGATTATGAAGCAGATCACCCTCGGACTCAAACTCCGCATTGAATACGCCCGTAGGGGTCTGGATGTAATCGAAGGATAATAAGGGAATTGTTGAACCGATCAGATGGGCGATCGGGATGGGCGATCGGGATGAGCGATCGAGATGGGCGATCGGGATGGGCGATCGCCCTTTGAACGATTCCGGTAGAGGCATGGCATGCCCCCACTAACCCACCGCCAGCAATTCCGGCTGACAGAGTTCTTTGACACAACGGGCGATCGCCTTCACCTGGGCAAGGGGAATTGCAATGCCAATGGTTTTATAGCCCATATTCTGGATTTCTTTGTCTACTAACTTCTCCCGATATTGCCAGGCCAGTGTTCGCAATCGGCTCGGCTCTACCACCAGCACCTCCATCGTCGGCAACAGAAAAATCCAGTAGTCAGCCTGGGAACTCCAGCCCCAACCCGGCACATTGCGCTTATCCACCGACACCGTTTCAAAGAACAAGTTACCGGTTCGCGATGATGCCAGGTCAAACTTATATTCCACCTTGACCGTCGTGCCATCGGGTCGCATGAGAATACGGTCAATCCCCGATTCTTGATAGAGCTTGATATCTGACACATTCAGAATTTTGTAGCTCTCCGACAACCACTCATCCAAAATGTGTTCACCCTGTGCGCCTACGAGACCCTGCTGCTCAAATCGATAGGTTCTACTCGTCCGTTCCATCATGGTTTTCACGTCATTCGTCACACGTCATTCGTTCCCTAAAAGCCTTGCATCGCTCCCCCTAAATCCCTCTTGTCAAGGGAGACTTCAAGCTGGCCTCCTTTTTCTGGCATCGCCTGCCCAAAGGACAGAAGGGAGATCAAACCGCTTTTTTAAATTCCAACCCAATCGTGCCGATCTAGTCGTTTCGCGAATCTCTGATCCTTCTCTTTGGGGAAGGCAGAGGGAGGAAGGTATTACGTCGAAAACAACATTGGCAATGGTAATTGCGTCGCCCCGTCATCCACTGCCATCGGCAACAATTGATAGTGACAAATCCACTTCACCCAGCTCTTAATGGTCTGAGCCCGTCGATTGCAGGTATCCGCAGAACGAAACTCTACTGGGAAAACGAGGTCTTTTATCAGCCGATCATCTAGTCTGCGGCCTCCTTTCGTCACCGCCTCAATCACCATCATCACGGGAGCGTAATTCAGCATTGCCGCAATCAGCAGTGCCTCCTTCGTCTCGTGATCCTGAGCCTGGGCAATGCGATCGCCCCGTTCAGTCAAAACAGGAATCGACTGTCGCCCTGATTTCCGCAACTCAACCAAGTTCAACGCATCCAAGGTCTTCAGCGCATAGTGACCCTGACGAGCAACATCCTTGGGCTTCTCTGCCCGATGTCCTAGCTCGGTTCCCAAGTCCAACGCACTCCGCACCCCGTCGTGAATGCATTCCACTGCACGAATGATTTTGGCTGGTTTGTCATATTGTGGAATGCAGTCAATCACCGTTTGATCATCCCATTCTTCAACAGACGACAAGCTCGTGACTTTAGCATCACGATTTTTCTCAATCACGTCTAGCAACACCACCTCAGCAGCATCGGGCTTCGAGAGATAGTAGACACACACGCTTGTCGCAGAGATGCAGTTGATGTTCCCCAGGAAAAAATTTGTTCGGGAAATCTCGCCATATTGTTGGAGCGCTTTGAGAAAATATTCCAGCTCAATGCACGCCTCCCCAGAAAAATAGTCCAGGGCATTGCTGAGTTTGTGCTCCAGATCTTGATCAATGCAGGTCACATTAAACATGTGAAACCTCCTCGTCTTTCACAGTACTTTCTACGTCAGAACCAACGACAACTGGAGTCGCCTCCAGAATTTCGCTAGTCACCGCCAATAGCTTATGCGATACCTCCGCCACTGGAATCGGCAGATAAGGCATAAACCGAGGGCTCACAAACACCGCTGCCCGCCGCGTGTGATAGGTGAGATAAATGCAATCCACATCCAGCTGCAGCCGCTCCCAACACTCCGTCAACTGAGACCGAAAGTCCGACAGCGACATCTCTTCCGTATTCTCAATCAGTCCGTCCGCTTCCAGAGGAAGAATATCCTTCAGCGGCACCAGAAACCCCACCACCTGACCGTAATAGGTCGCTGCAATGCGCTTCATGCCCAGCTGAACTTGCCGCTTGAACTTCGGCAAGCTAGTTCTCAAATCTGAAAGTGGAAGCTGCTTAAACGCGCTCGTTCCGTTTGTCATGGCTCACGCCCGATGAATGGTTACCCATAACGTACTGTTCACAAGTTGAACTCTAAACAGCCTTACGTTTCTCTTCTATTTACTCTTTTACTCTAATTTCACTATTTCTACAAGTTGTACGTTGATAACGTATTGTACTTATTTTACATTTTTGACTCAAAAGCCTCTCCATGAAAGCAAAGCAAGTATCTTGAAAACTCCACACCTGGTTCCCAGCGTCTCGCTGGGAATCCCCACGCGAGCCTCCGGCTCGTCTGCCGTCTTATCTGAGGCAGAACCTCTGGTTGGCATTCCCAGCGAGACACTGGGAACGAGAAAAAAGCATCTTAAATATCTCCGCATCTGGTTCCCAGACTCTGGCTGGGAACCCCCACGCGAACCTCCGGCTCATTGTAGGTTATCTGAGGCAGAGCCTCTGGTTGGCACTCCCAGCGAGACGCTGGGAATGAGAAAAAGCATCTTAAATATATCCACATCTGCTTCCCAGACTCTGGCTGGGAAATCCCACTCGAGCCTCCGGCTCGTCTGCCGTGTTATCTGAGGCAGAGCCTCTAGTGGCGCTCCCAGCGAGACGCTGGGAACGAGAGATTGCTTCTGGACGATCGCTCTTCTCAGTCTAAACGTGCGATCGCCCTTGCACAGAGACCAACGTTATTCTTTCTCTTGTAGCCACTCTTCAAATTCCAGCAAGGCTTGGCTGGTACCAATGCGTTTAGCTTGCTCGATCGTCCGTGGAATGATCTTGATAATCGGTAGGTCTGGAAAAATTAGGCTAGTTTCAGAGTCAACGTAGCAATCATCACCCTTCAGCACGTTGATTTTAAGTTGACCAGAATCATAAATCCAAAGCTCTGGAACTTTGATAGCAATGTAAGCTTCGATTCGAGTTTTTGAAGTGACATCACTTTCAATGGCCAGATCAGGGGGAGGATCAACGGCTAAATCAATCCGTTCTTTGCCAATGACAGTTTGATAATTTTGAATGTAGAAACATTCATCCGGTTCGATCCCTGCGCTGTCTCCACGTTTGAATGTCGTAGAGCCAAGAGGTTCCCAAGGACGCCGCTGGAACCGCAATATCGCTTTTACCAAATCGGCGATGACAATCTTTGCTCGCTCATGCTCTGGCAGTGGAACCATAACGTCTAATACTCCCTGACTGTAAGCAAGACGAGATCCCCGGTTTTCCCCAAGTTCTTCGAGCAAGGCTTCGTATTGTGTCCAACTCACATCAGACATCCGCATATGACTGCCCGGAGAAAGATCAATCGTTTGAAGCGGAATTTTGACGACGTTGATAACAGTCATTCACCGATCCTCCTCTTGGAACTGCTTTCATTGTACGTACTGCAAAAGGAGATAAATCATTTTCTGAACCACAATCAAGCAAAGCAAGTATCTTGAAAATTCCACATCTGGTTCCCAGCGTCTCGCTGGGAATCCCCACGTGAGCCTCTGGCTCGTCTGCCGTGTTATCCGAGGCAGAGCCTCTGGTTGGCGCTCCCAGCGAGACGCTGGGAACGAGAAAAAGCATCTTAAATATATCCGCATCTGGTTCCCAGACTCTGACTGGGAACCAGATGCGAGCCTCCGGCTTCATTGCAGGTTATCTGAGGCAGAGCCTCTAGTGGCACTCCCAGCGAGACGCTGGGAACGAGAAAAAAGCATCTTAAATATATCCGCATCTGGTTCCCAGACTCTGGCTGGGAACTCCCACGCGAGCCTCCGGCTCGTCTGCCATGTTATCTGAGGCAGAGCCTCTGGTTGGCGTTCCCAGCGAGACGCTGGGAACGAGAACGCATGAATCACAAAAACTTGGGTAAAACAAAAGGGATGCATGCATTTCGACGCTTAATTGCCCCTACTCACTGGAATTGACGAGATGATCCCGCATTCCCAAGAGCAAATCAATACCATTGCAGTCGATTTTCCCGGCTTGCCTCAGGACTATGTCGACTGGCTCCGCACCGTTTGCTCAGAACACCATGACAACGGATTCATCATTGACGACACTCCCATCATGGGCAACACATTGCTGCCTGATGTCGTTGAGCATCTGCCAGTGCTAGATCACATCCGGCTCATCGCTGATGACATGGCGGGCGATATGATTGGGTATCAACGAACCCAAACTGGATGGCAGATTGTTGGCGTGGGAAGCTGCGACTGGGTTGGAGAAGCATACTCGGAAACCTTCACCGAATATATGAACAGTCTTGAATTGGATGATGATGACAACGATTTAGACAATGAACCCATAACCCGCTAACGAATTTCAGAAAATTCTCTCTTCCCCATCTTTCCACTGTTCTGTCTCTCCACCCCTTTACCTGTTCAACCCAATCACTTCTCAGAGCACTCACCCAACTCCTCTGCCCCATGACAAACGACGAACTGCTCCAGGTTATTGAACAAGCGGCCAACGATGGTGTCGTGGATCTCGATCTCTCGGGCAATAGCCTCACTGAATTACCGCCCGAAATCGGCCAACTGACGAGCTTACAATCGCTCGTCCTCAGCTATAACCAACTGAGTGCGCTGCCCACCGAAATCGTCCAACTGACGAGCTTACAATCACTCGTCCTCAGCGCTAACCCACTGAGTGCGCTGCCCACCGAAATCGTCCAACTGACGAGCTTACAATCGCTCGACCTCAGCGTTAACGAACTGAGTGCGCTGCCCCCTGAAATCGGCCAACTGACGAGCTTACAATCGCTCGTCCTCAGCTCTAACCAACTGAGTGTGCTGCCGACCGAAATCGGCCAACTGACGAGCTTACAATCGCTTGACCTCAGCTATAACCAACTGAGTGCGCTGCCGACCGAAATCGGCCAACTGACGAGCTTACAATCGCTCGTCCTCAGCTCTAACCAACTGAGGGCGCTGCCGACCGAAATCGGCCAACTCACCAAACTTAAAACGCTGGATTTACGTGGAAATGACCTGCCCATTCCACCTGAAATCTTGGGAGACTCAAGTTTATTGTTTGGAGAGCCGAGTTCTCCTCAAACAATATTTGACTATCTGGCTCAGCTTTGGGGTGATGAAAAACAACCACTCAATGAGGCGAAGGTGTTGGTTATGGGCCAAGGAAAGGTGGGTAAAACCTCATTGGTCAATCGTCTCCTTTTCGACACGTTTAACCCACACGAGCAAAAAACCGAAGGCATCGATATCAAAAATTGGAATATTGTTGTCAATGACCAAACGGTGCAGCTCAACATCTGGGACTTTGGTGGTCAAGAGATTATGCATGCGACCCATCAGTTTTTTCTCATCAAGCGCAGTCTCTATCTTCTGGTGCTCGATGCTCGGCTCGACGAAGCCAATAACCGTCTGGACTATTGGCTGAAAATCATCCAGAGTTTTGGCGGAAACTCTCCCATCATCATTGTCGGCAACCAAGCCGATGAACATCCCCTCGACATTGACCGTCGAGGATTACAGCAAAAATATCCCAACATTCACGGTTTTGTCGAAACCTCCTGTAGAGACGGCACAGGTATCGATACGCTCAAAACTATCCTCATTAAGGAAATTGGCAAGCTTGATCATGTGTTTGATCTGCTGCCTAAGCCCTGGTTCATCATCAAAACTCGCCTCGAAGAGTTGAAGGAACAAAATACAGACTACATTCCCTACCACGAGTATCAAGCCCTCTGCCAAACCGAAGAAATCTGTAACATGGACACTCAGTCGAATCTGATTACCCTACTTCATCAGCTCGGCATCGTGCTCAACTTTCGAGGCGATGAGCGGGTTCAAGACACCAACGTGCTTAATCCAGAATGGGTCACCAACGGAGTCTACCGCATCCTCAATTACAACCGACTGATGACGGAATTCAAGGGAGTGCTGAAGCGACGTCTGCTCAACGACATTCTCGATCGCACGATCTATCCTCGCGATAAGCATCAGTTCATCATCAATAATGATGGAAAAATTTGAATTGTGCTTCCCCATGGACAGCCCCGATGATAAAAAGTTTCTCATTCCTGACCTGCTTCCCAAAGAAGAACCCTACACCGGAAATTGGGACAATGCCCTCGCCTTTGAATATCACTATCCAGTGCTCCCTGATAGTGTGATATCTCGTTTCATTGTGCGGATGAATGCCAACATTCACCAAAAAACCTACTGGCGAAACGGCGTTGTACTCCAAGTGGACGGTAGCACTGCCCTTGTCAAAGCAGATCGCGAAGACAAGAAAATCTTTGTTCGTATTACAGGTAATCCCAATACCTGTCGTAGTCTGCTTGGAGCTATTCGGACTCAATTTCGCTCAATTCATAGCACCATCACAGGCATTCGCGACGAAGTACAAGAACGCGTTCCCCTGCCCAATCAGCCTCAGGTTCCCCCAGTTAGTTATGATCACTTGCTCACGCTTGAGAGCAAAGGCATCAGTGAATTTATCCCCGAAGGCTACGATGAATCTGTGAGTGTCAAATCATTACTGGATGGCATCGAATCTCAGGGGGTGCGTCAGTCTCCAGCAGAACGAATTCCGTCGCAACAGCGACCGACTGCGCCGAAGAAACCCGCTTCAAAAGAAATCTTCGTGTCCTATGCCTGGGGTGGCGATAGCGAGGCAATTGTGAATCAACTGGATTAGGACTTACGCAGAGCGAGAGGAGCAGTAGAGCCACAAACAGGGAATCATTCGC
>JBCCWF010000135.1:0-14256 GCA_039194035.1 Cyanobacteria bacterium P01_E01_bin.6 | reverse complement strand
GATGTCAGCTTCACTTAGCTTTGGAGGTGAATCTTTCTTGCTCAAAGGGATTCAACAATATATTGAGCTACTCCAGACTGACACCATGTGGATGACTGCCGATAAAAATAGGGATTTTCTTAAGCCTGAGCAGTAACGTTCTCAAAACAAACAGCATGGCTGGTGCGTCGCTGCGCTGACGGCATCCTACTTTTTTAATGGAACCTGATGGACTCAAATTAAAATTCGCCATCGCGTCATATATGCCGAGCAAATACAGCAACAGAACCATTGTGCTTAAACGTAAACACCGTAAACGGCTCCACCTCATCGCCATCCTCCATCCCCGGAGAACCAATCGGCATCCCCGGAGCCACTAAGCCCGCGACCTTCGGTCGCTCTGCCAACAACCGCTTGATATCTTCCGCAGGCACATGTCCCTCAATGATGTATCGCTGAACACTTGCCGTATGGCACGTCTCCAACCGTGGCGGAATGCCATATTGCTGCTTCACGGAATGCATGTCGCCCGTTGTCCTATCCACCACCCGAAATCCGGCAGCCTCTAGATGGTCAGACCATCGGCCACAACAGCCACACGTCGGACTACGAAACACCGTTATTTCTGGAGTCATCGCAGCATCTGCGACCGTCTCAGCAAGAGACGTGCCAGCAATAGAGGTTCCCGCCAACACAAAGCCCCCAGTCACCAGCCCAGTTTTCAACGCACTCGACAAAAAATAACGACGCTTCATTTAATTCCCCACCTTTCTAACACCGCCCGTGCCCTTCATCATAAAGAACTATTCGAAACCAGGCTACGTCAGGAACGCTCCAGGTGCTACGAAGTACCTGGACGTCATAAAACCAAAACTCAAAATCTTGTGTCGCCTGCTCAGCGGGCGACACAAGACTTTGAAGGTTACGTTTAATGATGGCTAGCTACGTATCACGTGAGTCGAAGGACAGTCCTTCTTGCATTTGATCGCTTACTCACGAGCATATTGCCCGATCAACTCTCCAACACCCACAATATGTCCATTCATCGCCTCAACCACATCACCCTTCGATTTGCCCGACGGTAATTCCAAAATCGTATCCAATGCATAGAGCCTGAACACATAGCGATGGGTTCCACTCGGCGGACACGGCCCCCCATAGCCCACCTGACGAAATCCATTCTTCCCGTGGAGTCCCCCAACCGCTAGCGACTCACCATCAGGAATGCCCTCTGCAAACCCAGCCACATCCGGCGGAATATCGTATACCACCCAATGCACAAATCGCCCTCGCGGTGCATCGGGGTCATCCATAATCAGCACCATACTTTGAGTATTCGCAGGCAAGACTCCCCAGCTCAATGCTGGTGAACTATCGTCTCCATCACAGGTATATGTCGAAGGAATCGCGCCATTAGCTTCAAATGCCGTACTTTCAAGGGCGATCGCCTCTGCGGATGCAGGAACCACCGCCTCAGGAGACTCCCCAGCAAAAAAGCCACAGCCTACCAGCACAATACTGGCGACGATACTGGCAACGACACTGGCTGACCTTATTCGCATCACGTTGATTCTGGTTGCCATCGTCATCCTCGCGACTCCTTAAGCAGGTCTAAAAAAGCAAACACAGGCGGTGGCTGTAGAGCATCAGTCAGAATCGCCACCTCAATACAGCGAAAGAGTGGCACGGGCAGACTATGGATGGTGATGTTGTTTGGAATCGGCTCAGCCGCTAGCCGTGGAATCACCGTTCCGCCTAATCCTCTGGCAACCATCCCCACAATCGTGGAATCATTTCTCACGTGATAAGACACCTTCATCCGTTGCCCATAGGCCTCGAAATGACTATATACCAGGCGATCGCAGTTATCTCCTTCGGTGGCCATGATCATTGGATAGTGAGCCAGTGCCTCCCACGATAGAGGGGAACCGACACCATCATCAAACGGCAGCAGCACCACAAACTCATCCTGCATAAACCGCCAGGTCTTAAACTCATCAGACAACGATTCATCCACAAAAGCAATGTCTACCCTGCCTTTTCGCAGATCATCTACAAGCGCTTCGTGTCCTGAGTTTTCCTTCAAATCAATCTGAATGTCTGGAAACCGCTTCTGAAACTGAGCAATCAGTTCCGGCAAAATCTGAGCAGCAATGCTTCGAAACGCCGCAATGCGAATCTCCCCTCCTTTGAGGCTACGAGCCAAATTCGCATCTTTGATGAGCTCCTCCTGAATCACCATCATGCGCCTCGCATGGGCGACAATTCGTTCTCCCACCGCCGTCAGCGTCGCCCCATGTCGACCCCGCAAAAACAGCGACACCCCCAAGTCTGACTCTAATGTGGCGATCGCACTACTCACCGCCGATTGAGACATGTTCATCGACAGAGCCGCCTCACTAAAGCTCCCCTGTTCAGCCACCCCAATGAGGGTGTTGAGATGATTCAAACTCAGTTGTTCCGGGCGTTTTCGGGGCATAGGATTCCGCTCATCAATCCGTAAAAGAAGCTCAGGTCAGCAAGAACCAGAAAGGAAGGCCATATCCATCGATTTTAGTAATGGATAGCATCGTCTCACGTGTTTGTTCTTCCTGATGACACACACTACATTGAATATAAGACATAAAGCACAAAGCCTTTTGCGAAAAAGAATTCAAGTTATGTCTCAACTCATCACATTAAGGAGGATCACGATGAGAATCGATACAAATACTCTAAATCATGGCTCTCTTCAATCACTATCTCCGATAGAAAAAACAACTCGATTCCGGAAAGCAAGTGTTAAATCACTCCGATCTGCCTTGGAGGCTCTCACTCGTTGGTTCATGAGCAGCAATGATCACCTGAAAATATGGCAAGTGGGCGATTTATGGAGTGCCGCCAATACTCAGACAGGTCAAGCAATTTATCGCGTTTCTGAGGATGAGATCCGCTGTTGGATCGAAGATCAGATTAGAGGCACATCACCATCCGTACCATCCATTGCAGAACGAAATTTTGCAAGGCTGAGCCTGAACTACAGGCATTAGTGTCGGAAACAATAAGAGGATATTGAAACCATCCTCTTATTGACACGACTGGGCAATCTTATCAAATCGACGACGAATGAATGAGGGGTTTGAACTGATCTATGAATACAATACTGATCGTGTTCAAGCAAGTTCCATTCTTAGACTCACTTTATTGATGTTGGACTCAAATCAATCATTCAAGACCCAAATTGAGAATGATCGTTTTGTTCTCAATTTGAGTAGGGGCGCACACCGTAGGGGCGCACAGCTGTGCGCCCCTACGGTTGGGTCATCTACTTGTGGGAGGTTATTTAAGGACAGATCCTTTAGCATCCCATGCTTCTCCCCTCCATCACCTCTGCACCTCATCACAATTCCTGTATTGCCAGCTGCTGCAAAACGTTCAAGTTCTTGCGCGCTAATTCAAACTGAGGATTAAGGGCGATCGCCCGTTCAAAATGCCATCGAGCTTGGTCGAAATTCTCAAGATTGATATATGCCACACCCAAGCTGTTATGAGCTTCCACATGATCCGATCGCTCCGCAATCACCTGTTCTAGCTGTTCAATTCCCGCTACCCATTGCTGCAAATCCACTAAAATCACGCCGAGCTGATATCGGGCGTGCATCTGTTTTGGGCTAAGCTCCAGCCCTTGTTGGTAATGCTGCACCGCATCATTCAGGTGCCCCGCCTGATACGCCCGTAGCCCCGCATAAAAGCATTGCTCTGCTTCAGAGGGCGGCGCATCTGAAAGCTGTACTTCTGCAAACGCCTCATCTGGCAGCACATAGGACGTTTTGAGAAAGTCATTCTCCTCAACAAACAGCTCCGGAAACCGAATCCCCGGAAGCACCTGCACCGCAAAAATCTCCTGCACCGCATCCTCAAATTTGAGAAACGCGACAATCTCGCCCTGCTCAATATTCACCACCCACACGCCGCAGATGCGTTCTGTCAATCGTTCCGTCAACGGAATGCCGCTAAACACAGCAGATTCCCGCACCTGTGACAGTCCAATAAATGCCAGTGGCCCATAAAAATCAATCCCTCGCGTAAATCCAGGCAGCTTCGCCACAGCCTCCACCGTTCCGGTTGCCGGATCAACCGTGGCCAAGCTGCCTTCTCCAGATTCCAGAACCCAGAGGCGATCGCGATACCATCGTGGCGAATGCGGCATCGACAGTCCTGATGCCACCACCTCACTCGTCGGCACATCCATTAAAACGCCGCCTCGCGCCTTGTTGTCTCGCCATCCCCCTGCCGTATCCGTCGTTCCCAATGCCGTCACATACGTCGGCACCCCATCCACCAACTCCAACCCATTGAGATGGCACCGATCTTCAGGGGCATAGGCACTGACAAAGGGCGATCGCCACCGAGGCACAAAGCTATGGTCAATGTCCTGAGTACACAGACAGGAAAACCGCGTGTTGACAAACCACAATCCCTCACGCCCCCAGGCCATTTCATGGATGTCAATATCTCCCGTGACATGAATATTGCGCGGTAAAAAACACGCATCATGCTTTCCCACGGGTTCAATTTTTGGAGCCGCCGCAGGCATATTGCGAAACTCCCAAATGTGAGAACTTGTCCCGATCGCCATGCGCCCTGTTCCATCAATCGCTAACCCCATCGGTTTTGGGAGCACCCGAAAATGGGTGTTTAGTGACTCTCCATCCGCACGCACCAGCACCACCTTCCCAGCCTGATAGGTCGATACCATAAGGGATAATCCCAGCTCTTGCAGCAATGCAGGAAAGTTTGTGGTGTGGACACTGCGAAGGGGTTCCAACGTTGCCGGGGATTCAGAAACAGTCACAGTATTCTCCTTGAGACTAATTGAGGCATGTGGTGAGCATTGCTCATGTGAGGGACGATTTTTTTCCTGATCGCAGCCTTCTCTCACTGACAGTACTGTTTTCTTTGGCAATACACAAAGAAAAGTCAGGTGCAGAAAGGGCGATCGCCCTTTTGGCAAAGTTCGCAGATTCATAACGAAGAAATGAGCGAGTGAGACCCGCGACGCGAGCCTCACTCGCTCATTTCTTCGTCAACCTTGCCACGTCGTGAAAGGAACCGACAACGAGAACGGACACGAACAAAATTTACAAACTTAGCAAATGTTTGAGACGTTGAAACCGTTACCCAGTAATTGTCTCAATGCCGATGAATATTTTTGCAGGAACTAGAGACCGCAACACAGGTCAGTTTTAAAAGGTTTGTAGTTTAAGGCGGGATTTTGAGGTGCTCCGCACCTCAAAATCCCGTTAAATTTTTCCTGCCTTAAGGTATGAGCCGTTCTAAAACAGGGGCATTTCGGAATGAATTGACATGAATGACATAAGTGGATGCAGTCTCTCACGGCATCAAGTTGAGACTGTGCAATTGATAAGCCCGCTATCTCGCACAACTGCGAAGGAGTATCTATAACCGATGGCTACATTTACCGTAACGAATCTCAATGACAATGGCTTAGGCTCTCTTCGCCAAGCAATTCTTGATGCCAATTCGTTGAACGGAGCGGACCTGATTACGTTTGACCCCACCCTCAATGGTCAAACCATTACGCTCACCAGCAGTGAACTATTGATTACAGATGACGTCACCATTGATGGCGACATCAACGATGATGACAACCCTGATATCACCATCGAACGCAATGCTGGTGCCGCTAATTTTCGCATCATTAAGGTGGATGACGGTGATGATGCCTCTGACAAAACAATTCAGTTGGAAGGGCTGACAATTACCGGTGGAAACCTGGTGATTGAAAATGGCAGCGGGATTTCTAACAAAGAAAACCTGACCCTGCTCAACAGTACCGTGCGCGATAACACCATTACGGGATACAAAGGCTCGGGCAGTGGAATGTATCATTCGACTGGAACCTTGACTGTTAGCAGCAGCACCATCAGCGGCAACTCTCGCGACGGCATTTATAGCCGGAATGGGAAGGTGCTGAGCGTAGAAAATAGCACGATCACGAACAATGCTGGGACAGGACTCTATAACCGTTATGGAGAGCTGATCGTAGATGCTAGCACCATCACGAATAACGCCAATGAGGTCAATAGCAATGTTTTCGGAGGCGGCATTTCTGCCATTGATGCCGATCTGACCATCACCAACAGCACCATCAGCGGCAACTCCTCTGCAACGGGTGGCGGCATCCTCAGTAATGGCCTGACGAGTCGGATCGACCTCACGATTACCAACAGCACGATCAGCAATAACAAAGCATCAAATGTTGGCGGAGGTGTCTACGTTCAGAATGCCAACGTGGCGATAACCAATGCCACGTTGAGTGGGAATGAAGCCAGTCAAAAAGGAGGTGGCCTTTTTGTCGATCAATTTGAATCATCTGGCAATATTGATGATTCAGTGTCGATTGCCAACAGCACCATCAGCAACAACACAGCAGAGTCTGCTGGCGGAATATTCCGAGCACTTGGAGCAACTCCTTTCACACTAGCCAATAGTATCGTTGCGGATAATATTGGCGGTGATGTTCGTAGCGATCGCCCGCTTACTCCCATTGGCATCAACATCGTCGAGGATGGCAGCATCAGCGGAGCCTTGACCCTCGATCCGCTGTTAGGGCCATTACAAAATAACGGCGGCATAACTGAAACGCAGGCGTTATTGGTCGGTAGTCCAGCTATCGATCGGGGAACGAATGGATTGATTCCCGCTGACATTGCTGATGTAGATAACGATACCAACACCACAGAACCCGTTCCGTTTGATCAGCGAGGGAATGGATTTGCGCGCATTGCCAATGGAAGCGTTGACCTAGGTGCTGTTGAATTTCCGGGAAGCGGAGCCACAAGCATTAGTCTGCCTGGACAATTCCCCACCCTGACGGTCGATACATTGGTAGACGAAAATGACTTCGACTTAAGTGCTGGCGATATCTCCCTTCGAGAAGCGATCGCATTCATTGAAAATGGCGGAACCATCACGTTTGCTCCAAGCTTGGCTGGCGGACAGATTGCCCTAGCGTCAGCGCTCATGATTGATAAATCCCTAACCATTCAAGGACTAGGAGCGGAATCCATCACCCTTGATGCGAACGGCAATGATCGCTTATTCATCATCAACGATGGTGATGATGATCGCGATCAAACGGTCATTTTAGAGAGCATGACCCTGACAGGGGGCCTGACCCAAGCCAGTAATACAACGGGCGATCGCATAGATGCGGGTGGCGCTATTCTGAACCACGAAACTCTAACGGTGCGCAATAGCCGTCTGACCAATAATTCTAGCGCTGGAGGTGGCGGCAGCATTTTCAACAACGGTGGTACCGTCGAAGTGCTCAGCAGCACCATTAGTGGCAATTCGTCTGATGCCATTGGTGGCGGCATCTTCAATCACAGCGGCACCATGGCAGTCCGAGACAGCGTGATCAACGACAATGCTTCTATAAATGGCGGTGGCGGCATCGCCAGCAACGACGGCACCCTCACCGTAAGCAACAGCACCCTCACCAAAAACTCTGCTATCGATGAGATTTATCAATATGCCAATGGTGGTGGAATCTTTAGCATTGGCAATTTGACCATCAGCAACAGCACCATTCATAACAACTCGTCAAACTATGGCGGGGGTATCAGCAATGCTGGGACAACCACTCTCGAAAGTACAATTGTTGCTGGCAATGCCGCTGGCTTTGGTGGCACCTCCGATATTTTCAACAACAGCGGCACCATTTCAGCGCGCCTTAGCCTGATTGAAGATGGAACGATTACTGATGATTTAGGCAATAACATCATTGGTCAAGACCCACTGCTCGATCCAGCAGGTCTGCAAGACAATGGAGGGGCAACTCACACGATCGCCCTTCAACCTGGCTCTCCTGCGATCAATACGGGCAGCAATCCTGATGGTCTTGTGAGTGACCAGCGCGGCGATGGGTTCTCGCGAGTCTTTGGAGGACGCGCAGACATCGGAGCCTTCGAGGTTCAGCCAACACCTCCACCTTCGGCAAGTCAGTCTTTTTACTTCAGCGCTGATAGAGATAAAACAATTGGGAACCTCAATGTTGATGACGAAGATATCGTTTTCTTCGATGGCAACGACGTCAGCATCTTCTTTGATGGTTCCAACGTGCTGCCGAGAAAAGCTAAAATCAATGCCTTTGATATCGTCGATGACACCACCATTCTGATGTCCTTCAGCCGCGCCATCAACATCAAGGGAGTTGGACGAGTTGACGATTCAGATGTTGTCAAATTCACCGCCTCGTCTCTCGGCAAAGGAACCACCCAGGGACGCTTCAAACTTCATTTAGATGGCAGTGACTTAGGCTTAACCGAAAGACGCGAAGATATAGATGCCTTGACCCAAATGCCCGATGGTAGCTTGCTTTTCTCAACGCGTTCGAATGCGACGTTATCGAATGGCCTGAGGAGTAAAGGAGAAAACTTGCTGCGCTTTGAGCCAATATCCTTGAGGCGTAAGACCAGTGGAACCGTTTCTCGATACATGGACGGCAGTGATGTGAATCTGACCCGAAGGCGTGAAAACATTGATGCGGTCAGTATGCAAGACGATCAATTAATTCTCTCGACAAGAGGAAATTTCCGCGTACCAGGCTTGTCTGGACAAAATGAAGATGCCTTCAGATTCAGTCCGACATCACTCGGAAGAGCCACATCAGGTAGCTTTGGAGACGAGTTGCTGTTTGACGGCAGTCAAGCTGGATTTACTGGAAACCTATCTGGTTTCGACATTGGGATTGGATAAGAAGTTGGATAAGGAGTCAGCATGAAAGGGCGATCGCCCTTTCATGCAAAATAAGTGGGTGCCGTTAGGCGGAGCCGTCACGCACCCCACCCGTAAGACTGCCGCATTCAGTTTTCCACAGAAATCGCAACATCAGCCTGAAGATATCCTCCACTACCCGGATCATAGGTGGCGATGAGTCGCCTATCGTCATCGTAAAGTTCAACAGCCAACGTACTGTCATTACTAATAGCCGTCAGTGTTTGGAGTAAAACAACAATTTTTGAACGCTCCAGCGTAATATCAGCTTGACTATGCTCATGATTTGAAACGTGCAACCCAGCAGTGACAAACTGACGAACGCCATCCGCATAGGGCGCTTCTATAAAAATTTCGATGGCATGTGCACCCAGCGAATAAGAACAAATCGGAGTGACAGAAGAACAGGCTTGATTTAATGGATCTCTGAGTTCTTCCAGCAAGGCGACGATTTCCAATGCCTGTTCAGTTCTAGCCAACTCTTCAGTATAAGAACTCAATAAGGGCTGAGCTTGATCGTAATAGGATGTTCCCTCCGGTATTTGCTGAATATTAGATAATGCATTTCGCCAAGCAACAGTTGCTTGAGTTATTCGACCGGATTGTTCGTCTTGCATGGCTTGGCTCGCGAGAGCGGTTGCTTCCGTATACGAACGATATGAAAGCTGTTCCCGACTATTTTGAGCTTGAGCGGCAGTTAATTGAGCCGAATAAATCACATTCAAGTGCTGCGCTTCTGCATAGGCCATCGTGTCTTTTGGAATACCCTCTAGACGATTCATCACGACTTGCCAGGTAATATAGACCAGATGCCAACTATCGGCTGAATTGGCAACGTTTTCACGCGCTTCGGCAATTTGAGCGGCTTCACGGGCGGCCTCAATTTTAGATTGAGCCTCTTGCTCTCGACTAATGTAGTGATCAATCGTAGACAGATAGTGCTGGTATTCCGTTAACTTTGTATTCGCTAAATGCGCAACGTCCGTATCGGGAGGAATCGCCTTGAGCTGGGCGATCGCCTCCCGCCACTGTCCACGAACATCCTCCCAAAAAGATAATGGGTAAGGAGGGGATTGGGTGGATAGTGTCACTTCATGGGCTTGACGCTGAGCACCAACGATTTGATATACGAAATCAGCTTCTTCTTGATACTCAGAGATAAGGATCCGAGCTTGATCGTAATGGTCCGACCAAAATGGGATTTTCTCTAATTGATAGTTTGCTTCTAGAAGCTTTTCATAGGCATTAACAATCTCAGTTGCACTTGTTGCAGTGCTCAGCAATTCTTGAGACTGTTGATTGAGGGTTTGAGCCGTATCCAGCACTTCACACGATCCCATCACACAGGGACGCGTCATGGCATAGGTTCCCGTCCCAAAGACAGCTAACGTCAGTCCTACTATCGCTGCCTTGGCCAAAAACAAACGATTCTGAACCTGCTTTTGAATAAACAACAGTGCGGTTTTGGGAATAACAAGTTTGTCTCTCAGCGATGGCTCTGGCTCGCTGCTAGGCAAGGCATCTAAAGATGGCTCATCGGCAGAATTTTGAATCCCTGTCTGTCGATTTGGAATTGCATGTCGATTTGGAATTGTATCAGGAGAGGCCGTCTTTTTAGGAGTCTTTTTAAAATCAATATCTTCAGAGATGCCACCATTCAAGGCAGCCGTTCGACTGACCTGATTTTGAACCTGATGCTGATGCTTGGTCGCCTTCACACCCAATGAACCGTTAGCTGCGCCTAAGGATGATGGTCCTGAGAATGAATCACCAGACTTGTGTCCAACGGTAACCAGTGCAGAATTCACCACAGACGTCAACTGAATTTTCCGCTTTTCATAGGGGGCTGGAGAACCTTTTCGATACAACCCAACCAAAATCTGCTGAACATTAGGCCAATCACCTAAAGACGTTGCCCGATGTGAGGTGCTCAGGCGATCGCGAAGAAAGCTCGCTAGTGACGAATAAATGTCAACCGCTGAAGATGGTTGACAGGGGCTGTGCTGAATAAAAATGTATAGCGAATACGACGCGGGTCTGCAACGAACCTGGGTTGCATCATCACCCAGCTTAACCCTCAGCATACTCTCCAAATCATCTTCCAGAGATTTAAGCGTTGGCTCCATTAGTAGTCTCATCAAAGAGGTTTAGTTGAAAATAATTCACAATGGCTACAAACCCATCTCTGAGAATAAGGATCAGAGCATCGATCCTTATTCTCAGAGATGAACTTCACAAATCAACACTGCTCACTTTTCAGTTACTTGACGAGTTGCAGGGGGATGGGGTGGCCAGAAGACATAAAACCCAACACTAGCAAAGAATTCGACGAAGTGACGCTATCATTCCTCAACTTGCCCTGAAACTTAGGCGGCATAAAAGCTTTTGCCAATTCATCTCCATGTACTAAATCGCGAACAGCAGTCGGAATCAAGGCCTTTATAGACGAAAGTCTGCAATAAGTAGACAGGCATCAATCAACTCACTTTAAAAACCTGGGGAGCGCACCTCTGGGGCATTCCCCAGGTTTTTGTTTTTTAGTTTAATAGCGCCAAGCTACTTATCTTTGTAATACAAAGAATACATACAACCATGGTGCAGCATCAAGCTGCGTGACGGCATGCTTTCTGACGATAGATTCTTGATATTTTCATTGAAAATTCATGTAGTAGCTCGTATTTTCTCTGACCACCGCATTCAAAAACGCTCTCCATCGTTGCATTAAGAGTCTCCTAGTCAGTATATATGTCTATGAAACGGGATCTTCTTCTCTGTTGGGTTGAAGATACTACGCTATGTCTATATGGCAACCTGCTGAATCGGTTTGCTAGAGTAATGTCGATTATTAAGATGAAGATAAGCTTATGTCAGTTGAGTTAAATGCCGGATTGCCGAGTACTCGATACATCCAAACCTACATCAAAGAAAAAACCAGAGTAGAAGTCAAACTCGTTACCGGTGACGCGATTATAGGTACCATCCATTGGCAAGATCCTGGGTGCATCTGTATTATCACTGCCGATGAGTCATCGACATTGATATGGCGGCAGGCCATCGTGTACTTACAGCCCAAATAATGAGGCTGCCGTATGTGGAAAGGCTTTCCTACAAGACTTGGCAAACGTCTCAATTTTGCTCTAAGTACCTGGACGTCATTAAAACCAAAACCCCAAATACTGTGCCGCCCGCTGCGCGGGCGGCACAGTATTTGGAAAGTTACCTTTACTTATGGCTAGCTATTTACACCAAATATTAGATTACTCCACACAAAATTCGGGTAGCGGCTTGATATCAACCAATACATTGCTGAGTTCTTGATGAATGTTCCCATTGGTTGCCAACAACCGTCCCGACTCAATTTCAAACGGGCTTTGGTCATAGGCCGTAACTCGCCCTCCGGCTTCCTCAACCAGCACGACTCCAGCCGCCAAATCCCAGGGAGAAAGTCCGCGCTCCCAATAGCCATCGAGTCGTCCACAGGCCACATACGCCAAGTCAATGGATGCCGCACCACCTCGGCGCACGCCTTGAGTCTTGTGAGTCAAATGGCAGAATTCTGCATAGTTGTTGTCTGAGGTTTCGCGGCGATCGTAGGCAAACCCGGTTACTAACAAACTATTCGCTAACTGATCCGTTTGAGAGACGTGAATAGGACGACGATTGCAGGTGGCTCCCAGTCCCTTTGCGGCGCGGAACAAATCATCGTGAGACGGATCATAGATGACGCCAAGCCACGGGGTTCCTTGATAGAGCAGGCCGATGGAGACAGCATAGAAAGGATACTGGTGAGTGTAGTTTGTCGTGCCGTCTAGCGGGTCAATCGCCCATCGGAAGTCGCTGGTGCGATCGCCCAATTCTCCTGATTCCTCAGCCAAAATATCGTGGTCGGGCACATGTCGCTGGAGGATTTCCAGCACCTTTTTCTCCGCATCTTTGTCTGCTGCGGTGACGAGATCGCCAGGTCGTCCTTTTTGATAGATCTTGTCGTCGATTGTGCCCACATAATCTTTCAGGATGGCACCTGCGGCGAGGGCAGCTTCCGTGGCGATGTCGAGGAATGTTAGCAGTTGAGTCTCTGACGGTTGAGTCATGATTAGCCTTGGTTGATCCAGGCTGATTGTACGCTGCCGATTGTACTTTAGGGTGCCTCAGATTCTTGTTGTTGGCGAAACTCACTGGGCGTGAGACGCATGGGGTTTTCTGGATTCCAGATGCCGCGACCGAGGATGCGTGCCGTTTGCTGCGCATGGATGAGGCGCTGCTCGTATTTCAAATTGGGCGATCGCACCGTCACCATCACCAAGCCTTCTTCTGCCAGCTTTTCATTGAGCAACACATCATCTTTCCAAACATAGGCAAGCTGTTGACCGTAGGAATCAACGGTCTCCGAGTCAGTTTCGAGCAGAACCGTTTGGCTACTCAATTGGTCTGCCAAGTAAGCTTTTGCTTCGTCACTCCACGGCTCTTGCCCCCATGCCGGGGCACTAATGCCAATCAGCCGAACGGCTTGATTGAGCGCCGTTTGCCCTGTTGGATCAGGAACTTCAATGGTTTGCCCACTCACCACTCGCATCACCTGGGTCGTCAACCCTGCCGGAGGCTGGGCTTGGCAACTCAGCAGCAACATCGAACAGACCAGACTAATCGTCAGCACCCCCATTCGTCTCAGCCATTGAGACAGGGTGCGTAATGGCGAGTCTGGTGAGTGGCCGGAACCATCAGCCAACCAATTGAGGGGCATGAATCATCACTCTTCGTCTAGGGGCAACCCAGCGCGCACTTTGCCTTTGCCAAAGTATCGACCAAACTGGAGTTCGTATACTTCGTCTTCGTCTTGAGTTTCCACCATCAAATCAGACCGAGGATAGCTGACACAGAGAAGAGCATAGCCTTCTTTCCGCAAGTCAGGCGAGAGGCCCATGGCCTCGGGCTGGTGCAATTCTCCAGACTTCACCCGTACGGCACATGTCGTACAAGCTCCATTTCGGCAGGAGAATGGCAGGGTCACGCCCTGGGTTTCTGCGGATTGAAGGATGTATTGATCCTCTGGCACGTCAACAGAGTAGAAGGTTTCTTTTTGGCGGTTATAAATGCGAACAGTATGGGTACGAGTCATCGTGGGTGATAACAATCCGTGTAGGTGGGCGGTGCGGGTGCGGTTGTCCTGATGGGGCGATCGTAGCAAATCATGACGGCTGTTAAAACTCTTCTTCTCCAAGGGCGATCGCCATCAACCCATCAAAATCGCCATCAGCACATCAAATTTTGATTTTCTGCTTCAGAATGGCCAGAACTTTGATAAGATTACAATTCTGTGGGCAATGCAAAAGTGTTGCTCCAGACCATATGCCTGGAGAGATGGCCGAGTGGTTGAAGGCGCAGCACTGGAAATGCTGTTTAGGGGCAACTTTAACGAGGGTTCGAATCCCTCTCTCTCCGTTCTTAAGTTTCAATAATAGGACTTACGCAGCAGCCATGGACAGAGAAGGCTGTTTG
>JBCCWF010000134.1:0-14271 GCA_039194035.1 Cyanobacteria bacterium P01_E01_bin.6 | reverse complement strand
GGTTTGAATTCAATGGCTTTGTCGTAGCTGGCGATCGCCGCTTCATATCGCCCTAAGTCAGACAGCGCAGTCCCTCGGTTGTTCCACGCCTCGGGGTAGTCCGGTTTGAATTCAATGGCTTTGTCGTAGCTGGCGATCGCTGCTTCATATCGCCCTAAGGCATACAGCGCATTCCCTCGGTTGTTCCACGCCGCGGGGTAGTCCGGTTTGACGTCTATCGCTTTGTCGTAGCTGGCGATCGCCGCTTCCTTTCTCCCTAAGGCAGACAGAGAAATCCCTCTAGTGTACCACGCATCGGGGTCGTCCGGTTTGAATTCGATGGCTTTGTCGTAGCTGGCGATCGCCGCTTCATGTCGCCCTAAGTCAGACAGAGCAACCCCTCGGTTGGTCCACACCTCGGGTAAGTCCGGTTTGAATTCAATGGCTTTGTCGTAGCTGGCGATCGCTTTTTCATGGTTCTTATTGGCATGCAAGATATTGCCTTGCTCAAATCGGAGTTGACTAATCTCCTCATCAGACTGATGGCCTTCCTCTAGCAGATCGTCAATCGTCAAGATCCTTTCTCGACGCTGCTGGGATGTCCAGCTTAGGTATTGCGAGTAGTCTCCCTCTTGCACAATCGTCTGGGTTTCCCGCTGCAATTCGTCTTGGGGCGAAACAAACTCCCACACGCCCGATCGCCAATCAAAAAAGTCGGCAGCCCGTCGGATCAAATACCGCATGGCATAACGGGGCACCAAAAACACAAAGCATAGCTTGAAGGTGTCTTTGAATTTCTCTCGCTGGAGGTTGAGCTTCCCTAAAATCTTCGGAACCGAGTCTTTGGCATAGTAATCGCCCTCGCTGCCATACCCCGGCTGAATATAGGACACCAACGACTTCTCTAACCCCATGATAAATAAAACGTTGATCTGGTCACGGTTGGGAAATGACGAAACCGTTTCGTAGAGATCCTCAATTTCGTCGTCTAACCGCAAAACATCAACAGTTTTCTCTGAGATATCGCCGCTGACTCGTTCAATCAGTCGTTCACCCTCCGCCGGAGAACACTGCACAAACAACAAGCCAAAATCTTTTGCCCAACGAAGCGATCGCACCAGCGCCTCATACTCGGCCTCGGGTGACGCATCAATATCTTCATCCCATTCGGTCAACTCGTTCTGAATCATAGCGATTCTTTGAAATACGTGTTTCTCATTCAGGGCATTAGCCGAGTCCCCCCTTTGGTGTGTACTTAAGGGTGAAACTCTCTCCTTATAAGCGGCCTAGTCCCCATCCCTAACCCTTCTCCCAGCAGTGAGCTACGGTGTACACATCAGGTGGAATTATATCCAACAACGGCTAGATCCCCCCTATGCCCTTTGGGCAGGCTAAAAAAAAAGGGGAACTTGATTGAAGTCCCCCTTTCCAAGGGGGATTTAGGGGGATCTCGGAGCCTTAACCAAGTCCCCCTTTCCAAGGGGGATCTAGGGGGATCTCCTTTCCAAGGGGAATCTAACGGAGCCTTCAACGGCTAGATCCCCCCTTTACCCCCTTACAAAAGGGGGAACTTGATTGATTGAAGCCCCCCTTTCTAAGGGGGATTTAGGGGTATCTAACGCACTGGCTTCTCATCAGTCAGACTTTTCAGACATCAATAACGTCTCCAATACAGATTGAAACTCTTTCACCCCCCTCAACAGCGGATGAACATCTCGCCAGCTAATGCGTTCCCCTTCATCATCAATATACCGATATTCCAAAATACATCGGTTAAACAGCAGCTCTCGATAGGCTTCATTATTCAAAATCTCCTTGGATTGAGATACCTGTGCCAGTAACGGCCACTGCTTGTCATACACCGTGTTGCGATAGGTATTTCGAGCTTTGGTAATGGCAATCCGCACCGCCTTTTTCCCAATGGGCAACCTCACAGATTGTTTGATGGCTTCCTGCGCCATCTGCATCAGGTTTCGCATGTGTCCGCCACTCATCAAACAGAGCTGATCCAGCGTTTCCTGGCTGTCAAAAATATCACCCACAAGTGTCTTTGATGGATCGACACCCTTAGCATGAAAGACTCGCTGACGCACCAACTCATGCATGGCCTTGAGTCCTGCCTCACACACATTGCCCTCCTGGTCACGCACCATAACCATGGGCAACACTTCTACTTCTGCATCATAGATATCTCGCAGATCAGTGCCTCGCCCTGAATACACCAAAGAAATCGGCACCGTGTAGATCACATGGCAGCCCAACATCTTCAATTGCTCACTTCGATCCACAAAGATTTGCTCATGGTTGCTGGGTTCGTTTTCTCGCAGAATCGGCGGAATCCGATCCAGACTGTCCACAATCAAAATCAGCTTCTTTGTGGTCTTTTGTGGCGTTTTCGCCATCGCTTCCTTGATAAAGTCATTCAGCGCTTCGATCAGCGACGGCGTATGAGGTTCCACCATTTCTCGAATCTTTGCCCGTGCCGTGGGGCTAACTTTCAGCGTCGTAGTGAGCTTACTAAAAGGCACCTCAACGTTGATGTCTTCTCCCAACGCCACATCACTTTGAAAGACATCAATTAACTCTGTTTTGCGTGACCGAAGCCATTCCATAATGGGGGCCGTGTTGCCCTTGAGGTCTTTCAGCAAGTTGCGCGTACAGGCCAGCAAAATATCCGTGTATTGGGCATCTTCGGGGTCGATGTCTGCTTCCTCTGCTGCAAAATATACGACCCGATACCCTTGGTCTTTCAAATCTTTCTTCAGTCGTAATAACTCCGTCGATTTACCTGCCCCTCGATGCCCGGTATAAAGCTGATGGGTGATGCGGTCTGCATAGGTGATCTGTCGCCCCACATCCACCAAAATATCTTCCTCACCCCGCACCTCGCTACAGTCAACATATACAGGGTCGCCCGCTGGCAGCGCTTCAAACGGGTCAAACGCATTGTAGATATTCTTCAGAATCTCAAGGTCGGTGAGCATCAGCGGTTTAGCGTTGAATGATTATTCATCCTAGCAAGAGAGCCTTTGTTCTAACTGTCATCAGCCGAAGAACCAATCGCTCAGTTGTTTGTCATTCGTCAACACGCTCAACAGTGTGTAATGTATAGTTTTCTTAACTAACGTGTGTCTCATTCCGATGACGTGGTTGAGGAGATTGTTTCATGCAGACCCAAGAACGAGCGACCATGACGGGGCTTGACCCAGCGATTCAGGCATCCCAGCAGTGGATGTTGTCGCAGCAATATGCCGAGGGCTATTGGTGGTCAGAGCTAGAGTCTAATGTGACGATGGCGTGTGAGGTCGTGCTGCTGCATAAGATTTGGGGCACCGATAAAGAGCGATCGCTCCACAAAGTCGAAGCCTATCTGCGGCGAGAACAACGGGATACTGGCGGCTGGGAGCTGTTTTATGGCGATCGCGGACATCTGAGCAATTCTGTCGAAGCCTATATGGCGCTCAAACTCCTCGGCGTCTCTGCCGACGACCCAGCCATGGTCAAAGCCCGTGAGTTCATTCTGAAGCATGGCGGCATCACCAAATGCCGCGTATTTACCAAATTCCACCTCGCCCTCATTGGCTGCTATGACTGGCGCGGCGTGCCCTCCATTCCGCCCTGGATTATGCTGCTGCCCCAGTCATTTCCCATCTACGAAATGTCGAGCTGGGCGCGAGGCAGCACCGTTCCCCTCCTCATCGTGTTCGACCAGGAACCCGTTTTTCTCACCGACCCTGCCATCACCCTCGACGAACTCTATGTTGAAGGGCGCGAAAACGCCAGCTTCGAATTCCCAAAGAGTGGTGGGTGGGGCGATATCTTCTTACCCCTCGACAAACTATTCAAACAGCTCGAAACATGGAATCTGGTTCCGTTTCGCCAAGCAGGCTTAAACGCAGCTGAAAAGTGGGTGCTCGAACGACAAGAAGAAACGGGCGATTGGGGGGGGATCATTCCTGCCATGCTGAACTCTCTCCTGGCACTGCGTTGCTTGGGCTATGATGCCCACGACCCCATGGTGGAACGCGGCATGGCCTCTGTTGACCGCTTTGTCATCGAAACCGAGTCCACCTACCATGTGCAGCCCTGTGTTTCCCCTGTATGGGATACCGCCTGGTGTATTCGTGCCCTGCGAGACTCAGGACTCCCTGCCGATCATCCCGACCTCGTGAAAGCCGGAGAATGGATTATCGATCGCCAAATTATCGATTACGGTGACTGGGCTGTTAAGAATACCCTAGGCCGTCCAGGAGCCTGGGCATTTGAGTTTGTCAATCGCTGGTATCCCGATGTAGACGACTCTGCCACGGTGGTGATGGCTCTCAGTCAGCTTGATCTACCCAACAAAGCACTCCAGCATCGGGCGATCGCCCGTGCCGTGGACTGGATTGCCACCATGCAGTGCAAGCCCGGAGGTTGGGGAGCCTTCGATATCAACAACGATCACGACTGGCTGAATGAACTTCCCTATGCTGACCTAAAAGCGATGATTGACCCCAACACCGCCGATGTCACCGCGCGGGTGGTGGAAATGGTGGGGTATCTCATCAATCCATCGTTGTCGGCTCCACTCATGGCTGGGGCTGAGAACGATTCACCGTTAGGGGCGATCGCCCCTACAAAACCCTACGAAAATGTCCCGTCTCTGTTACCTAGTTCCAACGGAGACTATCCGCCTCGTCTCGCTCGTGCCCTTGCCTATCTCACGAGTGAGCAAGAAGCCGACGGTGCTTGGTTCGGGCGCTGGGGCGTCAACTACATCTATGGAACCAGCGGTGTTATGTCTGCCCTCGCCCTTGCCGCTCCAAAAACCCACCGAACTCAAATCGAACGAGGAGCGGCTTGGTTTGTCCAGTGTCAGAATACGGATGGTGGCTGGGGCGAAACCTGCTTCAGCTACAACGATCCGACCCTACGGGGACAGGGGGACAGCACAGCATCCCAAACCGCTTGGGCACTCATTGGACTGCTCGATGCCGCTAAGGCAACGGGCAAACCAGAAACGCAGGCGATCGAGCGCGGCATTCAATATCTGATTAATACACAGTTACCCGACGGCACGTGGGACGAAGATTATTTCACAGGGACAGGCTTTCCCTGCCACTTCTACCTCAAATACCACATGTACCAGCAATACTTCTCTCTGATTGCATTAGGGCGATATTCTGCTGAGCTAGCTTCATGAGCTAGCTTCACTATAAATAAGCAGCAGGCAAAATCTAGGCGTGTATTCCAGTCATGGATTTATCGTATTACTTTTGATACAAGCTCATCGACATGTCAAACTGTCGACCCTAGCCAGTCTATCGGCGATCGCTCCAGAGAATCGGCGATCGCATTGTGGCAGTCAATACCTGCTGTATCCAGACAGTGTACCAAGGTCTACACCGATTGTTGGGATGCCTACGCCAACGTCATTCCGAGCAAACGGCATGTTGCTGTCGGCAAAGACAGCGGCTTGAGCAGTGACATAGCAAGGCTGAACAACACGCTGAGGCAAAGAATTTCGCGGCTCGTTAGGAAGACCCTGTCCTTCTCGAAAAAATTAGAGCATCACATCGGTGCAATCTGGACGTTCATTCATGAGTACAACCGCTCAATCAGAAATGAAGATAGCAGACAGAGAAGATTCTGTTTTCTCCTCTGTCCTTTACTAAAATGCACGACCCACTGCTCGAACTGAAGTATTCGGTACCATCGATGGCAAGCAACAGGGTGTCTGGCACCGAACGAAAACCCGCTAACGGCCCCTGCCTGCTGTTCTAACACCTGCAAGATGTCCTCAAACACAGGAAGAACGTGTTCAGGGGCCACGGCATCTAGTAGGTCCCGGATTTGGTTGTCGCTTGCAATCTGATGGACACCAAACAGGCTCTGGACATTGCTTTTCCCTTTGCTACCCTCCACCATGCGCTGATAGGCCAGAAATGAAGGGGGTTAGGTGAAGAACACGCTAAACGCGCTCAAGGCTGCATCTTCCATCCCATAACGGGTATTTTTTCCCGTGCGTTTGTCCGGTAGCGCTTATTAGCCCCTACTATCCAGGATTGATTTTCTATAAAAAAGTCTAGAAAGCAAATAGCGGAAGCCTTCTGAGCTTCCGCTATTGATTCTTTCGTCTGTTAAAAACAATACCCCCAGGGGAATTCGAATCCCCGTCGCCTCCGTGAAAGGGAGGTGTCCTAGGCCTCTAGACGATGGGGGCGCGTTGTTTAGACTTTTATAAATGTAACGAACGCCACTATTCCGTGTCAACACTAAACACAGAAAAGTTTTGGCAAGACTTAAAATGGCTAAGCGACTTATATCTGTTATAACTCTTCTATCCTCTATTCCGCAGACATCAATATTCCGCAGATATCAGTGTCCGGGTTCGTGATCTTTAGCTTTCCTGAAAAGATATCAGGCTGAGCTGACCGACGTTAGAAATCCAATAGAATACTGGTAAGTAAGTAGCTTGGCGTTATCAAATTAAAAATCCAAAAACCTGGGGAGCGCTCCTCAAGGGCGCTCCCCAGGTTTTTAAAGTGAGTTTAATTATGCCTATCTGCTTAGAGAGTCATAACTAGATGTATCTTCCCAAATCCTGTGCCGACTGCGAAGCGGACAGCCCAGGATTTGGGGTTTTGGTTTTAACTACGTTCAGGTATTTAGCAGGTTCTAACGGCTTGTCTATGATAAGGCAGGATTCTGGGGCGCGGAGTGCCCCAGAATCCTGCTAAGTTCTTCCCAGCTTAAGTGATAAGCCGCTCTAACAAATGGTGAAGACAGTAAGGTGGCCTATGTCCAACCCAATGTCTTCATAATGCCTATCTACGTATTACTGAAAATCACCCTGAATCGCATCAATTCACGTCAAAGATTTTAACCGTGGCTTTACAATCTCTTCAAAAACTGATCAATCGAATTGAAACTCAGGACGCTTGGAAGACCCATCAAAGGTTCCAGCGGATTTTAGCCCACTGGTCATCTATCGTGGGCGAGGTAGTTGCAAGCAAAGCGCGACCTTTCGGGATTCAGAAAGAAACCCTGCTAGTAGCAGTATTTAATGCAGTCTGGGCACAGAACCTTGGTTTTGAGCGGCAACGAATTTTGCAGAAGATTAGCCAACGTTTTCCCGATATTGTGCTGGCCGATATTCGATTTTCCACAACTCAATGGCACACAAAGCAAGGAACAACAAATTCAGCATCGAATTCGTTGGACGACAACCCAGAGATTCTAGAACTTTGGCGATCGCACCCGAGTCAACTCTCGATTCCTTCTGCCAATCGAGCAGCAAGACACTTGTCCGTTGTCCCCAAGGCTCCTGAAGAGGCTTTTCAGCAGTGGGCTGACCAAATTCAGCTGCGATCGCAACATCTTCCTCTATGCCCAACCTGCGGGTGCCCGACGCCAGACGGAGAATTAGCGCGTTGGGCAATGTGTGGACTTTGCATTACAAAGCAGTGGGCAACCTTTGCAGGTCCTTCAGGTTGAAAGGATTGATCGTTACCAGTGTGAGTATTGAGTTAGCCGCCTCGAACTGGGCTAGCCGCCTCGAACAAGAACAACAATATCCTCTAGATTTTTTAGCCTCAATGAGGGGTTATTGGGATTTCGTCTAAACTCCAGGGGTTACAACTACGACCGTAAGCATCAGTGAAACTATGCTCCTTTGACTCTTAGTCGCCGTTATGGGTTCTGGGAAATGCAAGGGTTTAGAACCTGCGTCAGCAGGTTTTATTTGTGTAGCCTGGGACGTTCGTTGCCAAGAGTCGAGATCATGGCTTAACGACTTTGCCAAGGTTGGGAAAAAAATGAGCGGTTGAGGCGCTCATATCTTCGCAGTGAATCTGAGAAGTTTGCCAAGTCGTGTGGTTTCTAACCCTCTAAGACAAAATCTCAGCCGACAAAAGATTTAAATCACTGACTTTTGGGGCAGCAGCCTGCTTCTATAAATAGATGATCCCCGAGCAAAAAAATAATAATTCTACGAGAGAATAGTGCAAATTATTCTCATATTTCTGTAACTAAAAACCTATCGTTTTCTTGCTAATTGTGTCTTCTTTTTAAGGGGATCATAAAGACAATATGAAATTAAGATTTTGTTTGGGATCGCTGAAAGTTTCTGCAGACAACGGTTTCTCTCGGTATTAAGCCCCCTAAATCGACCTTTTTGAGCAATCAGAATGAGAGAGTTAACGAGTTCAATCCTCTCATAAATGACAACTATAAACTCTGCTGTTTCCATATGCCGCCACTGTCAGCATTACCTTCTCGAAGGGCGAAGAGGTGGCTTATGCCAGCAACTTGGAGCACCTGTCCAAGGCCGCTGGAAAGCATGTCAACTAGCCGTTCCAGCATTTGCTCCGTCATGGGAGGGGGTTATCGAATCACGTCTCTGGCAAGAGCAAGATATGCACCCTGAAACGGGGATCGTTTCAAGTTATGCGCTAGAAGCGTTAGAAAATTGTATGCATTCTGATCATGCTAACTCTGATGAGTTGTTGGCGCGTAAGGCTCTTTCTGCAAGCGCTTGAGCAATGCTTAGGTAGAACGATCCCCAGCTTCCTATGGTGGTCAGTTGTGCAGAATATAACGCTCTGTGAAGTTAATCTCATATTTCAGCCGAATAAGGGCCGAACAAGAATAGTTGGCATATGAGATTAACTTACTCGCTTTCCCGTTAATTTGTCGCGAAGATGTTTGATGCGATCGCGATATTTTGCAGCTTCTTCAAACTCCATTTTTTTAGCAGCTTCTTTCATTTGTGCTTCAAGTTGCACAATTAAATCTGGGATGTTTTCAAGGGAAAGGTCGTCGGCCTGTTCATAAACTTCGTCTAACTCTTGAGCGTTGAGCCGCCGAGATACTTCTAAAAATGCAAGGATGGAATTTTTGACCTTCCGCCTGGTGATGGGTTGAGGCGTGATGCCATGCTTCTCATTGTGGGCGATTTGAATGGTGCGTCTCCGTTCTGTCTCTCGGATAGCCCGCTCCATGCTATCGGTCATATTGTCGGCATAAAGAATGGCTTGCCCGCGGACATGTCTTGCTGCCCGGCCAATCGTCTGAATGAGCGATCGCTCGGCTCTTAAAAATCCTTCTTTATCGGCATCCAAAATTGCCACAAGCGAAACCTCAGGCAAATCTAGCCCCTCTCGCAATAGGTTTACGCCAACCAGCACATCAAATTGCCCATCTCGCAGATCTTGCAAAATCTCAATCCGCTCAATGGAGTCAATTTCTGAGTGGAGATAGCGCACCCGAACCGCATGCTCTTGTAGATACTCTGTTAAGTCTTCGGCCATTCGTTTGGTCAGGGTTGTCACCAGAGTACGCTCCTGAAGGTTGACCCGGTCTCGAATCTCACCCAGCAAGTCGTCGATTTGGCCTGTCGTTGGTCTCACAAAGAGTTCTGGATCAAGCACTCCTGTTGGGCGAATCACCTGCTCAGCTACACGTCCTGTGCCGAGCTTATATACGCGACGTTGCTTTTTACCGTCCCCTATCTCGTTAAATTCAGAGTTTGACTGCTCCAGTTCCCAGGTCCCTGGAGTCGCAGACACAAAGACACACTGATTGACCTTCTGCCAAAATTCTTGCGCTTTGAGCGGGCGATTATCGGCTGCACTCGGTAGTCGAAACCCATGATCAATCAAAGTGACTTTGCGCGCATGGTCTCCGTTGTACATTCCCTGGAGTTGGGGAATGGATACATGAGATTCGTCAATCACGAGCAGCCAGTCTTTCGGGAAGTAATCAATCAAACACTCGGGAGGTGATCCTGCTTCGCGGCCTGCCAAGTGTCGAGCATAGTTTTCGACCCCGTTGCAGTAACCCAGTTGCCTCAACATCTCTAGGTCGTAGCGAGTCCGTTGCTCAAGACGCTGGGCTTCAAGCAATTTATTCTCGCTTTCCATCAGCGTGATCTGCTCTTTCAGTTCGTCTTCAATTTCTTGACAGGCTGTTTCGAGTCTTTCTTCAGGGGTAACGAAGTGCTTGGCAGGGTAGATATTAATGCCTTCTAAACTTTGAATGGTTTCCCCTGTCAGGGGATCAACGTAGCGAATCGCGTCAATTTCATCACCAAAGAACTCAACTCTGATGATGCGATCTTCGTAAGCTGGGCCAATTTCCAGCACATCGCCTTTAACCCGGAAACGGCCTCTGGTTAGATCCAAATCGTTTCGGTCGTATTGAATCGCTGCCAGATCTCGCAACAGTTGACGTTGATTGGCCTCTTCTCCAACTCTCAGTGGCACCGATGCTTTGAGGTATTCAGACGGAATACCCAGACCATAGATGCAGCTCACAGAGGCAACGACAATAACATCTTTGCGCTCGAACAGCGATCGCGTTGCAGAATGACGTAGCATATCAATCTCATCGTTGATTGATGCTGTTTTTGCAATATATGTGTCGGTGACGGGGACGTAAGCTTCCGGCTGATAGTAGTCGTAGTAGCTAATAAAATATTCGACTGCATTGTCTGGAAAAAACTCTCGCAGCTCATTACACAGCTGCGCCGCCAGAGTTTTGTTATGAGCCAACACAAGGGTGGGTTTACCAACTTGCTCAATCACACGAGCCATGGTGTGGGTCTTTCCGGTTCCTGTTGCACCCAACAGAGTCTGAAACCGATGACCATCATTGAGGTAGTTTACAAGCTGGGCGATCGCCTTTGGCTGATCACCGGTGGGTTCAAATGGTGCTTCAACTCTAAGCTTTGCCATAGTGCCTGACAACAATCAACGCTGCGATATTTCTTTACATGATGACTGATTTCAGAAAAATTAGTCGTTCATTAGATTGCAATTTCATCTCTCTACACCCTACAGAACGATTTCACAGGTTGTGTGACGTCCTCGAACTGGCTGTGTCACTAGGATTGTGATAGGTACCTGGACACAATTAAAACCAAAACCCTAAATCCTGTGCCACCCGCTGCACGGGCGGCATAGGATTTGGAAGATGATGTTGAATTATGTCTCGCTACTTATCAGCGTGTCATGCCATAAGGGACTTGCTAGAAAATAAAGTACAAAGATAGGGGCGGCGGGCTTAGCCCGCCGCCCCGATCTTTGTACTTTATTTGCAGATACCTAACCATTCATCCGCGGGGGATTGTGGGCTTGTATTTTAATGTTGGACTGTATTAACTTTGGGCTTGTATTTTACAGCGAGATTCTGGAGCACGGAGGCTCCAGAATCTCGTTACATGCTTCCTGGCTTCGGTTATGAGCAGTATGTTGCAAGCCATGTATTCAGTGAATTGCCGAGAGCAAATTTTCCTAGCAATAATTTTCAACATCGTTTCAGCCTAAAGAAGAGGCACAATGGGGCTAGAGCAGAATCAGTTGTGAATCTCGAGTTTCTATGATGCGGAACGTTGACTTCTCAACTGAGACGGGCTTGAGTACTCAATCGTGAAGGGTATCAGACGTCCTATGACGCCAGACGAAGTCCTGACACTTGCTAAAAAAGGGCATCCCAAGGTTCTTGCTGCGATTCTGAATCGCTCAACTCGGCCTCACGGTATTGCTGTTCGGGTCGCGCAAAAGCAAGATTGCCTCCATATTCTGCTAGAAGGAGAGGCGATCGCCCGCCCTGATTCACTAGTGACCTTTATTGGAGACAGTTTACGGAAACTCAACGTCGATCCGGCATATGCTGTCAGGGTGTATGGACGTCAGCAAGGCAAACGCTCAGTCGCATGGAGTCAAGATATTCAGATAACCTCTGACGGTGACTCTGATCATCAATTGCCTGTAGACATGGCGCCATCGACATCAAGCATCAACAAGATCCCAACACCGTCAGGATCGCCTTTATCAGAATCGCCTTTAATAGATGCTCAGCAAGAAGAGCATCTGCTGATGGATGAAGACTCGGCAGGTAAACTGACGGATATGTCTGATTCTCCAGGCTCCAATTCTCCAGACTCCGTTCCTCTCGTCTCTAACGAAGACAATACGTCGTTGCTTTCATCCGTGTCGTCATCGGATGCTGACGAGCATCTTTCACGAGAGTATGACGTAGAGGATGGATCGATGACTCCATTGACCGATAATCTTGAGAATGAATCTACTGTTTCCAATGAAGCTGGCTTTTCAACCCTCAGTCTTGCGAACTCAATGACAAACGAATCAACAGACATCAATCCTTCATCACTCTCCATCAGCTCTGATGAGGTGGAGGAATTACTCCCTGTGTCCCCGGCTACAGCGTCGTCATCCGTCGAGAGTCCTTCCCCTGATGTTCAAGAACCCGCTAACGTCGGCCAACCGGATGGAGGGGTAGTCGAATTTGCAACGACGACTCCGCCAAAATCGATGGACGCCTTTAATTTCATACAGCCTGCTGACCAACTTCCTCCGCCCACAGATTCACCCTCTATGGAAAACACTGTGTCTTCAATGGCTGATACTGACTCGGATGAACCGTCGCTTTTTGATGAACCATCGGACGAGTCATTTGACTTTCAGTCGATGATGCAGCGGCCAGAAGCGCTGGTTATTGTGCTCTTTGCGATTGTTCTCTATATTTGGCAG
The DNA here is from genome assembly GCA_039194035.1 of Cyanobacteria bacterium P01_E01_bin.6. GTDB lineage: Bacteria > Cyanobacteriota > Cyanobacteriia > CAKZMO01 > CAKZMO01 > JBCCWF01. The sequence continues at coordinate 1,756 of JBCCWF010000134.1, read as the reverse complement.
ATCTATACATCTCTCGCGACAACAGCGGCTCCTGAAGGGTCTGTTTCTGGACACGAACTGGCAAATCGCCTTGGAGTCAGTCACAGCACGATCAGCCGCAGAAAACTACAAGCTGATTTTTCCAGCTGGTCAGCAAGTCAAGATCCAGATGGAATTGCGTGGGCCTATAGCGACGGTACTTTTGTGCCTCAAATGCCGGACTTTAGCGTAAGTTGATCATCTACGAGGAGCCATGTGATGCCCCCACAGTTGTTATCCACCCTTTCCAGTGTTCAAGTACCGGAAACTCGGAAACACTGGCAAACCGAAATTGTTGGAGAAGTGACTCAACAGTCCGCTCTGTTTCATGCTCGCTTGAGCAAGACAGGAAAAATTAGATTGCGCAATGTGAAAGGCAAGACAGGGGTTGCGGCGATCGCCCTGTCGACAAAGCCAACGATGATTCAGGCTGTGAGAACAGAGTGGGAGACTGCCATCCCTGAGAACGATCACATCGTCAAGTTTTCGGTAACGGGGCTAGAGCCTGCAACGCGCTATTATTACGAGCTGTTGTCTGGCGATGATGCGAGTGCTGTGGAAGCAGGACCATTAGGTACATTCGAGACGCTGGCTCCGCCGGGATTAAGCCAATCCACTCAGTTTGTCGTGGTCAGCTGCATGAATCGATTTGCCTATAAAATCTTTCCAGGGTCTGAGAAAGAGGGATTTCCGGCCTTAGAAACGATTCAGAAGCAGGCTCCCAACTTTGTGGTCTTTACGGGAGACAATGTTTACTACGATACGCCCTATTCCAATCGCGCCAAAACGCTGAAGTCTATGCGAAGGAAGTGGCATCGCCAGTTTTCAACGGAGCGCTTTGCACGACTCTTTCAATCCACATCCACCTATTGGGAAAAAGACGATCATGACTATCGCTTTAACGATGCTGATCCCTTTGACGTGATTGAGCCATCCCATGAATTGGGTGTCTCCGTTTTTCGCGAACAGGTACCCGTGGTTGATCCGTCTGATCCGAATGCAGTAACCTACCGGACTCACCGCATGAATGACTGGGTGCAGATTTGGCTACTGGAGGGGCGGGATTATCGGAGTCCCAACACACAAGTGCCTGGCCCCACAAAAACTATGTGGGGAGACGCGCAGAAGGAATGGTTGAAACAAACGTTGAAAGCCAGCAACGTGCCGTTTAAGGTGATTATCTCCCCCACACCCATGGTTGGCCCTGACGATACACGGGTTGCGACCCAAGGGGGTGTATTTGCACCTCTTTTTGGTGGAAAAGCACCTGGGCAAGATGACACTATCAAACGCGACAACCACACTAATATTCTTGGATTTCGACAAGAGCGAGATGCGTTTTTTAAGTGGCTGAATGATCAAGGGTTTCAGCAAGGAGAAGTATTTATCGTTTGTGGCGATCGCCACTGGCAATATCACTCCATTCATCCCTTTGGCTTTGACGAGTTGTCCTGTGGGGCACTGCTCGACGCCAACTCCCGCGGAGGACGCAGACCCGGAGAATCAGATTCTACCGATCCCGATGGCACCATTCAGCAACCCTATCTGCAAACAAAGAAATCAGGCGGTTTTTTAAGCGTGTCTGTTCAGCCAACGACAGCCGACGCTGCTAGTATCACCTTTGACTTTTTCAATCGAAGCGGGGAATCTAACTATCAACTCACCCGTTCAGCAAGCACTTAACATGACTGGGCAAACATCTCAAAATTGCAACGAAGAAATAAGGGTTTGGGGCGCG
>JBCCWF010000133.1:0-14331 GCA_039194035.1 Cyanobacteria bacterium P01_E01_bin.6 | reverse complement strand
TCACAAGGCACAACTTAGATGTTCAAAATAGTGGCTGTAACCCATTGCCTTCGTGCGATTTTTGCAAAAATCTCAAGATCCTCGTTTTGTTAAGAGCTCTTTATTCATAGGGGTTTCAGGAGTTTTCTGCACCACCAAGGGCAGGCTGCATTCAGTACGACCTTCATGAGGACAATGAAAACCCAGCCCACTTCGTTTTCTACGAAAACTGGGAATCTCGCGAACGTTAGCAGAACCATATGAATGCTCCTCACCTGAAAGCCTATATGGAAACGACCGAAGGGGCGATCGCCGAATTCACTCTCAATGAAATGAGCCATATTGGCTAATCAGTCGTTAGGTAAGAATGGACATGCTTAAACAGACCCCTGATGTGACGTTCCAGCCCATTAATCGGGCATACAACTCCGTGTTCCGTCCGAACCAGCTGAGCCTTGGTTTGGTGGTGCCAATCGAAAACTACTCACAGGGGCCGGTGCCAACTCTGACCCGTCAGCTCGAACGGATTCAGCTGGCTGAAGAACTTGGGTTCTCTGCCGTCTGGTTACGCGATGTGCCGTTCAACGTGCCCTCCTTTGGCGATGCCGGGCAGACCTATGACCCATTTGTTTACCTTGGTCTTTTGGCTGGTCAGACGGAGCGGATTGCCTTGGGCGTCGCCAGTATCATTCTGCCGCTGCGTCATCCAGCCCATATTGCCAAGGCCGCGGCCAGCGTCGATCAGCTATCGGGTCGACGGCTGATCCTAGGGGTCGCTTCGGGTGACCGACCAGAAGAGTATCCAGCGCTCAATCTCCCCTTTGCTACTCGTGGGGAACGGTTTCGCGACAGCTTTGATTACATCAGGCGGATGGGCGAAAATGCACCTGCCTTCGAGAACGAGTTTGGGAATCCCGGTGGTGGGATGGACATGCTGCCCAAGCCGGTGGCCGGGAAACTGCCATTACTGATCACGGGACGCAGCCGACAAGACCCCAATTGGATCGCGCAGAACGGGGACGGCTGGATAACATATCCCCGCAATCCCATTGTTCAAGGGCAAATCATTCGAGACTGGCGATCGCAGGTTGCCGCGTTAGGTGCTCCGGTCAAGCCTGTAATGCAGCCGCTTTATGTTGATCTGACCGAAGACCCTGAGACGCTCCCACACCCTATTCATCTGGGGTTCCGGCTAGGGGTGAAACCGCTTCGGGCTTATCTGAAATCACTAGAACAGATCGGCATGAACCACGTCGCGCTGAACCTGCGTTTTAATCAGGCAGATATCGAAACAACGCTGAAACGTTTGGCCGACGACATACTGCCAGCCTTTGCTGGATAAAGAGGACGATTCCATGCCAAAAATAATATTCATTACCGGTTCGAGTGACGGCATGGGAACGGACTAGATATTCGGTTTGCGGTGAATGCGATCGCCATCCACACCTCGGCTTTGCTTGTTGCTGCATGGTTGCTGCTAAGAAGTCTGCGTGTAGCTCCGTTTGGCGGCACGGGAGTGGAAATGCCCATAAGCAACCCTAGGAATAGAGAACAACATTAACCACCCTCAGCAAGGGTATTATGCAGCTTATTGGCTGTCTATATGCCCGCTCACGGTGATTGGGCAGCCAATAAGTGTACATTACGCTACGCTCCATGCAGCCTCAGCGCCAGGCGTTAGGCCCGTTGGGTGCCTCTCTACGAAATCATCTCCTACAATTTAGCTTCGGAGAACATATGGCAAATTCAATCACTCGCCTTAATCCGCCGGCATTGCTGAATGCTGGCGAAATGGGGTATTCCCAGATATCGATAGTCGAACCGGGTCGTATGGCTTATATATCTGGCCAAGTCGCGTGGCGGCCAAACGGTGAGGCAGTACCTGAAAGCTTGCCCGAGCAAATGAGTATTGTCTCGATTAACGTAAAGGCTGCGCTGGAAGCCATTGGGGCTGCATCACATGATGTTGTGATTGCACGCATTTACATGACCAATCTCACCCCTGAAAGATTAGAAGAAGTTATGCCACCGTTTCTAGCCATTTTTGAGGGGGCTCAACCCTGTGTTACTGGTGTTGGTGTCGAGGCGCTTGCTGCGCCCGACTTGCAAGTCGAGATGGAATTGGTTGTCAGGCTTCCTGACTAATTGCTGCTTTTGGGATATGAAGCCTGAGAATATTTGCGCGTCAGAAATTTGGCCTAACGCAACGCTACTCTTCTTGATCCTATTCGCGCAGAGTTTCCAGCCATCAACCGCGATCGCAACTGATAATTTGGCGCTGGCTGCCCCGATACCCCTGCTAGCGCCCGTAATCGCAATAATTTTGTTTTCTATGTTTGACATGATCGCATTTTGGTTAGGCGATCGCTCGCCAGGATTGGGACAACACCGTTCCGGCAGAGCGCGCGAACACTACGGTGAGTAAAAGACCTACCAGCAAGTCCGGGATCGGCGATTGAGTCAGCGACACAAAACCCGCTGCCGCTAAAACTGACGTGTTGGCAATGATGTCATTACGAGAGCAAAGCCAGACGGATGACATATTCAAATTGTCCTGACGGTGACGGGTCAGCAGCAGCAGACAGATCAGGTTGGCGACCAACGCGAGCAAGCCCACAAGTCCCATAATTTCTGCGGTGGGTGCAGCCCCAGTCACCAATTGGTAAACGGCACGGGCGAAGACGGCGATCGCAAAGCCAAACATAATCACCCCTTTTAGAAGAGCCGCCCCAGCCTGAGCTTTAACACTGCGATGAATCACATACAGACTGATGCCATAGACCAGAGCGTCTCCCAGCATATCCAGAGAATCGCCCGTGAGCGAAAGGGAATCGGCTCGCAGCCCCGCCCCGAACTCGACGACAAACATCGCAAGATTAATCCCCAATACCACCCAAAGCACCCGCGCCTGGCGCTTTTTGAGCTGGGTCAAGGCTTCAGACTTGTGCTGACAACAGTGATCGGCCATTGTTTCATCCAAACGCTCAAATGAATGTTTGAATAAATGATAAATCATTATAACGTTCGTTTGAATGTATCTGGAAAGACTAGCGAGGCTCGGTTACGGTGAGGGGAGATTGTCACTCCAGGATTGATGCTTATCTCTAGGGAAGCGATCGGATGGTTTGAAGCGCGGAGTCAATTCTCAGGAACACAAGTTTATGATCCGTAAGAGCGTCACATTCTGCCTAAACATCTAACCTGAGATGTGATTAGATCTCATTGAAAGCCCTATGGTATGAGTATTTTGATGGGTTTGAGAGCCTATCACATTAGGTGGAATAATCCTCTCTAGAAAGTTGTTATGCTGCCTCAATCCCTTGAAAGGGCGGTATCATTTAATACATTGATCGACTACTATCTTGCTTGCAGTGTTCTGTCTACCAAAAGTAAACTTGAGCGAAAGGCGCTGACAATACCTATGTGTAGTGGGCAAGCTGGGTATAAGTTATATCGATTAAGTGGAAGGAAACCTGAATGATCATCCTGCATGATGGGACTGGTGGTGATTTGTCCCATGTTCAAGCAATGGCAAGCATAGATGAAGGGTTTGCCTTATTTGATTATGTTCGTATTGACCAAGATAATAGAGCATGGATTGGTCAAATCCTCGAACCGAACCGTAATATCTCAATTGTCAATAGTAACAGGGAAGACCTTTTTTCTAGTGGCAAGCAATGCATTGGAATCATTAAAAATATTAAGTCGAACGTGGTATTCTCAACGTTCGCTCGTGCGCTGAGAACAGGTGAGCTTTTCATAGTAGAAACTCTTAGAGATCACTTGGAGAATAGTAACGCACCTAATAGAAACCAAGGCGAAAGCTCTAGAGGGACGTTATCATCTTTATCTTAATGGTCTTAATGGCTATGCTCCTCACATCCTGAGAGGCATTTTTAAACCAAGGAATAAAGTTTTTGGGTTTGAAGTGCATGAAGATCACTTGGAAAATATGATTCGCATTATGCTTGCTGACTGTCAAATGAACCATACTGGACACGAGATACCATTTTTACTCAATCGAATTGATGATGAGGTTCGTAAAAACTTTAACTCAAGGATTGTACAAGATAGAATCGCGTTACGTATTATGGCTAACCAAAGGGAGGAGCTATTTTTTGAAGAGATGAATGAGCGCAACTTTAGGTGATCAAGAATTTACTCATCGAGGTTTTTGAAATGTCTAAATTACTTGAAAGAATCACAGTTAATCCAAGACAATGTGGTGGACGTCCTTGTATTCGTGGTATGCGGATTCGAATTTCGGACGTTTTGGATTTATTTGCAGCAGGATTGAGTGCTGAAGAAATTCTAGAAGATCTGCCAGACTTGGAAATGGAAGATATACAAGCATCACTAGTTTATGCCGCACGTAAGCTGAATCACCCCGTATTGGTCGCATGACAAGCATCTGGGTTGATGCGCACCTCTCACCAGCGATAGCGACTTGGATAACGAATAATTTTGAAGTGACAGCAGTAGCACTTCGAGATTTAGGTCTACGTGATGCCGAGGATCCTGAAATCTTTGAGGCCGAAAAATCTCAAGATGTTATCTTTCTGACTAAAGATAGGGATTTTGTAGATCTAGTTGATCGGCTTGGAACACCACCTCAAATCATTTGGTTGACCTGTGGTAACACCTCAAATGCTCGACTGAGAGAAATTTTAGCTTCTGTTTTGCCAACAGCACTAGAAATCTTGCGTTCAGGTGAACCACTGGTAGAAGTTAGTGGAGCATAGCACGGCAACATAACAACCCAACGTAGCGGACGGACGAAAGCCACTGGTGCTGAGTTCGAGGTGATCTGCCGCCGCTGGTCGGGAACGTTACAGACCTTCCCAATCCCTAAAATCGCTAATCCACGACTTGCTTCAGCGAGTAATTGAGAATTTCGGATACCCGTCGATCGCGCAACGAATAGTAGGCTAGCTTGCCATCGTTGCGATATTTGAGAATCTTCAAATCTCGCAGCTTGCGGAGATGGTGGGAGGCCGTTGCGACTGTCACTTCTAGCAGGGTGGCGATATCGCAAACACAGAGTTCCTGGTCGTGGCTGAGGGCGTAGAGAATTTTCAGTCGTGAGCGATCGCCCAATGCGCTAAAGATGATTTGGGCAGTCTCTAGGGTATCTTCACTGGGTAGCGTATTTTGGACATGATTCACCAGTTCGGTATTGAAGCACCGAACCTGGCAAATATCTTTGGACTTGGAGTTGCTCACGAATAGCTCACGGGTTACATGGGCTTATTATGACGTATGGACTGCGTGCCCAACGCCGATCTTGCTAAGCGAGGGACAAGCTGGCTTTGGTGAGAGCGGGCACGATGCGATCGCACGCCAGTTTTCCCCCAAACAAATTCCGCGCCACGGGGCCAACGTGCAGTGCCGCCCACGGTCCCATCAAAAACAGTTCGCACCCTGGCCAGCGGAGATTTTCATCCAATACGGGCAAGCCATTGACGGTGGCGATAGGGTATTGCTGCCAGACGTCTGCTAACAGGGGATGTGTTTGGATATCCAGGGTGGTTCCTGTGGCGAGCCAGACGCAATGGATGGGTTGATGGGCGATGCAATCATGCACTGAGTGGTTGTCGCAGCACACTTTCCAGGCATCTCCTTGCCACTGGGCATCTGCCACCTGACAATGCTCGTAAAAGGTAACGTGCCCCTGGCGCTGGAGTCGCCGCAGACGAGTCATCATCGCGGGGGTGAGCGAACCGCCATTGCGGGCTTGCTGCACCATCTGCCAGCGGGCTATCATAGCTGGTTCGGCGTGAAATCCTTTCAGATACTTTGGCCCCAGCCACCCCGGCTCGGCATCGAATAGCTTTTCTTGAAACGTGCGCCGCGCCATCATCACCACGTTCGCGCCACGCTTCACAGCTCCGACTGCCAGGTGCCCGCTGGTTAAGCCACTGCCTACAATGAGCACGGTTTTGCCCGCGAGTGAACTGAGTTCAGGCAACCGAATTTGGTTGGCATGACACAGCCGTTCTGGGGGATAGATGCCATTAATTTGCTTAGCCCAATCGGGACAATAGGGCTGCCCGCCGCCCGTAGCCAGCACGACCCGCCGCGCCAGCACAGTGTCGGCTGTGGATAAGGTCAACCGAAATCGAGACGGTCTTTTCTGCAAAGGTTCAAGTCGCGTGACGGCTGCGGCCACCACATGATTTTGCAACTGCCAGCGCTGCACTACCGTGTCGCAGAATTCTTGAAACAGCTGTGTGCCAGGACGATCATAGGGGGGATGCAGTTCGTCATAGCGCCCTTCGGCAAAGGTGCGTAATGCATGGGCATTGGGATCAGGATGATGGACGGCGGGCGATCGCAATTCGGCAATTTCTTGGGCCGCAAACTGCTGCTGCCACTGGGTCATCCAAGTACCGCTCGGGTCAAATACCTGGATGCGATCGCGCAGTTTCGCTTTCTTTTGCAATACGTGGGTGACTAGGGTGAGAGCCTGCGGTCCGGCCCCAATGACGGCAATATCGGTCTGCGACTGAGCCATAACGGTTGACTGTGGTTGCTCAAATAGGATTTGAGCAATATGATAATGATTATCGTTACCACTTTGCAAGTCTATGATCACCGTTGTTGCTGGCCCCTGTGGCGCAGGCAAAACGACCTGGATTCTACAGGAACTCGCTCAGATGCCGACGCTTGCTGTTTACGTCACGCCGGGAGTCGATCCGGTGCCCATTGATGCCACGCGGGTAGCGGCACAGTTTCCCCAAGTCGAAATCTTTCATCAGCAGTCTGAAACGGAACTGCTACAACGCTTGGCGGCTGGCGTACCCGCCTATTTTGAAATAGGCTTTCAGCTAGAAACGGATATGCCGCTATTGGAAGCTCGACCCCACCGCCGAGTAGCGCTGGCGGCTGACGAGAATCGGGATGATGACTGGCAGTTGTGGGCCGATAAAGTCATTCGCGGCAATCAATCGACTCTTGATCTGCAATCGGCGCAGCTCTGGCGGGCTCCGTTGAGTGGTCAGGTATTTGACCCGCCCAGTCTAGATACCTTCTGGCAAGAGTTAATCCAGGGGGCCTATGGCGAGTTGCATCGGGCCAAAGGCATTTTTGAACTGGCCGATGGTCAGGCCATTCATCTGAATTTTGTGGACAGCTTGCCCGGTATCGTCTACACCGAACTCAATCTGCCCCGATGGGTGCAGGGGCGGCCCCAGCGCTTTAGTGGCATTGAGGTCGTGGGGCAGGGACTGGATAAAGGGGCGATCGCCGCCACCCTTAAAGACTGCTACTTGTCTGACTCGCTGCTCGCCGCTCACCAAACCACTTTAAGAGATTCACTTTCCCTGGAGGCGTCATGAATATCGCCGTTCTGTCCTGCATTCACGGCAACTTAGCAGCGTTGGAGGCTGTCCTGCAGGAGATTGATCAGCAGTCCGTTGACAAAATCTACTGCCTCGGCGATTTGGTGGGTTACGGCCCCTATCCCAACGAAGTCGTCGCCCGCATTCGCGAACGTGACATTCCTACCTGTCAGGGCTGTTGGGACGAAGACATCGTTGACGGGCTAAATGCCTGCGACTGCAGCTATCCCTCGCTGCTGGCAGAAACCCGAGGCCGCCTAGCCCACGAGTGGACTAACCAGGAAGTCACGCCCGAAACTCGCGCCTATTTAGCCAATCTGCCCCTAACCCTACAGCAAGACAGTCTGTGCTTCGTTCACGGCAGTCCCCACAGCCAGCATGAGTACTTACTCCCCGAGACCAGCGCCTTCATTGCGATGGAACGAGTCCTTGCCACTGGAGCCGACACCCTCTTCTGCGGCCACACCCACGTTCCCTACTTACGCCACCTGGAAGACAGCCATCTCACCCTCAAAGTTGTTTCCCCATCGACCCAGTCACCCATTCCCTCCACTACTCCCTTACCCACTCTCAAGCGCATCATCAATGCGGGTTCCGTTGGCGAACCCCGCCATGGCCGCCCCAATGCTACTTACATCATCTACAGCACCGACACCCAACAGGCCGAACTCCGCGAAGTCGAATACGACTATGCCCAAACCTGCGCCGCCATTCTCGAAAAAGGATTGCCTGCCATCTTCGCCTGGCGACTTTCAAAGGGGTTGGAGTACGCCGAAAAAGCCGATGACCCTACTCACGTATGTGAACGATAGCGATGACTCACTGGGCTATTCTTTCCGGTATTAACGGCAATCTCGCCGCCTATGAAGCAGTGCTCGCTGACCTCAAGCGCCAGCGTTGTCAGGTCGAAGCGCTGTATATCTTGGGTGATCTGGTGGGTCCCCATCCGCAATGCGAGGCATTGGTGCAGCGGGTACAGCAGCCCCGTCAGCGTGAACTCATACCACAGGTCTGTATCGGCTGGTGGGAGGAGCAGTGCTTCAATCTGCATAGCATGGGCAGCGACCCCGAAGCCTCGGAGTTGCTGGAGCAGACGGGGGCGGATGGGGTTGAACGACTCTGGAAATCGGTGTCACGGGAGACGGTGCAGTGGTTGCGATCGCTGGATTTTGGCTTCTTTGAATTCGATTGTCTGCTGATTCACGGCAGTACGGTGGGCTGCCATGATGTGTTGACGCCGGAAACACCCCCGATGCAACTATTGGATCGACTGCTGCGGGCAGATGCCAACACGTTGTTTTGTGGGCGATCCGGGTTAACGTTTCACCTGCAAATTCCGGCAGGGGCAGTGACCTCCACCGTGACGACGTTGGATGCTCCAGCGCAGACGATGACTCAGACCGTGCGCGATCGCCAGATTGTTGGAGTCGGCAGTATCGGCAGAATACCGGGAAAGGCTACTTACACCCTATACAGCCCCTATACCAATGCCGTCAGTTTCAGAACGGTACGCTACGGCACCCAGGGTCGGGGATTTGGTTAACAAAAGAACGGCTTTTCGGCTTTGTCATTAAGCGAGGGGCGGCTATTTTCCCCGTCGGCTTGCTGAATGTTCTCCATCGTCATGACTGCCTGAGGCGAATCATTAGCAATCAGGCGACGATTGAGCAGGAGCAGGCGGTCATAGCGGTGTAGGGCTTCGCCCCATTCATGGCTGCACACCAGCAGCGTCTTACCCTGGGCCTTCAGCTCTGCAAACAGGTTCAGCGCGGGCATCGGGCGATGGTCTAAGACCCGTGCTGAAGGACGAACGCAACCAGCCCAGTTGACTCGTTTGCGCCATCATCACCACATTCCAAAACAGCCCGAATACCCCGGTAATTGACAGACAGGTGTTGAACCTCTAGCATGACAAAATAGGTTAGAATGATAATCATTCTCATAAATTATGTTAAAGCTGATCCCTTCCACTGAATGACTTTGGCCCTTCTGATTGGCCGGATTCACATTGCCCTTGCGCACATGCCCCATGTCTTCCCGCTAATTTCGGCTAAGTTCAGACCCGGTTATCGCTGCTGTCGCTGCCCCTACAAGCCTATGCAAGTTCTCAATGCTCTACCGACAACGATTGCCAAACGCATCACCTGTATTTATCAAAACCGTACCCCTGATCTACAGATTCTTCGCATCAGCAATATTGCTAACGGGTATTTCGAGCGGGTGGCCTTTCCCGGCGATCGCCTGTTGTTTGAAGCAGTTCCTGAAGCTCAATTGGAAATTTATTCCGCTGGCCTGGCTAGAATCCTACCTTCAGAACATCAAGGAACAGGCCCGACTTCTGCGATGTTCACTGAAGGCAGAGGGCGATCGCCTGCCCCTGTCGGCCTTGCTGGATGTGGACTTAGCGGAGCCGCCGGTTCACTTGCCTGAGGACGCTTGGTTTCAGGCACTCACCGAAAAATCCCCCCATCTAGTTCAGGATGGCTTTGTTTCGGTGCCGTTTAAGAGCGATCGCCCCTTCAACTTGACTAAATTCGAGCACTTTCTGATGACCCAGATGCCCGTCGATGTGTTCCGGGCCAAAGGCATTCTCTGGTTCGTAGGCGAGGAACAGCGTCACATCTTTCAACTCAGTGGCAAGCGGTGCAGCATCAACCCCGAACCCTGGACCACCCCACCGCAAAATCAACTCGTCTTCATTGGTCGCCAGTTGAACCCCCTGCAACTGCACCAACACCTCACCAATTGTTTGGCCGGTAGCCGCGTCTCGCTCTTGTCCTAAAGCGAGATGGCCAAACCCAGATTGGGCTCACTTCGGGCCGACCGGAGTTGCCCAATATTCGTGCCGTCAAGGCGCGTTCCTTTCCTGGGGGGAGTGCAAAGCTTCCCCTTTTCTACCGTAGTTAGGACTGATTTATGACCTTATCGATTTCTCGTGACGACTTCCGTTCAGGAACGCTCAAAACCAAAGCTGAGCCCCCTGTCTCTGATCAGGAGATGGAACAGGCCGTCCGCACCCTGCTGCTCGGCCTGGGCGAAGACCCCGATCGCGAAGGGCTCATCGATACCCCCAAGCGGGTCGTCAAAGCCCTGAAGTTTCTCACGTCTGGCTATCACCAATCCCTGGATGAGCTACTTAATGGAGCCGTCTTCCACGAAAACGCCAACGAAATGGTGCTGGTGCGCGACATCGACCTGTTCAGCTCCTGCGAACATCACATCTTGCCGATTTTGGGTCGCGCCCATGTCGCCTACATTCCCAACGGCAAAGTGATTGGTCTCTCCAAAATTGCCCGCATCTGCGAAATGTACGCCCGGCGTCTACAAGTCCAGGAACGACTCACGGCCCAAATTGCCGACGCAGTCGAAGGTCTGCTGAAACCCCAGGGCGTTGCGGTGGTTGTTGAAGCCACCCACATGTGCATGGTCATGCGCGGCGTTCAAAAGCCCGGCTCCTGGACCACCACCAGTGCCATGCGCGGCATCTTCGCCGAAGACCCCAAAACCCGCCAGGAATTCATGAGCCTGATTCGCCATAGCCCGAACTTCCACTAGAGAGTGACAGGGTGATGGGGGGCAGGGTGTTAGTTGCCAGGTCTTAGGGAACAGGGAACAGGTGCTAAGTGTTAGGTCTTGTAGATTAAGTGAAATCCAGAACCCAAAGCCCAAAACCTCATACTTAATACCTAATACCGACAAGCCTAACTCCCCATCTCCCCATCTCCCCATCTCCCCACCCATCCACCCCCACTCCTCCCATGCTGAAAACCTCCGACACCCTCGACACTCGCCTCCCCGTCACCATCATTACGGGCTTTCTCGGCAGTGGCAAAACCACGCTGCTAAACCACATTCTGCAAAACTTCGATGCCTTTCGCGTCGCGGTGCTGGTGAATGAGTTTGGCGACATCAATATCGATAGTCAATTTCTAGTCACGGTTGAGCAGGACATGGTGGAGCTGACCAATGGCTGTATCTGCTGCACCATTAACGGTGACCTGATGCAAGCGGTGTATCGAGTGCTAGAGAAGCGGGACAGGATTGATTACCTCGTGGTTGAAACCACGGGTGTTGCTGATCCTCTGCCGATCACGCTTACCTTCCTCGGTACGGAACTGCGGGACATGACCGGGCTCGATTCCATCCTGACGGTGATTGATGCCGAAACCTTTGCCCCCGATTTATTCAACAGCCAAGCGGCGATGAGTCAGGTGGCCTATGGCGACATTCTGCTGCTCAATAAAACTGACCTGGTTTCACCAGATCGCATAGAGGCGGCGGAAGCCGGGATTCGCACCTTCCGAGAAGATGTCAAAATTCTCCATACTCAGCATGGTCGGGTACCCCTGCCGCTGATCATTGATGTGAAGGTGGGCGATCGCGGTTTATATCAAGCGGTAGCCCAAGCAGATGCCGAAAAAGCGAGCCGTGCCCATGATCACGATCACCATGCCCATGCCCATGACCATTCCCACGAACACCATCACCATCACTCCGACCACCTAGACAATGATGGTTTTGTGTCGATGGCGTTTCGCGCCGACCAGCCTTTCTCGCTCAAAAAGTTTCAGCAGTTCCTCGACTTTCATCTGCCAGACGAACTATTTCGCATGAAGGGAATTCTCTGGTTTAAAGAAAGTCCTGCCCGCCATTTTTTCCAGCTCACGGGTAAGCGGTTTCAGCTCGAAGACTCAGAATGGCCAGAGCCACCCGGCACTCAATTAGTCTGCATTGGCCGCAAACTGAATATCAAAGCAATGGAAGAAAAGCTAATGAACTGCATTGCAGAAGGATGATAAACAAACCCTAAGCAATTCCAGACGTGCAACGGAGGGATGATTATACTGAGTCCGTCTACCCAATCACCCATATAGGGGTATTAGACTGACGTATTTCCACCTAAACACCCAAAACAGGCTCTTAGGTAGAAATGTTTCCGCCTATTTACACGTATGAGCATCTTAGGTGGAAAGTTTCTCTCTAATTAAGTTGTTAGACATCTTTGTCAGCCTCAAGTCTCAGAGAGCATATTTTAATTTCGCAAAGTTTTTATAAGTTTTTCAGAGGTTTAGGTATCGTAAGAGTACAACCTAAAGCTGTGGGCGACGGGTCGAAGGATGAAGGGAGAGGTGCTAAAACGTTTATTCCGTGCTGTTGCCAGTGATGATCCACAGGCGATACAGAGTATGCTGTCCGTTGTCGTAGAGGAAGAACGCAAGCTAGGGCATACCAATCTTGCTAATCAACTCGAAAGCATTTTACGGAAAAGCATCTACCTTGCCAAATCTGAAAACTCATTATCAGGTTCTGCACGAGAAAATCTTTCAACATCCTTAGAGCAAGTTGCATCTAACACACGCTCTCTTAGCCTCTTATCGAGTAAGCATAGATTCAATCATCCGTTTATTGTTACGATTCCTCGTGATAATTTGCGGCATCATATGATCCTTGCTGATGCCATCGAAACACGATTTCGCCGTATTGAACGGGAATATGCTGCTCGTGATCGGCTTTCTCATCATGGGTTGCGCTATCGTCAAAAGATCTTGCTTTACGGTTCTCCAGGGTGCGGCAAAACCATGGGAGCAGAACGTATTGCTTGGAATACAGGTTTAACCTTAGTCAAAGTTCGCTTCGATGCAATGGTATCGTCCTACTTAGGAGAAACTGCTACTAACCTACGTGAAGTGTTTGAGACTGCCGCTGCATTTCCGTGTTTGCTTTTTATTGATGAATGTGACTCATTGGCAAAATCCCGCGAAGATGGGCAGGAAGTTGGTGAAATCAAGCGCGTAGTCAATACATTCCTTCAGTTACTTGACGAGTATGAAGTATCAAATGGGTTGCTTGTTGCTGCAACTAATCTAACCAAATTTCTAGACGAAGCTGTATGGCGAAGATTTGATGATGCTATAGAAGTACCAAAGCCAACAGAGCAGGAAATTGAAGTTATCTTAAAACAGACCCTCTCTTCGGTTGAGATCGGCTTAATTGATTGGAATGCGATAATACAGAAGATGCTTGATTTCTCAGCTGCACAGGTGGTCAGGGTTGCTCAAGATGCGGCAAAACGCGCAATTTTAGATCGAGAGGAGTTAGTCATTCAAGAGCATCTAGAAGAATCAATTCAAGACGTTTTAGCTTCTCATGCCTAAGCAATCCGAACAGTTCAAGCATATTCTATTAAGATTAACAAAAACAGATTTTGCACGTCCTGGAAGACCTCCCCGGAGATCGGAACGCTCTAATGCTAATCGAGGAGATGCAGGTGGACATGGCAGGAGACTTAAGTCTTCTGTGTCCTCAATTATTTCTGACTGGAGAGATACTCTTGAAAAATGTCAGCAAGAAGGAATGCCGGATATTCCAAATACTCCTTCATTCTTACTTCAAGTAGATCCCAAATCATTCGATGCAGATGAGTTAAGAAAATTTGGCATTGAAATCATTCTTGAACTTGAAAATGGTTACATCATTGGGGCATCGGTGGATGCTGAATTGACTAAACTCCAGGAAAAGATCGAGAAGTTTATTGCTGAAGAATATGGTGGAGGAAAGGTTGCTGAAATTTGGGAAATTTTGGAAGGTAAGTTTCAGCGTCTAGAATACATTCTGTCGCCAGATTTACTTACTCAATGGGATCAGATTCTGGATGAGCACGCTTACATAGTTGATGTCAGTATTGCTTGTGTGGGTTTGAATTCAAAATTCTCTGAGTATCCTCGGCAGGAGCAAGATGAAGAACCTGAAAGGTATGCTCGTAGGGTTGCTAGATGGACTGATAAGCGCGATCAAACTATGCAGGAGTGGGATCAGCTTCAGTATGAGCGAGAATGTGAATTTGAAGATTTTGTAACACAATTAGGTGGAGCATTTATAGGACTTACGCAGAGCGAGAGGAGCAGTAGAGCCACAAACAGGGAATCATTCGCTAGAGTCAATCAATGAACGACTCTGTAAGCCGCCTGGACTATTGTCAATATCTTCTGGTCAGTCAAATCAACTATACCCT
>JBCCWF010000132.1:0-14331 GCA_039194035.1 Cyanobacteria bacterium P01_E01_bin.6 | reverse complement strand
GCGCCCACACAAAATGTCTATGACCAACAAGACGATAACAGCTATATATGATAATGGCTCAGATATCTCTGCTGAACGCTGAAAACGGCCAACCAGAGGATTTCACGATGTTCTGTACTCGGAATCTACATGGCTAACGCTTCTAATTTGCTCACTGCCCGATCGACTATGTCCAAACTAGCGTGCCAGAATTCAGGTTGACGAATGTCTTGCTGGAAGTGATGCTGCACCAGATCTTCTGCCGTCATGCTGCCAGTATCTCGTAGCACGCTGGTGTATAGATCGTTGAATGCCTCACCGTAGCGATCTTTTTGGGCGTAGATGCCCAAGCTAAACAAATATCCAAACAGGTAAGGATAGTTATAGAAACTCAGGGATGCAATCGAGAAATGTAGTTTGCTAGCCCAAAACATGTCGTCGTAGCTTGCCAAACTATCCTCATACCAATGTTGCCAACTGTCATGCATCAAGCTCTTGAGCGTATCCGCAATCACAAATCCCTGTTTTCGAGATTCCACTAACTTTTGCTCAAAGGTAAATCGGGACGGAATATTGAGCAAAAACGTCATGGCAGCAGAGCCATCTTCCCAGGCAATTTCCATCTTTTGTTCGGGGGTACTGGCTTGGGCAAGGAGAGCATCTCGCACCAACGTTTCACCAAAAATACTAGCGGTTTCCGCGAGGGTCATGGAGTAGTAGGTCTTGTATCGAGGTAAATCTCGCATCACCCAGTTATGCCAAGCATGGCCCAATTCATGAGCTAGGGTCAGCACATTGTTCATGCTGCCCTCAAATGTCATAAAGATACGTGGTTCGCGTGGTTCTGCAAAGCTGGTGCAATAGGCCCCTGTGGAGCGGTTGGGAGTGGGTTTGGCATCAATCCAGCCTTTCTCAGCCATCATCACGGCAAAGTCGCCCATGGCGGGGGTGAGCTGTCGAAAGGCATTCGCCACGATATCAATGGCTTCTTCAAAGGAAAACTCGCGTGCTTGATGTGCGGCTGGAGCCGGCGCAAACAAATCCCAGGGTTCCATCGTAGGAACCTTGAGAACTTTGCCCATCGCATTTAGTGCCCGTTGACCAATGGCTCGTCGTTGATAGGTAGTGTCCATCAACGCATCTAGGGTCGCGCGATCGATGCGGCTTTGGTGACAGCTTTTATCAAGGTAGTGTAGGGTTCGGTGGTGTCCGCGTTGTTTGGTTTCTTCCAATCGCCAACCGTTGATGGCGTTGAGAATAGACGCGACTGTTTCGGCTCGACTTTCCCATGCGGCTTTGATCTCGTGCCACGATTCAGAACGAATGGCACGGTCAGGGGAACTGAGTAAGTTGAAGGCTTTGGCCAGCCCAACGGAGCGACCTTCGACCTTACACTTTATGGTGCCTGCAAGTTCGGTATAGAGGTTGCCCCATCCCTGGAGTCCGTTCACGGCAAAACCCGTCACGAGTTTTTCTTCGGCGACACTGAGGAGCTGGTCTTTCAGCTTGCGTTGGTGCTGCAGCGAGAAACTCAGCTCTTCGAGGGCCGGGTCGGCGATCAGGATCGCAATGAAGTCATCCGTTACCCGAGTGAGGAAAACATCCAGAGCTTTGGTCGCTTGGCTCATTTCAGCACTGAGCTGCTGTAGCGTTGGTTTCCACTCACTGGCACTGGCGTCACGAGAGTCAACGCTGAGGATAGAGGAAATAAACGTGCTCAGGTTCCCCAATTGTTTTGCAATATCGGTGCGCTGCTGATGGACTGTTCTGACGTGGTTTAGCAGAGCGTTGAATTGTTCTTGGGGGAGGGTTTCGGCGGTTGCGATGTGCTGGGTGAAGGGGGCGCAGAGGTCAGCTAGGGTGGCGATCGCCGTTTTAAGGTCGTCAACGGTGGTGGTAATACGAGGATCGTCGCTACTCGAATAGAAGTGGCGGTTATCCCAGAGTTGATGCAGATTGGGCATGAGAGTCATAGGGGTATGGAGCGTTAGTGACTCTAGCTTAGCCAATTTCTCACGAGTCGATTCACCTTCAGGTGTCGTTCAAGGTGTCATTCAATTTGAATCAGCGCGAAAAGGTTGTCATGTAGGTGATCTCAAGTGGTGTATAAATCGTCACGACTGCTCTGATTCCCAATTATGGCTGGAAGCAAAGCGGCAGAATTGGGTCACAAGTTCTGACGGTTGGGGCGATCGCCATTTTACTCCGACGGTTCGCTGAAAATCCAAATCTGAGACGGGCAGATAGACAATGCCAGGTATTCCCCTCCAGAAAGGCATAATGCAGAGACCTAATCCCGCCTGAAGCAACGAGATAACCCATTCCTCGTGACTCGCACGATAGACCACTTTAGGACGGATGTTGGCCGCATCCAGAATTTGACATTCCTTGGGAAAAAACTCACAACTAACCCGGTCGATAAAGGGTTGTCCATCTAGATCGGCCAAGCGAATTGATGAGCGTTGTGCGAATGGGTGGCTGGGTGGTGCGGCTAGCATCAACGGTTGTCGGAAGAGCATCGTAGACGCCTGAGGATCGGGATGCAGGTCTGGTTCAGTAACGCCGCGTAGTCCCAATACCGTTAACGCCACATCAATATCTCCCTGCTCCAAGTCCTTTTGCAGTGTTCCTAAGGTGCCATCGTGCAGTTCCAGTGTCACATGAGGATACTGTTGCTGAAACGTACTGACCAAATTCGCCAATATGGCCACTCGCATCGTACTCAGAACACCGATCCGTAAGGTTGTCTCATCATTAAAGCCCTTCAGTTCATGCAAAGCAGCCTGGTACTGATCCATGATCACCGTCGCTTTTTCCATGAACGATCGCCCTGCTGCTGTCAATACCGTGCGTCGTCCCCCACGCTCAAACAACGATACGCCCAACTCCTGCTCTAGTTTCTTGATACCCGCAGAGAGAGAGGGCTGGGAAAGATAAAGTCGCTCGGCTGCCCGCGAAAACGTGCCTGTTTCCGCAATGGTTAGGAAATAACGGACTTGATATAGATCCATATATAGTTTTCTTCTATAACTTCCATATCCAAAATAGTCTTGTTCAATAGTCTAACGTGCCACACCATAAATAAATAGAGATGAAAGATAACTCTCATCTTTCCCTCGAATCAGTAGATAGGCATACATAAACTCACTTTAAAACCTGAGGGAGCACCCCTCTGGGGCTCCCTCAGGTTTTGGGTTTTCAGTTTAATAACGCCAAGCTACTTAACTCGTAATTGAACTGAAGGCAGCCAATGATGACCGAAACAGAAAAGATAACCGAAGCGGAAAAAACAACCTCCAGAAAGTTGGTCATGGGTAATCTAGCTCCTGATCTCGTGGTTAATACCTTGGGCGATAGCCATTGGAAACTGTCTGATCAAACACCTGGAACCTACACAATGGTTGTGTTTTATCGGGGGCTACATTGTCCCGTTTGTGCACAATACATAACTGAATTGGATCAAACGCTAGATGCGTTTCAACAGCTAGGTGTGACCGTTATTGCCATTAGTGGCGACCCACGAGAACAGGCAAAGCCATTTCAAGAAAACGCCAACGTTCAGAAGCTCTCGATTGGGTATGGATTGACTCTCGATGACATGAACCGCTGGGGATTGTATATGAGTAAGGGTCATTTTGACCATGAACCTGCTTTGTTTAGTGAGCCAGCATTATTTTTGATCAAACCCGACGGTCGCCTCTATTTCGCTAACCTTGGCACCCATCCCTTCTCCCGAGTCAGTTTTGATTTTTTGTTGGATGGCTTGGAATACATCATTTCGAGAAATTATCCCTTTCGGGGTACGGAATAAGGCTGCGGAAGTAGTGATTTGGAAAAATCACATTTTTATTTCTGTGAATATAACCAGGAGGAAACAATGAACTCAGCATTATTTTACTTAGCAGCTAGTGGCATGCTTTGTATGCTGCTGTGGACTCCCTACATCCTAAACAGAGTCGTTGTCTGGGGTATTCCCGCTTTTGCTAGCAACTATCCCAGCAAAACGTTTCCTGCCGAAGCGCCTGCCATTCCCGTTAGCCGGAAGCTTGGCAGAGTGACCAACAAATCAAAGACGGTATATCCACTGACGGTATATCCACTGCAAATGGCATATCGAATGAACTAATCAGGAGCATGAATCATGAGTCATTCATCAACGACTTACATAAGCGACTACGATGCAATCATCAAAGCCTTACAGCCTTATCTAGATGGGGCTACGTCGGGTCGTGGTAACAACATGAAGCCTACTTTTCACCAAGATGCCACCATCTATGGCTATATTGGCCCTGATCTGATTGCTGGCCCCATCCAGCTGCTCTATGACTTTAATGACCAAAATGGCCCTGCCTCATATCTCCACGCTCGATTTGTCAGCATTGATATTATTGACACGATCGCAACAGTACGGATTGAACTCGATAATTGGACGGGCTACCAATTTACCGACCTGATCACCCTACTCAAAATGGATGGGGAGTGGAAGGCCGTCAATAAGATTTTTCATACCCACGCCACACCTTGATAGGGCGATCGCCTTTGATGTAAGTCGTAATCCACTCTGTCAACACATCTGTCAACACAAAAGCATTCATCATCAGATGCCTGATATTTCGTTAGACTCCATCGATTAGACTCCATTGATTAGCATCCATCGGCAGCTTCACCCTATCGTTCAATGGGGTTGGTCGCGCTCAGCGTTTCACATCAGTTTCAGTTTCAATGTCTTCAAATTCAACGCCTTCAAGAAAATGGGCAATCTGTTGAGTTGACTGGAGATGATAGACACGCTTGGTGGTTTGAGCCTGTTCAACATAGTCGCGGTATTTTGGCGTCAAATATTTGTGACAGAGCCAGAGTGCACGATAGCTAGTGATCGAACTCTTTAAGATTGGGCTTCGCTCAGGCCAGCCGTCTGGCGGAACAAAGAACCCTGTTATCAAGCGTTTTGTGACCCACCAAAAATGAAGAGGCAATGGCAAGTCAATGTAGACCAGCGTATCTGCCTCGTTAAGTCTTGGCCAGAGCGTTGCCATTGAACCAAAGCCATCGATCACCCAGTCATCGGTCGCCAGAATTTTTTCATGGGTTCTTTCATACTCGTCATCTGGAACTTCTACACCGCCTGCTTGATATTTGATTTTGTCCAACACATAGAGGGGCAACTGGGTCATCGTTGCTAACTGCTTGCTTAGCGTTGATTTACCACCCCCGGCATTGCCAAATACAGCTACTTTTCTCATCAATAAGTACCTCCACACGGCTTGTATTTTAAGACGGGATTCTGGCGCTCCACGCCCCAGAATCCCGCTACACTCTTCCCGGCTTATCACTTAAGCCGAACGAGGCCTATGGATGCCCCGATCGATGATGACGTTGAAACTGCTTATTTCTTCAACCAGATCAACAGTGCAAACACAGCTAAAATCAGCACCTCTGTCCCCAGTAATCCATTGAGAGTTTGGGCATCTTCAGGCTTCAGAATAAAGTGCGATCGCAATAACGTATAGGGAACGAACTGTAATACCGTCATCCCTCCAAACACTAGCCAAATTGACCAAGCTAACCCAAGGCAAAGACCGATTGCCGCAACCATATTAAATGTGAGCAATAGCACATCCATCCATCGCCACAGTAAAGGGGTGGAAAACCACGGAGTTCCGGTTAGTCCCGCTATGTTGCCAATGTGAACGGTAGCACCATAGAACAAGACAACCGCTACGACTTTCGCATAGATTGACGTCCACGGAAATTGCAGAGAAGAGCCTATCCAGGAATTGAGAGAC
The DNA here is from genome assembly GCA_039194035.1 of Cyanobacteria bacterium P01_E01_bin.6. Taxonomy (GTDB): domain Bacteria; phylum Cyanobacteriota; class Cyanobacteriia; order CAKZMO01; family CAKZMO01; genus JBCCWF01. Next base: position 8,566 of record JBCCWF010000132.1, on the reverse strand, counting down.
ATAGCTTCCTATGTTTTACGGGTGAGCTTATACCGATGAATCAGTGTCATCTGTTGAATCAGTGTCATCTGTTCGCCATAGTAGAAACGATGCCCCCTAGAAAACATCACCCAATTGGAGCCTGTCATTGGGTAATTTGAACCAGGAACAAATAAATCTTGTGGCTATGCCTTCATGGCTCTATTGGGGTGAGACTTAAAGCAATGGCTTGATATCACGAATTAGTTCATCAATCCGAGCTTCTGTGGTGTTCCAGGCACACATCAGGCGCACTCCTCCGACACCAATGAACGTATAAAATCGCCAGCCTTTTTCTCGGAGCGGGGCGATCGCCGCTTCGGGTAACTGCACAAACACAGCGTTTGCTTCCCGGGGAAACAGAATCGTGACGTTGGGGAGCGATCGCAGATGCTGTTCCAAGTACGCAGCCATACGATTGGCATGTTCTGCATTGCGCAACCAGGCTCCGGTTTCTAGCAATCCCAACCAGGGAGCCGCAATAAACCGCATTTTTGAGGCCAACTGTCCGGCTTGTTTGCAGCGATAGGAAAAGTCTTCCGCCAGATCACGATTAAAAAACAGAATGGCTTCTCCGATGCCCATCCCGTTTTTGGTGCCGCAGAAACAGAGCACATCGACCCCTGCTTTCCAGGTCAACGTGGCCGGGGAAAGCTGGGTGGAGACTACGGCATTTGCAAAGCGGGCACCTGGATTTTGAGCTTATAGGTGTTGGCCAGTTCTCGCAAGGCCAACAGTTCCTCAACGGTGTAGACCGTTCCGACTTCGGTGGACTGGGTGATGCTCAGCACCTTGGGTTTTGGATAGTGGATATCTGTTCGTTTGGTGAGGAGTTGTTCAGTAGCGTAAGGATTCAGCTTTCCGTTGTCGCCGTGGGCAAGCAGCAGCTTGGAGCCATTGGAGGCAAATTCTGGCCCGCCGCATTCATCGGTTTCGATGTGAGCCAACTCATGGCAAATGACGCTGTGATAGGACTGACATAGGGAGGCTAATGAGAGGGAGTTGGCAGCGGTGCCGTTGAAAACAAAAAACACCTCACAGTCGATTTCAAACAATTCTCGAAAGGTGTTGGCAGCTTTTTGTGTCCAGGGGTCGTCCCCATAGGCTGGGGCATCGCCTACATTTGCCTTGAGCATGTAGTCCAATGCTTCTGGGCAGATCCCGGAGTAATTATCGCTTGCAAATTGAATCGATTCTGAGGTCACCAACACACCCTCCTTCAGGCGATCGCCACCTTACATTCTGCTTAACAATACGGGTTGCTGACTGGTCTCTCCGTTGGACAGTCTTTGAAGAAGTTGAATATACTCAATGAATTCTTCAATGGATGACATTCTGACAGAGTAGCCTGGATATCTGCCCACTGTGCTCTTACGTTACCTCGCTCCGTTATTCAATTGGTCTGCAGGCCACTGGGCTTGGGAAGCTCGCCTGCTCAGGTGGCTAACGTTTGTGTGGCTCATCGTCGGGCTGATTATTCTGTTCTCATCCTCCTATCCAGTGTCTGAAAAGGCATTTGGCAACGGCCTCCACTACTTCAAAACCCAGATCATCTGGATTGTTTTGGGGTTGTTTCTCCTAAATTTTTTGGTTCGTGTCCCCATTCGCTACATCTTGGCGATCGCCGATATGTTTGTGATTTTCTTCCTGGGACTCATCATCCTTACGCTGCTGCCTGGATTTGGAGAAGAAGTCAACGGAGCGACTCGCTGGCTCACCGTTGGTTCCGTCGGGATTCAGCCCTCCGAGATCATGAAGCCGTTCTTAATTTTGCAAAGCGCGCGTATCTTTGGTCGATGGCCACAGCTCTCCCCTTTCACCCGCTGGGCCTGGTTAGGAATTTTTGGCCTTGTGCTGGTGTGTATTCTGCTCCAGCCCAACTTGAGTACGGCAGCATTGTGCGGCATCGTCATTTGGCTGATTGCCTTTGCCTCAGGGTTGCCCTATCAATACGTCGGTGGAGCCGCAGGCGCAGGGATTCTTCTTGCGACGATCAGCATTAATCTTCAGTCTTACCAGCGTCAGCGGATCATCACCTTCCTCGACCCGTGGAGCGATCCTCAAGGGCATGGGTATCAGCTCGTGCAGAGCTTGCTTGCCGTCGGATCTGGTGGCTGGTGGGGAAGTGGGTTTGGCATGTCTCAGCAAAAGCTGTTTTATTTGCCAATTCAATACACAGATTTCATCTTTGCAGTCTTCGCTGAAGAATTTGGCTTCATCGGCTGTGTGATGTTGTTTATTCTCTTGGCTAGTTACGCCACCTTGGGATTAAGAGTTGCCGTTCGTGCGAAAAAACGAATCTATCAGCTCATTGCCATTGGGGCGATCGCCCTACTCATCGGACAGTCATTGCTGAACATTGGTGTGGCAACAGGGGCACTGCCAACTACTGGGCTTCCCTTTCCGATGATGAGCTATGGGGGCAGCTCAATGATTGCAAGCCTCATCACCGCAGGATTGCTCATTCGCGTCGCAAGAGAAAGTAACGAAGCAGAAGTACTGGCTCCACCCCCATCACTCACCGTTCGCCAGTGACCATGTTTACGCATCGTAGAGGCTTATAACGTAAGCCGGGAAGAATTTAGCGAGATTCTGGGGCGCTCCGCGCCCCAGAATCTCGACTAAAAATGCAAGCCAAGTTTGCCAAGTTATGCGAGGAATGATTTTCAGAGGGTCATCGGAGGGTCAGTCGTTGTGGAGCCATTAAAAGCGGATAGGTCTTCGATACAATAGAACCTGTGTACATTCTTTAAGGGAACGCCAACAGATTCCCATTCACGATGATGGATACCATTCAGGTGAGTCTGTATCAATTAGAGCAACTGGCCGATGGTCTAGTATCTAGTCAACTTGACCACCTCAGCTTAATCAGTCTTGCCATTATCTTTGGAGCCGGGTTGTTCACCAGCCTTACGCCCTGCATGTTGTCGATGCTGCCCATCATCATCGGCTACATCGGTGGATATGAATCCCAGGGACGACTCCAGGCTGCGTCTCAGTCCCTCTGGTTTGCATCAGGATTAGCGACCACGCTGGCGGCCATGGGTATCGTCGCGGCGATCGCCGGGCGCGTCTATGGCCAGATTGGCGTTGGGTTACCCATTGTTGTGAGCATCATCGCTATCCTCATGGGGCTATATGTGCTCGAACTGTTTCCGCTGCAGCTCCCCTCCCTTGGCGGAACAGAGTGGATTGGCAATGAATGGCCGAGAGGCATTCGTTCCTACCTATTAGGGTTGACCTTTGGTCTGGTGGCGTCTCCGTGCAGCACACCCGTGCTGGCGACGCTTCTGGCATGGGTATCGGCTCAACAAGATCCGGTGTTGGGAAGTACCCTTCTGCTATCCTACACAGCAGGCTACGTTGCGCCCTTGATCATCGCCGGAACCTTTACGGCATCCATTAAAAAGCTGCTTGAGCTACGCCAGTGGTCCAGCTGGATCACGCCAGCGAGTGGCATTATGCTCGTAGGCTTTGGCGTGTTTTCGCTACTGACGCGCGTTTTCCCCGACGGAACCCTGTAGCCCATGTCAAGATAAACTCTGAGCTACGTAGTTCACCCTCAATTGCTATGGTGCCATGACTCCTGACCCTTCATCGTCGACCGATGCGTCCAACCCCGATCCCTCCAAACCCGACTCTTTGGAAAAAGGCTTGAGCGATGGCCTCGGGTATTACTTCAAGCGCCAGCTACTGCCTGTTTTAGCAGACTTGCGGCTAGCGATTGTGCTGTTATTGGCGATCGCCGTATTCAGCATCGCAGGCACGGTGATTGAGCAGGGGCAGTCCCTCAGCTTTTACCAGCAAAACTATCCAGAAGACCCCGCCCTATTCGGATTCCTCACCTGGAAATGGGTTTTGATTAGTGGCCTGGATCATGTGTATCGAACCTGGTGGTTTCTTTCCCTGCTGATTCTGTTTGGCTCCAGCTTGACGGCCTGCACCTTCACGCGACAATTTCCAGCACTCAAAGCTGCTCGTAAATGGTCGTTTTACGATCGACCACGCCAATTCCAGAAATTGGCTCTCAGTACGGAACTGAGCCACGTTGATGTAAAGACGCTCTCCTCCCTGCTCGCGCAAAAAGGGTTTCGAGTATTTCAAGAGAATCAACAAATCTATGCCCGCAAAGGCATTGCGGGACGCATCGGACCCATTGTGGTTCATGCCAGCATGTTGATTATCTTGGCAGGAGCCATCGTCGGTTCCATGACCGGGTTCTTTGCCCAAGAAATGGTACCGAGCGGACAGACCTTTCAGGTGCGCAATATTTTTGATGCGGGCCCCTGGTCAGAATCTCAAATCCCTAAAGATTGGGGCGTTCACGTCAACCGATTTTGGATTGACTACACCCCAGAGGGAACCATTGACCAGTTCTACTCTGATCTATCCGTGGTCAATGAAGCAGGTGAGGAGCTTGACCACAAAATTATTCATGTAAACCAACCCCTTCGCTACAAAGGGGTGACCTTCTATCAAGCCGATTGGGCGATCGCCGCCGTCAAAGTGCATGTCAACAACAGTCCAATTCTGCAATTGCCGATGGCGCAACTCCCAATGGCAGACGGTGGACGCATCTGGGGCACGTGGATTCCCACAAAGCCAGACATGAGCGATGGCGTCGCCGTGGTTGCGAAAGATCTGCAAGGTACCGTTGTTGTTTACAACACTGAAGGTAAGCTGATTGGCACCATGCGCGAAGGCATGGCTCTAGCAGTGAATGGAGTGCAGTTGAATCTCGATGAACTGGTGGGGAGTACGGGGCTGCAAATCAAGGCCGATCCAGGCATTCCTCTGGTTTATCTAGGGTTTGGCCTGCTGATGGTAGGCGTGATGATGAGCTACGTGTCGCATTCGCAAATCTGGGTGCTGCAAGAGGGCGATCGCCTCTACCTTGGAGGACGCACCAATCGAGCACAGGTTACCTTTGAACGAGAATTCATCAGCATTGTTGATGACCTCTCCTTGAGTCCTACCATGTCAGATGCGACTTCAGATGTGACACCTGCTGTTGAGCAGAGCGTTAGCCTCCGGTAGGGAATGAAAATTAAAAGACTCCAGGGTATTTGGGTGATGATAGTGGCTCAGCCACCATCACCACCAAATACTTTCCGGTTCTATGTCATGTTCCTAAGGGAGTGCTTTAGCAATCATCATCTTAGCCCTTGCGAGACAAGCATTCGCCTAAAGCAGATTTTAGGATTTTGGGATTAGTCTCGAATGATAGGATGATGACAGGCTTTGTAACAGAGAAGCGCTTGAGCACGGAATGCGAAGCCCTCTTCGTTCGGATGTCCACACCTGATACGTGAAGGACTGCGATGCGGAGTGTTAGCCCCTTGCTTATACTGTGATAATGGATAGTCTTCCTATCTGTTCAATTTATTTAAGATGATTGTCAGCAGATGCTCATTTATGAGCACTTCTGATAGCTATCGGCCTCAACTGTCCTCTTTGTTCGTTTACGTTTTTTACCATGTTAAAAAAGCTTTTTGGCGATCCAAACGCTCGTAAGCTTAAGCGGTATCAGCCTGATGTTGTTGAAATCAACCTCTTAGAAGAAGAAATTCAGCCTCTCTCCGATGATGAGTTGGCTGGAAAAACGGCTGAATTTAGACAGCGCTTGGAAAAGGGCGAGTCTTTGGACTCGATTTTGCCAGAAGCTTTTGCCGTTGTGCGCGAGACAGGGCGACGAGTTCTCGGGATGCGGCACTTTGATGTCCAGTTGATTGGCGGCATTGTGCTCCACAATGGACAAATTGCTGAAATGAAGACCGGGGAAGGAAAAACCCTTGTGTCTACACTGCCTGCATACCTCAATGCGATTGAAGGTAAAGGGGTTCACAACGTTACGGTGAACGATTACTTGGCTCGTCGAGATGCTGAGTGGATGGGGCAAGTCCACCGATTTTTAGGTCTCAGTGTTGGTCTGATTCAGCAAGGCATGAGTCCGGCAGAGCGCAAGAAGAACTATGGCTGCGATATTACTTACAGCACCAACAGCGAACTGGGATTTGACTACCTTCGTGACAATATGGCGACGGCCATGTCAGATGTCGTGCAGCGACCCTTTAATTTCTGTGTAATTGATGAGGTAGATTCGGTTTTGATCGACGAAGCCCGGACGCCACTCATCATTTCAGGGCAAGTTGAACGTCCTAGCGAAAAATATCTTCAAGCGGCTGAGGTCGTTGCTGCCTTAGTTCGCAAAGAAGACGAGGATGCAGAAGGCCACTACGAAGTGGATGAGAAAGCACGGAATGTTCTCCTTGCAGATGAGGGCTACATCGAAGCAGAGGAAAGGCTCGGAGTCACTGACCTATTCGACCCGAAAGATCCGTGGGCTCACTACATCTTCAATGCAGTGAAAGCGAAAGAACTCTTTGTGAAGGACGTGAACTACATTGTCCGTAACAAGGAAGTCGTCATTGTTGATGAGTTCACGGGGCGAGTGATGCCGGGGCGTCGATGGAGTGATGGACTGCACCAAGCGATCGAAGCTAAGGAACACGTTGATATTCAACCTGAAACGCAGACCCTGGCAACGATTACCTATCAAAACTTCTTTTTGCTCTATCCCAAGCTCGCTGGCATGACGGGAACAGCGAAAACGGAAGAAGCGGAATTTGAGAAAATTTACAATTTAGAGGTAACGATTATTCCGACGAATCGTCCAACTGGGCGAGTAGACCTTTCGGATGTGGTCTATAAAACCGAGGACGCCAAGTGGAATGCGATCGCTGAGGACTGTGCCGAGATGCATGAGGTCGGGCGACCCGTTCTTGTGGGAACAACAAGCGTCGAAAAATCGGAGGTGTTGTCGCGGCTATTGAGTGAGCGGCAGGTGCCTCATAACTTGCTGAATGCAAAACCCGAGAATGTCGAACGGGAGTCTGAAATTGTTGCTCAGGCCGGACGCAGTGGAGCTGTTACCATCGCCACCAACATGGCAGGGCGAGGAACAGACATTATCTTGGGTGGAAATGCTGATTACATGGCACGGCTAAAAGTTCGTGAATACTTTATGCCTGCTTTGGTAAAACCTGAAGACAAAGATGGATTCTCCGTGACGCAAGTGGCGGGTGCGAAAGCAAGTCGCAAAGGGGGCAAGGGCTTTTCCTCAGAGCACAAGGTGAAGACCTGGACAGTTGCTCCTCAAATCTATCCCACCGAGATTTCGTCTGAAGCGGAACAGTTGATTAAATCAGCGACTGAGTTTGCGGTGAAGCAGTATGGAGAGCGATCGCTCCCTGAGCTGGAAGCGGAAGACAAATTAGCAACTGCCTCAGAAAAGGCTCCGACTGACGATGAGGGCATTCTGAAATTACGTGAAGCCTTCAACCATATTCGTCAAGAGTACGAAACATTCACTGAGCAAGAGCACAATAAGGTGATTGAGCTGGGTGGACTCCATGTGATCGGCACAGAGCGACACGAGTCTCGCCGCATTGATAATCAGCTTCGCGGACGCGCAGGACGGCAGGGTGACCCCGGCTCGACTCGATTTTTCCTCAGTTTGCAAGACAACCTCTTGCGCATCTTTGGGGGCGATCGCGTAGCTGGACTAATGAATGCCTTCCGCGTTGAAGAAGATATGCCCATTGAGTCTGGCATGTTGACGCGATCGCTCGAAGGGGCACAGAAAAAGGTTGAAACCTATTACTACGACATGCGAAAGCAGGTCTTCGAGTATGACGAAGTAATGAATAATCAGCGTCGTGCCATTTATGCAGAACGACGACGCGTCCTCGAAGGCATGGACTTGAAAGAGCAGGTGATTAAGTATGCAGAGCAAACGATGAGTGACATCGTTGATGCGTACGTCAACCCTGAACTGCCTCCTGAAGAATGGCAGTTAGACAAGTTAGTCGATAAAGCGAAAGAGTTCGTTTACCTCTTGGCTGATTTGGAACCCGTTCAAATCGAAGACCTGACAATGACGGAAATGAAAACCTTTCTCCATGAACAGGTTCGCATTGCCTATGACATTAAGGAAGCGCAAGTGGATCAGATTCAGCCTGGATTAATGCGTCAAGCAGAGCGTTTCTTCATTCTTCAGCAGATTGATACCCTCTGGCGCGAACACTTGCAGCGAATGGACGCTTTGAGAGAATCTGTTGGTCTGCGAGGCTATGGCCAAAAAGATCCCTTGATTGAATACAAGAGTGAAGGGTATGAGTTGTTCTTGGACATGATGACCGAAATCCGCCGGAATGTGGTCTTCTCCTTGTTTAAGTTCCAGCCTCAGGCTCAGCAGCAAGCTGCTCGACCCGCTTCCGAAGTCGTCTGATAGACCCCAACCTATTGGCTATAGACGCTTTTGTGTGGGCGCTAAGCGTTCACATAAAAACATCCATAGCCAAAATTTTGATATCCCACACGACTTGGCAAAGTTCGGGGAATCGGGCTAAACGGGATAGTCACAGACGATTGAAATGCGGGATGATTCTCACAGCAGAGTCATATAGCCGGACAACCATGCTTCCATTTGTTGGCATACCCCCTACGATTCAAGCCGGAATGGCGGCTTACCGAGATTTGTTTCCTC
>JBCCWF010000131.1:0-14372 GCA_039194035.1 Cyanobacteria bacterium P01_E01_bin.6 | reverse complement strand
GCTGAGCGAGCAGCACAGGATTTGGGGTGCTGGCTTTAATTACGTCCAGATACTTGAGCTGCCATATGAATTAATCACGTTCTACACACGAAAGAACTGTGGAAATAACATACGACAGTGTTCCCCTAAAGGCAGTGTCGACTAACCTATATCACAGCAAAGCACCAGACGTCGTTTTACAAGCACGTTGAATGGACCCAAGAAACATTGAGCTGAGCAATGATATTAACCTTGTCAGTTGTTGTAGATACTTGAATCAATCAGTCTGTCAAATCGCTTAATCCCGATAGATTGAGGATTTGAGCAATCCAACTCCAAATTTTTGATGCACCCTAATATTTCGCTGAGTACCAATCGATGGTGATACTCCTATTCCCTGAAGTAGGGCAACTTATGCGAATGCTCGTCACCATACATTCAGTTAAACCTGATGTGTTAAGTAAATGGCCATAATTAAACGTATCCTTACAAATCCTGTGCCGCTCGCGCAGCGGTCAGCACAGGATTTGGGGTTTTGGTTTTAATTATGTCCAGGTACTGACGAAGTCTAAAACTAAAAACATGTTTAGAACTTTCATCGTGTCATACCGACTAGCCCTGATATATGCTAGGAAACCATTATAGAACCCTTAATCAGGATATGAAGCCAAGAAATATGAAGGAAACTCTACAATTTAGCTGATTCATGAAACGGTATCGCGATGTCAATCCCCCAAAGGATCGAAAAAAGCGATAAAACTTAGAAGAGTTGTTTCGGTACAAGAAGATTCAGCCATATTTAATTGCCCAGCGCGTAATTTGGAAAAAATGATCGCCCAGCAAACAAGTCAATCAATTGACGATGATGAAGAGGACGTCGGCCAATTGAGCACATTAAAAGAGAACGATACCTTCACGAAAATCAACTGGCAACGGATATCTTTCTCATACAGGTGCGCTTAGCAACTAACAATTTTTAGCAACTTGTGCCTGAAGCTTTCTCATCGCTTTTGATTGAATTTGGCGTACGCGCTCACGGCTGATATGTGCGCGACCAATCATCGGAGCAAGAGTTTTTGCAACTTCATCTAAACTGCGAGGCTTACCCCGATCTAGTCCAAAACGGAGTTCAACACAAGCTCTCTCACGATCAGTCAAATTACTGGTTGCAAAGATAGTCGTCAATTGATCTCTAATTTCTCGGAGCTCAACTTGCTGAAGAGAGTTCACATCAGCAATCAGATCAAGCAATCGAGTATCTTCTGCTTTGCCCACCAAAGTATCCAGACTTGTGCAGTGGGTTGCCTGCTGCAACAACCGACGGATTTTTTCAGGTGTCATTTCAACAGATACTGCTAACTCATCTAATGTCGGAACTCGTCCTAATTCTTGAGTTAACTCACTCCGACTCCGCTTAATCTTATTCAGCTTTTCAACAATATGGACAGGCAAGCGAATCGTTCGTGCATGTTGAGATAGCGATCGCGTAATGGCCTGACGAATCCACCACGTTGCATAGGTTGAAAACTTAAAGCCCTTGGTCGGATCAAACTTTTCAACAGCACGATCTAAACCAATCGTTCCTTCCTGAATCAAATCGAGTAGCTCCATCCCTCGATTCGTATATTTTTTTGCAATACTCACCACCAACCGAAGATTTGATTCGATTAGTCGCTTCTTTGCCCTCAATCCTTTGCGCTTAACATCTACTGCACAGGAAGTATCGCAGCTGAGCCAGGCTTGAACCTGCTGTGCGAGATCAATCTCTTCACTGTGAGAGAGAAGCTGATGTTTACCGATTGCTTGGAGATATTCGCGAATTGTGTCAGACATGGCTTATGGAGAGGGGCTGAAGGTTTATGGTCAATTTTTAGCGCATCGGAGGCATTATTTGCAAGGCCAAACACCATATATTGTGTTTACCCCAGCCGTAGCGTTAAGTAACTTGAATGTCATGCCGTGGACACTATAGCGTTGAAACTATCTTGTGGCAAGGGTTTGTGGCACATTCATTGGGCGATCGCCCAATGATCAGGCGCATGAAGAAATGTTAAGCGACATCCGGACTCGTGAGTATCCTGATTGTCTCAAGCATGATCTTGTGTCGTTCATGTGGTTATTCGCAACGACACCTTCAGTTTTTCGGAAACATTGCATTCTCACGATGTCATGCTCGGGAATAGTCGGCACAGCTATCATCCCCTTGCAGAAAAGGCTTCCCATTATCCGGATGAGAGCAGGCCAGTCCTAGAAAGCTTAAGATATTCTTCAGGAATCCACAGAACTATCGAAAAATATTGCAACCTTTTCTAGGAAAGCATCTTGCTTGTCACACTAGATATGGAGACTGCTTCGGTTGAATTAGAACATGCGCCTTGTAAAAAAGACGATTCTTCGAAACTCTGTATAACGTCCAGCGATTAAAGAGTTTGGTACTATTATAGATCTTTTGTTCCATTCCCTTTCAGAAGAATATTACGGGGAAACATTTACGGGTACAAGATCACTATTGGTTCAGTTTTTTGGATAACACGATGTGGCAAACTTCTCAGATTCACTCACTTCTTCGTAAAATTGGCTAAGTCGTGTGGATAACTGAATGTTTGGATGTTCGTTAAGGCCTGACTGAACAACGATTGAGTCTGTAAAGGCTGAGTCAGTGCTTGAGAGCCTAGAGAGCCTAGGGCGATCGCCCCTACATAACGCTCCTGCGGCCAACACTGACACATCTGCCATCGCAGTGTTGATGGATCGGGCATGGCGGATAACAACGGCTGACGAAGAATCATAAGATTCACAGATTTGTTTGCCTGAATATCAACCTCAACTGTTTGGAGTCCGGCCAGTCCTTCTCCTGTTGCTTTTAGATAGGCTTCTTTGCATGTCCAGATATTGAAAAACTCTAAAATGCGTTGCTCTGCTGGGCGCGACATAACGGCTTGATGTTCTTGCGCTGTGAAAAATCGCTTGGATAAGCCCACCACATCGACAGATGATCGGAGGTATTCAACATCCACCCCTAGGGCCCCGCTACGACAAAAAGCAAACAGTGCAAGGTCGTTGGAATGAGAGAGGTTGAAGCTCAAGGGCAAGGGATGGCGCGAATCATTCAACGTTGGCTTGCCGTGTGCTCCGTAAATAAATTGAATCTGTTCAGGGGCGATCGCCAAATATCTCCCGAGCAACGCTCGCAACATTCCTCGACATGCGACAAAGCGGTGTCGCAGATGTTCAAATTGAAGTCGCGCTGCCCGTTGATGTTCCCTTTGCGACAGCATTGAACGATAGCATTCTTGTTGGCGATCGCTGCATGCAAGCGATGCTCTCCATATATGGATGTCATTTCTTTTTAGGCAAGGAAACTGGTCTGGCGATCGCCAGAGGTGTTCCGGTGCCGTCTGGAGCGCATCTTGAGTTTCAGTTACATGCGTTTCAGTTACATGGGAAGTGGCATTCGTCTCATTCCGGCTATCCATACAGTCGCGTGATGATTCATCTGCATCATGATGGCGGTGTTGCGGATCAACCACAGTCAATTGCCACGGTCAACCACTCGTCAGAAAATGCTGTGTTTTGTGGTGATTTGGGGCGAATCCGAAATAAATAAAACCCATCACAGGGCATCGTTTGACTTACAAATTTAGGCGTGGTGACGACGTCCCAAAAAAGCGGAAAGCTTGCTCGGTTATAGGTCGTCAAATACACATCGAAATGCTGTGTCAGAGGAGACGCCAAGGTCAGGCTTAGGCGATCGCCCTCGTCCATGGCGTCATAGAGAAAATGAGTCTCTGGGGCACCCACAGGCAAATATTCTTGCTGGACAAACGTAGGGGGCAACCATGGCCTCAACTTCAACATTGTAAATATATAGCTGTGCAGCGTCCGGTAAAACCAATTGGTGCGTTGCGCGAGGTTCTTGTAAAACTCATTGACGGTTGGGGCAACGGACTGAGAGACGATCGCCACATCACCATCCACCCTGACGGTTGGTAAGGTAGGGGTCTCTGACCAGTGGTAGTAGCGTAATCCAATCGAGTAGCGACCAGGTGGCAACGTTAAGGTAATCCATGGATCGGTCGTGAGCCCTGCTGTTGATTGGGCTGAGCGAGCAGACGCGATCGCCTGGAATGGTGCAGAGCCCGCCCATTCTGTCTCTAGGGATCCGAGATTATCAACTGTCCGATACGTCGGGTAGCTGTAGATTGCAGCAGTCCATGAGTGAGCGGATTGGGCGATCGCCCGACCGTCTAACGCCAGCTCCTTCGTGACCTCAAATGGGCCAACGGTACCAATGATGGCATGCGTATTCCATCGAGGCCCCTTCGTCATCAACACAGGCAAACTGAGAGGAGAGGCTAAGGTTTCTGCGGACAACACCCGCCATTTTGCAGCAATCGTACGGTTGCTTCCCAAATATCGGGAATATAAGACGCCAATGACGAACTTGACGATTTTGAAGATTATCCATGAGGCGATCGCCATCGGAATGTCCCACAACCATCGAACGATCGATGTCCTGGACTGCATCATGATTGCTCTCCTCCTTCGGTGCCCCGGTCAAGGGACGGAGCCTCACGGTGCTGAGAGTCCATTGGCTGAGATGGCATCTGTTTTTGTGCCGCATCAGCAATGACGGCTGCCAGCGAATCAGCAGATTCTAGATGAACACTATGACTCCCCTCAAGCTGGAAGCTTTGGGCTGACGGAAACGCAAGCGATTGTTCAGCCAAATCTTCTGGTCGATTGAACCGACTTTGATTGCCGTAGACGAGGGTTACTGGCACGACAATCTGTTGAGTCAGCTCCAAGTACTTTGACTTGCCAAACGGAAGATTGTTAAATGTCAGTCCTGCGCGGGTTCGCAAGAGAGGATCCCAGCGCCACTGCATACCACCATCACACGGCTCTATAATACGCTCTGCCAGGGCGATCGCCCGCTCATGGGTCAAGGCTGGAGTTGCCTGCCGCAGTCGATCCGCTGCCTCATTCAGATCCGCTAATGTTCGATGATGCAGCGGTGTCGATAAGTAGTTCAAGTGTGCCGTTAGTTGAGTCGCCGCATCACTCTGAGTATCGTCAGAGGGGAGAATCGTTTCCACAAGAACAAGAGACTGAACCTTCCCAGGCCGCAGACTGGTAAACAGAGCCGCGAGGATAGAGCCCATCGAATGCCCAACGAGTATCATCGGCTGATCCGTCACTTGCTGCACCAGCCCATCAACATCACTCAGAAAATCGAGCAAATGGTAGGAGCCTCCCTGCCCAACATGGGACGAGCGTCCATGCCCCCTGAGGTCGGGAGCAATGACGTAATAGCCCTGTTGCACCAAAAACTGAGCAACCGATTCCCATACGGCTCCCTGCTCTAAAATCCCGTGGAGACAGACAATCACAGGATGATCTGGATTCCCCCACGTACATAAACACAGGGGTAACCCACGCACATCAACCATCCGTTCGACACAGCGCACCTCTGCCAGATCTTGAGTCGAGACTTTTCCTGGGGATGAGTACAGCGTGTTGGAGTCCTTTAGCATGGACGGGAAGGGCGGCGATGCCAAAGGATGCTGCCCGTTGCTGCTCATCAACTCAGAGGGTGTGAAGTCGGAAGATGGAGACCCTGATTGAGCATATCCTGGACGCGACAAAACGCTTTTGCGATCGCCAGGGTGTTCGTAACCTAAGGTGTCCATCAATATCTGAGTGGGCGCTTCTAACACATAGGGAAGCCGAACGGACTGCCATGCATCTGCCAACTCTGGGCGCAATTGTCGATAGTCTAAGAAATTTGGATCGCCCACAGAAAGGGATTGAGTATGCACACCATCTGTCATGCGCGCACTTCCATAAGGATTTAACATTTCTTCTTGGAAGGGAACCTTGAGAAACGTACACAGCCTATCCACAATAAACCTAGGGCGCCGAACCAGATTTTCGTAGGTGATATGAAGGGTTCGCTCAGGATTGATTGTGCTCAAAAACTGTTGAATATTCTCATTACATTGTCGCCACACCTGTTCTGCCAACCGATAAGGATTGGCAGCATTTTGTCCCAACAGACGATCCATTCTCATCCTCACAAAGGACTCAATGACGGAATAGGGATGGCGCACAAGATGAATATATTTTGCTCTATCAAATAGCGCTTCAGCCCGATTCAGCACCGCTCTGTCGATACCATAGGTCGGTGACTTATCAATCAACAAGCGATCGCCCGCTAGAGATTGCAGTAACCCATACATATCCGGAGTTGTCGTACCTTTCTGGATAAGATCGCTGAGTAACACTTGGGCGGAATCTGCATCGACCTGCTTCAGTTCCATCAGCGTACGCTGAAGCCCTTCGCTCAAATGGGCATCCGTTAATTGTTGTTCGCGCTCAGTCAGCGTTTTGAACGGAAGCAAATGTAGTTCTGGTGCCGCAAACAGTTTTGGGTTTCCAGCTAGCATGACCCGCAGCAGCGTTGATCCAGAACGAGGGCTCGACAAAATAAAGACAATCCCTGGCAGCTTTGAATGATCCGCTTCTACTCCATCTAGCAATGACTCAGAACTGAGCATTGTCAGCGGCGGAACCGGTTCAGCCGCTGACAATGAAACATCACTTTCTGCTTCAGAGCGTTTGAGGTGAATGCGCTCAAATTCGGACGCTAAGTATTGGGCCAATTGATCCAGGCGAGGACGCTCGTAAAACTCCCGTGGATACAGCATCAGCCGAAGATCCTGGCGAATCTGAGTCATGGCTTCCATTACCATCAGCGAGTCCATCCCAAGTTCCAGTAAATTATCGTCGGACTGAATGAGTTGAACATCCATCTGCAAAACAATGGAACATTGCTGCTTCAAATAATTCAGAACGAGTGGATAGAGCGATTCTGTGTCCTGAGCTTGGCACAGCTGCTCAAACACACCGTCTATCGATAACTCAGGATCCGTGACTGCCTGGTCAGTGAGCGAATCAATGCCTGGAGCCAACGATGCATCAAATGACGCACCCAGCGTTGTTGCAATATTGGCTAAGTATGATGGGCGCATGTCAACAGGAATCCGCTGTAGAAAATCCCGCCAGCGAATTGGGGCCACTCCGATCTGCGGAGGTTGGCGATCAACCCTTGGGCGATGATCACGCTGTAACGGAATGAGGCTAGACAACACATCCAAGCCCATTTCAGAAGTAATCATGTCGATGCCCCTGAGGGCAATGCGTTCACGACTGCGATCGCCCAACCGACTGGCCATCCCTGTGGTATCCCACGGCCCCCAGTTGAGGCTAAGGGCTGGCAGATAATGCGCTTGTCGGTAGGCCGCCAAAGCATCCAAGAAGGCATTGGCAGAGGCATAGTTCACTTGCCCCGGCGATCCCATCATAGACGCCACTGACGAAAACATCACAAAAAAGTCCAGAGTTAGGTCACGAGTGGCTTGATGCAACGCCCAAGCGCCAAGAACCTTGGGTTTGAGAACCTGTTGAAACTGCTCCCACGTTTGCTGCATCAACATGCCATCTTGCAATATCCCGGCCGCATGAATCACACCCCGTAGCGTATGTCCCGACGCCTGAATCGCAGTCATGACCATTGCAACATCAGTTGGCTGGGTGACATCAGCATGCAGCACCAGCAGGTCGGTTCCCAACTGCTGCACAGCATCCAGTTGTTGTTGGCTCTCATCTGAAGGCGATCGCCGACCCACTAACGTCAAATGAGGTACGCCCTGCTGAGCCAACCACTCCACCAGGGACAATCCAATCGCCCCTAGTCCCCCTGTAATGAGAATTGTCGTGTTCTCTCTGTATTGATTTTCTTTGCTGTGACTGATGACCTCATCGCGCTGCCGAGGATCGTCTAAGGTGGTCTCCTGTGGTTCTATCTTGTCTTGATATGGCGCTAATTTGTATGGCGCTAATTTCATGCTGTACCGATGGCCGAAGCGTATCGCTAGCCACTGCTCGGTATCAGGACACACCATGGACTGAACGAACGAGTCATCAATTTGTGACGAGGAAACGGAATCAATATCAACAATCCCGCCCCATTGTTCAGGGTGTTCCCAGGCAAAGACTTTCGCAAAGCCCCATAGCGTAGAGCCTGAAAGATCCAACTGATCGGTATGAATAGATGGTTGGCGACGCTCATTATGGTTCTGGTCTTCCGCATCCGGCGATGCATCCACCGACACAGCCTGATGGGTGACAAACCACAACCTCGTCTGACCATGCAAGGATGGTTGCACAAGAGCCTGAGCAACGACTAGCGCACTCTGACACGACAGTGCCTGCGATCGCTCCAACGCATCAACAGAATCATCGTCAGCCAAGGGATGAGACAATCCCCAGCTATGGATGACTCCCTGGAGCTTATCCGTTTCTTGTGTCGCAATGGTGTCAAATAATTGTGTGACCTCATCCAATCGAGCAGGATTGACGTGCCAGTGTGTTTGAGAAATCTCATCCAGACGATCGCCTGGATAAACCACAACGGTTTTCCGACCTGATGCTTGAAAGTGAGAGGCGATCGCCTCCCCCACTCCCTGAGGATCAGACAACACTACCCAAAGGCCAGCAGCGTCACGTTCAGGTAATTCCGTTGACCTATCACCGCTATGGGGGCACGATACCCAGCGCTGTTCATACAGCCAAGACGCCCATTCTGGAAGAGGTTGAGAGTTTAGTTGGTCAACATGTTCACCTGTGAAATCACCGTCGTCATCTGGCTCCCACCCTTCTGTGAACCAATAGCGCTGTCGTTGCCAAGGATACGTAGGCAGGGTCATGAGGCGGTGACGCTCATAGGGCCGATCAAACGCCTGCCAATCGATCGACACACCGAGCACATAGAGCTTTCCAAGACTGTGGAGGAGCTGGCTCCAGTTTGATCGGCGCGATCGTAAACTAGGCAACCACTCAAGCACAACCGACTTTTGCAACCCCTCTGCATCGCCAGCTTGTGTGAGAGTCTCTGACATATGCTGCCGCCCCATGCTGCAAAGTGTGGATTTTGGCCCCACTTCGAGCAGAATCGAGTACCCATCATTGGCAAGCGTTTCAATGCCTTTTGCAAACTGGACAGGCTGGCGAATATGTTGGCACCAATACTCTGCTGTGGCGATCGCCGCTCCAACAATCTGTCCTGACAGGTTAGACACAATGGGAATCTGTGGAGACGAATAGTGAATGGACTCCGCCACTGTGCGAAACTCGTCCAACATGGGCTCCATCAACATGGAGTGAAACGCGTGAGAGACTTGGAGCGATCGCACGTCAACCCCATCAGCCTCAAGCTGCTGAGCAATACTATGTACCGCGTCCTGCTCCCCAGAAATTACGATATTGCGCGCGCCATTGATTGCCGCAATATCAACTTGTCCTGCGTAACGCTCAATCGCTGCCTGAACTTGAGGCTCTGGCGCAAACACCGCAACCATCGCTCCTCCTGACGGCAACGCCTGCATGAGTCGCGATCGCGATGCCATCAGCATCAGTCCATCTTCAAGACTAAAAACACCCGCTAGACAAGCTGCAACATATTCTCCAACGCTGTGCCCCATGACCGCATCCGGTCGAATACCCCAGGAAAGCCAGAGTTGAGCAAGTGCATATTCCACCGCAAACAGCGCAGGCTGAGTATAAGCCGTTTGATTTAACCGTTCTGATGAGGCCTCTCCTGGTTCTGTTAAGCCCTCTGTTGAACCATCTGTCGAGTCAATCGTTGGATAGAGGACATCGACGAGCGACACGTCTAGATATGGACGCAGGAGGCGATCGCACTGATGAATGGCATCCCGAAAAATAGCTTGTGTTTCGTAAAGCTCGCGCCCCATGTCCACATATTGCGCTCCCTGCCCGGTAAACAAAAACGCAATCCGAGGTTGAGGGTTTCCCTGCAAGGTACCTGCGACCCAAGGCGTCACCTGAACCTGAGTCCGTTCCGCAGTTTGAGCATGATGTTGCGACACAAACCCATCAAGATGAGCACGCAGATCAGCATGAGAGGCAGCCGGAATCGCTAGGCGATGGGTAAGGTGCGATCGCCCTATATTGACCGTGAAGCCGATGTCTGCCAAGGACTCATCTGGATGTTCGTCTAGAAATGCGATATAGCGCTCGGCTAACAGCCTCAGTGCTCCATCACTTTTTGCAGATAGCGCTACCACATGACACGGGCGTTCAGCAGCACCGTTCCAGAGGCGATCGCCCATGTCGTGCAGTTCAGAGAGCACGGATTCATGTTCTGAACCATTTTGGCTAGATGGCTCATCGTCACCTATGTCCATCCCTAGCGTCACATCAGGAGCATTCGCTTGATGTGACGCTAGAGATGGAAGAGTCAACGGGGCAGGAGGTTCTGACACCACCACATGAGCATTCGTCCCCCCAAAGCCAAATGAACTAATGCCTGCCAACCGAGGCTGTCCTTCCATCGGCCAAGGCTGATGGTGAGTGGGGATCTGAATGGGGGTTCCATCCAATGCAATATGAGGATTCAGAGACCGAAAGTGTAGGTGTGGTGGAATTTCCCGATGATGGAGTGCCAATACGGTTTTGATGAGGCCAGCAATGCCAGCCGCCGCCTCCAAATGACCAATATTTGTTTTGACAGAACCCACCCAACAGGGCTGATCGGGCGATCGCCCCTGCATCAACACCGCTTTCAGCGAATTCAGTTCAATGGGATCACCCAATGGCGTCCCTGTTCCATGGGCATCCACATAGCTCAGTTGGTCTGGAGTAATGCCAGCATTTTGCACCGCTTGCCGAACAACCGCTTGCTGGGCGGGACCGTTGGGGGCGGTGAGTCCATTGCTGCGTCCGTCTTGATTAACGGCAGACCCTTGGATCACGGCTAACACGGTGTCGCCATCTCGTTGAGCTTGGGACAGCGGTTTCAACAGCACAACGCCACAGCCTTCTCCACGAACATAGCCATCGGCATCCGCATCAAAGGTTTTGCATCGATGGTCAGCGGCCATCATCCCCGCTTGGGTGAATGTCGTTGTCAAATCGGGAGCCAGAATTAGGTTCACGCCACCAACAATGGCTTGGTCGCAGTCCCCCTGACGCATATGCTGACACGCCACATGCACGGCAACCAGAGACGATGAACAGGCTGTGTCTAGCGTGAGCGAAGGCCCTCGCAGATCAAATGTGTAGGATAGGCGATTGGCCGTAATGCTGTGAGCATTGCCCGTCCCTGAATAGGCATCGTGTGCGGTATCTATGCGGCTCCCCGACCGCACTTGCAGCTGAGCATAGTCGGTGTTGCTGACCCCGATAAATACTCCTGTCGCGCTCCCGGCCAAATCGCTGGGGACCATTCCTGCCTGTTCAAACGCTTCCCAGCAGACCTCCAGCAACAGTCGTTGCTGAGGATCCATCCTGACGGCTTCCCGTGGAGCAATGCCAAAAAACTGCGGGTCAAACTGATCCACATCCTCTAAAAAGCCACCTACTTTCGTCGAATCCTGCCCATGCCACCGATCCGACACAGCATGAATGGCATCCCGTCCATTTTTGAGCAACTGCCAAAAGGCCTCAGGACTATCTGCCCCCGGAAAGCGACACCCCATGCCGACAATGGCGATCGCCTCATCGTCCTGGCCTATGGATGCGTCCCGTGCTCCTGAACGTGGTTGAGCCACGCTACCCGTGGATGATTCACCATCTGGCGCAGCCAAATAGTCAGCCAAACTTGCAATAGTAGGATAGTCATACACCACCGTCGGTGTGAGCGATCGCCCCAGCCAGTCTTCCAGGTCTGCTGACAGTCGAATTGCTGTCACAGAATCCAACCCATACCGCGCAAACGGCTCGTGAACATTGATTTGGGATGCAGATAGATTTAGTTTTTCTGCCAGCTGAGTGACCAGCCACTGCTGAATCGCCTGCGTTTTTTCAGATACTGCATGTCCAGCAATGCCATGGGCTGGCACGAGTGATGCACGACCCTCCCAAGGGCTCTCATCTGGCGTGGTTTGTTGAGCAGATGGTGAGATTGAGACGCTACCCATAGACGACTCGACCCATTGCCCAACCACCTCTAAGGTTCCGTTCAAAAACCCTGCTTTGCAGGCATGACGTTGGATCTTTCCACTCGACGTTTTAGGGATGGCTCCCGTCTTCAATAGCACAACCCCATAGGTTTGCAGTTGATGATGTTCGGCGATCGCCTGACGAATTGCCAGAGTAATCTCGTCCACAGGCAACTGACGTAATGCTCGGCGCTCGACCTCTTGCGCCAACACCAGCCGCTCTTCTCCATCCACCTCCACGGAAAACGCTGCGCTGCAACCTTGGCGCAAGGCCGCATGACACTGATCCACCGTCAGCTCAATATCTTGAGGATAGTGATTTAATCCCCGGATCACGATCAAGTCTTTGATTCGGCCAGCAATAAACAGTTCCCCATTGCTGAGGAATCCCAAATCCCCAGTTCGTAGAAACGTCTGGTCAGCAACATCGTTCGCCAACGCATCATGTTCAGCCTCTGAATCATGTTCAGCCTCTGAATCAGTCAATGGCGTGATCGTTGCGTGAAACGTCTCTTGAGTCTGTTGAGGACGATTCCAATAGCCTTGAGCCATGCCGCTGCCAGAAACCCAAACTTCACCAACGGTATGGTCAGGGCACACCTGGCACGTTTCAGGATTCACAATGAGCAGCGTCTGGTCTGGATGACAGCGCCCACAGCTCACCAGTTGACGTGTATCCTCCTCCCCATGTTCTAGAGAAACCATGACCGCTTGATTGCGTTCCAGGGAATGGTTTTGTACTGTTGCAATCGTCGGTTGGGATGAGCGATCGCCCCCCGTAATAAACAACGTTGCCTCTGCCATGCCATAGCAGGGATAAAATGCCTCTCGTCGGAAGCCACAGGAAGCAAACGTCGTTGAGAATCGTTCGATGGTCTCCGCTCGTACAGGCTCAGCCCCAGAAAAGGCCAGGGTCCATGCACTGAGGTCAAGTTGCTCTCGCTGCTCCGGGGAAATTTGACGAACGCAGAGATCGTAGGCAAAGTTGGGGCCACCGGCTGTTCGTGCTCGATAGCGAGACATCGCTTTCAACCATCGGAACGGACGCTGCAAAAAGCTCACTGGAGACATCAATGTAGCAAGTGCGCCCAAATAGATGGGTTGAATCACGCC
The DNA here is from genome assembly GCA_039194035.1 of Cyanobacteria bacterium P01_E01_bin.6. Lineage (GTDB taxonomy): Bacteria > Cyanobacteriota > Cyanobacteriia > CAKZMO01 > CAKZMO01 > JBCCWF01. The sequence continues at coordinate 1,254 of JBCCWF010000131.1, read as the reverse complement.
GCCAATCAGCCCCATGTCGTGATAAGGCGGCAACCAGCACACACTGGTACTGTCCGAGGAAGCTTGAAAGCTCTCTCGAATAAATCGGGCATTGTGCATGAGATTGGCGTGGCTCACCATGACACCCTTCGGGGTCCCCGTTGAGCCAGAGGTATATTGCAGAAATGCCAGCGTGTCAGCGGCGATCGCCCCAGGATTCCATGTCTCTTCAATGCCGTCTGACAAGTTGTCTGTTGTTACCCACTGGCGCGTCGCAAAGTCTGGGTTCTGCTCCAGCAACCGACTCATGTTGGTCAGTTGAGGCCCAGTCGTCATCGCAAACGTTGCTGACGAGTCCTCCATAATGGCGCGTAACCGTGTCAGCGTCTGGTTTGGCCTCGGGGGATAGGCAGGTACAGCCAGCACTCCGGCATAGAGGCATCCCCAAAATGCAGTAATAAAGTCGAGATTGGGAGAATAGAGCAACAGTGCGCGCTCACCCGACGCACCCCGAGCCTGCAATGCAGCGGCGATCGCCCGTGCCTGCCGATCTAGTTCCCCGTAGGTCAGCTCTTTATCGTCGTCTTCACCATCCCGCAAAAATACAAAGGGTTTACTGTTTGGGTGAGATGCTGCTCTGAAACGTAACAGGTCAACAAGGGTAGAAAATTCGCGCATGATGGTTGAAGGCGACAGCAATCAAAAGTTTAGAGTTCTCCTCCGGTGAGCAATAAACAGGGACGTTGAGAAACAAGTGATAACGATGGGACTGGAGGATTCACCTGAATCAGTGTGTGCTATCTCAAAATTAAGCAATGGCAAGTACAGAAAGAGCTTAGCTGACGTATTGTCACAAGAGTTAAGCACCGAAGTCAATCTGCACGCAGAGCAAAGATGGGAAGCATTATGTTGAGTGATATGGTCAATCGGGCAAACCCTATGGGTACGAGCTACTTATCCATTGTATTGGTCTTGGTTCCTTTCACCGGATCAAAGCGCATCAACTCCACGCGAACTGTTGAATTGTCCTGGGTATTTGGGTGAAGATAACCCAATCCCTCAATCATTATGCGCTCCACACACATTTTCAGAATCATTGGTGTACCACTATTTCTACCTCAATATCCGTGTTCGCACAGCTTGTCGCGCCATCATGGCTGACATCTGTTAGCCATGCACAAATGCTGACAATACAGAAGTTCCTTAGGCTGAACCTCAATCTAGGTCTGCCACTCACGATATCGATATGCATGTTGGTCAAGCACAAAACGAGTG
>JBCCWF010000130.1:0-14391 GCA_039194035.1 Cyanobacteria bacterium P01_E01_bin.6 | reverse complement strand
GTCAGCTAATCTGGTCTTGAGTGCGGGCGATCGCCTTTCCCTGGACGTCATCAATGGGGCAACCGAACTAGCTGATTTAACAATCATCGTCAAACTCAAGCGTGGCTAATGGCTGTAGACGTTTCCACATTTAGAATTGATCACCCGCAGTTTGCAGACCCAGCGACTTATTCCGATGCAACCATTGCACGGGCATTGGAGCGGGCTGCGCTGCGGGTGAATTCTGATGTATGGGGTGCAATGGCCGACGAAGGGCTGTCACTATTGGCGGCGCATCTAATGGCATTAGGCGCGATCGCCCAATCATCCGGTGGTAGCAACACGGGCGGGCTATCCCAAGTATCTATTGCTGGCCAGTCTTCGGTTCAGTTCAGCGCAGTACCCTCAACAAAGGCGGCGTCTAATAGTGGGTATTCAGCCACTCGATATGGAATTGAATTCAAAGAATTAATGGATTTGGTGACGGGCGGTAGTGTGAGGATCTATTGATGGCAGTTACATACAAAGGCGGTAATACAACTCATTCCAATCCAAATGCCGAGAATTGGACTGTAACAGTGGCGATCGCTTCAGGTACGTTATCTGATGCTTTTCATTTACCTGGTATCGTTGCTTTCGTTGACATCGGAGCAACTGGAACTGCTGGACGAACTCTCACGCTGCAACGGCTAGAAACAGATGGCAGCACGTTCGTTGATACTGAATTGACATTTACAACGCTAGATGATGAAGCGGCAACGTCGAGGTGGACATCAGAACAGCTAGCTCCCTACGCTGGGCTGTTTGGTAAATATGAAAACCTCAAATTAAAGCTGAGCGCGTCAGATAGCGTCACGGTTATTTTTCATTGCACAAGGGCTTAGGGCGATCGCCAAGAAGAATGGTGGTGGACATCGTAATGCCGCAGGATTCAAGCATATATGCAGTAGCTCAGGGGACTAATCTATGCCCTCATTAATGCCAACAACAGAGGAGAGTCTTCAAGTCCTCACAGCGAAGGTCGAATCATTAAAGGCTCAGGTGCAGCGACTAGAGAGTCATGGTTTACCAGCAGCGATCGCCGACCATGAGAAGCGATTCACGATGTGGGGGACATTCTTCGGAGTGTTGGCGATCGCAGTTTTAACTATTGTGAGGTGCGCGTAATGGCGAACGAACAGCAGAAAACCAGCTACATCGAGATTGCACAGTCAACCCATCCTGACTGGATTGCAACTGAATACAGCTTAAGAATCGTGGCAGATCACATCAAGGATGCGATCAACTTCAGTCTTGCCAATGTCGTTCATGACCCGAATGAACCAGAGCCTGAAAAATATGATTCTGACAAGTTCGTTGAATTAGAAAAGGCGTTGGAGTCGATTGAGTTTGCTATTGGAAACATCCAGGCTTTTGATGCTCGAATGAATGCTGCTGGGCGATTGGAAGAAGAGGAAGAGATAGTGTCAGAACGACGATAGACGTCCAAACAAGTCAAATCAGCCAATGCTTATTTATATTGCTGGCCCATACCGCGAAGGTCATGGGCGAACCGTTCAAGAAAACATTGCATCAGCAGAGAAAGTTGCCCAAGAAGTCTGGTTGAGCGGCCACGCAGCCATCTGTCCGCACCTAAATACAGCTCATTTTGATTCCAAGATTGATGGGGTATCTGATGAGCAATATCTCAATGGCACAATGGAAATGCTGCGCCGTTGCGATGGGATTGTACTCGCTCCTAATTGGGAGCAATCAGAAGGGGCAAAGGCTGAATATGAATATGCTGAGTCTGTAGGTATGCCAGTCTGGATTTACCCACTACTGCCAGCGCGATATTATTGCCTAACGGAACAGCGATCGCCCATTCAATGTGCTGCGTTTATGGATACCATCATGCAGATGTATCGCCTGCATTTGAAAAAGAATGCGGACTATTCACCCGCAAATATCTTAGGGACTGGCGAGATCGGTCTAGTCACTCGGCTGTGGGATAAGATTGCGCGGCTAATGAATCTGTATGGGTTTAATATCAACGTCACACAGTCTAAGTTTACAGGTGCATTGGAACCAAACCACGAGAGCATCGATGACACGATGATGGATGCTGCTGTATATTCCATTATCGGAATGCTGCTAAGAGACAACAAATGGGGTCAATGACCAACAAGCATTGGTTCAATCAGAACAAATATTGGTCTGAGAGGAACTGGACCCAACAGAACCGGAATGATCACCCTGGTACGCGCTGTCTTTTGTGCGATCGCCCTCTCGGGAACCGATACACAAAGGGCTTCTTGTTCCAGGAGCATACATGGACGAATTCAATGAGTACGAGAAAGTTTCAAGGATATTGGTGCTGCGAGTGCTCAATAGAAGATGAACCGCCAGAGCTTTACTAATCCGTTAAATATTTGAAGTGAAGGTATATGTTACATGCAGCCTAGAATTGTCTCAACTTCTCAACGTGTCAGCTCAGCTAAGATGAAAGCTAAGCATGCAGGAGCGATCGCTGACCAGCTCCATGCAATGAAAGCTAAGCAAAACGATTACATCATTGACGACAACGGAATGGTGTGGCGTGTGATGACAAAACACAGTGGGTTCATATTGGCGTGCGTTCAGCTCCGCTGCTGTATCCCCTACTGGACGTGTTACAAAGTGCCACTGCCAAACTTGCAGCGTTTTGACATGGATAAGGCTGTCAAAGAAAAAAAACGCCTCCTGTTTGAAGTTCCACGACCTACCGTTTACGAATATTTGTTAGGCGATCCATCTGGTGACTGGTGCGCCAAAGATGGTGATCAGTTCATCGATTGCGCTGGAATGCAGTGGACGGCAAAGGCAAGCCGTTACAATGCGGGGCTTGTGCTTGAAGGATATGACAACGAATGGTTACCATCTGAGTTGCTGCCTTACTTCTATTTGCGAGATTTTGAATTACTGAGGACTAAACAACAAATAGAGTCTCGCAGCTCAGAGTTCAGAGCTTGATAAGTCGAATCAATCATTTGAAGTGAAGAAGCGATCGCCAATCAACAGGCACCTATTCAATCAAATAAAGGATGATTGAAATCATTTGAGAATCCCCGGCATTGACCAAAGTGAGCCAATCCGGGGATTTTTGTAGTATTTACTTCCTACAAAAACCGAACAACAGCGAAACAAACAACCGCCACCCATAACGGAAATCCAAACTGAAGGGCGATCGCCACTCCAACACACAACGCCCACATGCGACCCCAAATGAGCCAGATGATAGGCAAGTTGATCAGCGCAATGATTCGCATTGCCCATGACATTGTTCGTTGTGCTGATGTGATTTTCCTCTTGCCACCTTTCGTCAGACTTCTTAGTGGCGTCACAAACTTCCGGTGGTGATGCTTGTTGAGTGGGATCGTATCTCGAATAAACCATTCATGGCCGAGATTAGAGTAAGTCAAATGCTCGATATCATGGCATGGCAACAATGGAATCAATGCGTCACGGCCACACCATAGGCTGCGCTGCATCCTTCCATAGTCACGCCATGCTGAGGAATTAAGGCGATTGTGGTAACTGGGGCTGAATGTTTTAGTCATCTCAGTGCCTCTAAATAACTAATTGGATCAACGGCTTGCCCATCCTTCCTTATCTCAAAATGCAGATGAGGCCCAGTTGAGAGGCCTTTGTCGCCCAATGTCCCGACAACATCACCTGATCGCACCCTCACACCATCGGGAATCGTCACAGAGTCATTGTGGCCGTACCAGGCGTTCAACCCGTCATCGCAGGCGATGAAGAACGCACTATCACCAAAGCCGTCACCATTCCCATCTACGCCTCGGTAGTGCTGCATCGTGCCATCACAGAAGGCTATTAACGGAGTTCCTGTTGGCATCGCAATATCAACACCGTTATGGTGTCGCCTATCCCCATGAACGGGGTGAATGCGATCGCCAAACAAAGCACTCTTTGAAGTCGGCATGGTGCCATCCAGAACGGGAAATGAGTAGTTACTGGTGCGACTAGATAACAGTTCATCGTACTTCGACCTAATTTCAGCCTCGGTGTATTGTGGCTGTCCAACGCCCAATTGGCCGGGAAATGACGCCCAACGCTTTCCAGCTAGCCTGATTGCCTCTTCTACGTCGCCACGTTCTAACGCGGCGATCGCCCCTAATTCCTCAAGTAGTGCAATGCCTGCTTTCCTCTGAGACTCAGGTGCGAAATCATTGACACCCGCTTTTATGGAGAACTCATCCCAAGTCGTGTTAGTGAACTGAAGCAGTCCAGCAGCCGATGAATAATCATTAATAGCTGGAATCCAAACCATCGTTCTAGGATGATCTGAAAAGTCGGTAAACCGCCCGCCGCCAACAATAATATTGGCCTCTCCACCTTCAAAATGAATGATGGTGTCTAGAAAAGCCTCAATGCGATCATTCGCTGTTGGATTAGATGTTGCTGGCTCTCTGTTGCCCCACGGTGCCGCCTGGGCGATCGCATCCGCAATGAGTCCTGAAAAGTAACCCGTTGCCATCGCAACCATTCTCTGGGGTGTTCCTGCTGTCTGCCACAGGGAAACACCGGGAACCACAATCGTACCTAAAACAAATATGGTCAGAAGATCAGTTACAAGTAACTTAAATTGGCTCTTGCCACGAAAGGACTTAGAGGCTGCAATCATCGCAGTTTGAGCAACTAAATCTTGAATATCTTTTTTTGTTATTGAAGACTGTTTTTGCGTGCGCTCTTCTTGTGGCGTTAATTTGCCGTCGTTAACATAATCTTCTTTTACAAACTTGCCGCGTTTCGATCCTGCTGTTCCTCGAAATCGTCTTGCCTTTTCGTCCCATTGAGTAGCGTTTTCCCCAGCACCTACAGATCCCGCACCACTGGAACGGTTGGAGCTGTTTCCTGGTTTGGAGCTTCCGGACTTGGCATTGATGGCTGAGGCGGCTGCTCGGACGGCTGCTCCTGTAAGTTTTCGTCTAATTCTTCTTTGTGCGCTTCCCACTGGTTTAGCCCCTTAATAAACCCATAAATTTCTGGGTGCCAAGCTTTCAAGATTCCAAGCAAAAAAACGACCCAAACAATAAGTCGCGTCCACTCAATCACGTCCTTGATGATGCCGTCGTTACTCACTACCCATTGCCTCAAATGATTTGGTGAGGTGCATGATTAGCTTGCCAACAGCAGCAATTGCATCACCATGACGAAAAGCAATCTCATCTTTATTGATGCGGAGTATCCCACTGCCAAAGCAGAAAATAAGAAATATACAAATGACTAATGAGCCAATTTCTCTCGCCCTTGAACCCCAAAAACCTTCACTCATTTCCTTCCCTCTGGTGCAAATTCTACGGTGCAGTGGATGTTTTCTGCGGTGCAATCCGCACCAAGCCAAAAAATCAAACCCTTATTCCATCTCGGTGCTAGCTTCTTCCGCACTTGGTGCAAGGTGCGATGGTGGGCTATTCCCAGAAATCGGATTTTCCCGATCCTCCAAAAGTTGGGCCCAGATTTCTTTGATTCGAACATAATTTGGATTGTCGTTTCGGCATTGCGACGAAGACAATCCAAACACGCCCATCGCTACATCTGCCTTCACACGCGCATCATCGGGTAATGATTCAAGGGCGATCGCCCGTTCCTCGGTCAACCATTCATCTAGCCAAGGATCCGAGTGATCCACAACATATTCAATGCCTGAAGGCTCAGGAATAAAGGGCATTGGGTTGATTGTTACTTCACCATTCCTCCGAGCGATGTAGGCTCGTTCATTCGTCTCACGAGCAGACTTTACGTCTTCAATCGACTTTTTGTCCACATCGCAATACTGCAAGTACTTTGGAGTGATTGCAGCCGCTCCAAGTAGAAGCAAATCGAATTGAGTAAATAGTGATTGAGGTAGCTGAGTGGTGCCTGTTGTGGTGTCGTGAACCACAACTTTCACGAAGACATTCTGCTTGTGCCCTCGCTGAATCAGGTAACGCATAGCGCCCTGAAATTCTTTCTTCTTAGCCGTATTTTCTTCACCGTCTAGCTCTGCAAATGCCACACCTGGCTCCTCGTCAAATACGAGAAGGATGGGGTGATGACCGAGGTCTGAAGCCCTAGCATTCAAATTACTTTTGCGCTCATTTTCCCGGTCAATGACAAGTTGATTCGTTGAATGCAGTGCCTTGAGGCATGTTGCAGAGTCAATAAACACAATCTCATCGACAGGCAAATCAAACCAAGTATTGGGCTTCTCATCGTCATGAGCACTGCCATAGTTGATGTCCAGGATAATCACCTGACCTTCCGGGTGCGACTCTAGGAATGATTGGACATACCAAAGCAAAAGCCTTGTCTTGCCTGACTTCTGAGGTGCCACAATCATCTCAGATTTGAGAATGGATTGCTGAAGTATCTCAGTGCCACGCACATCTTCTTTGCTTTTCATGAGAGAGGCATTCGCCAATAGTGGCTTGTGACCTTTAATGACTTGCTGAGTCTGCTTTACAACCTTAGGTGCAGATGCCACGACTTCACCTGCACCAATAAATGCATCACCGACAACAGGTAGAAAACCAAGTGCACCTTCTGCTGGATCGACCTTCTTTCGCTTACATAGCCCTAGGTACACAAGCAAAGAAGCGATGCCCATGAATGGCCCGCCCGTTGCGAATGCACCTAAAACGAGAAGGAACGAAACACCAGTGATGCCGTGCTTAGTTTCCGCCATTGGTGCCACCTCCGATGTATTGCGACCAAGCACCTTCTTGTATCGGTGCCTGTAATTGCTCTCGGGCATCTTGAGTGAGCTGTGGGTAAAGCTCTCGTTGCTCATCTAAAAGTACTTCAGCAAAGGCCAATAGCTGGCGAGTGCTATTGGCCTCACCCGTTGGTGCTTTCCCATTCTTGAGCATGTTCAGGGCGATCGCCGTTGCTGCAATCTCCTGGGCGCGCTCATTTGAGACGTCGTTCTGGTATGCACTACCGTCAAACACATGCCCTAGCCCCGCACCTTCAGCTCTGAGAAGCTCTACGTTTGATTCAAGGTGCTGAGTCAGCCAAATCTCGGCATGCTCCTTAGTGCGGGAAATGCGCCAAAGTTCATCAGCTCGCACCTGGACGCCTTGACCCATAGTTTGCAGCGCCCACTCAAAAGAGCACCGTGACAAATCAACGCACTCATCAGGGGTTTGAACCATTCCTTGCTTGATGGAGTGTTCTGCGGGTGCGGCACCTGATTCAGTGTCAGAAACCAATTGAGCACCTTCCGAAACATCCTCATCATCAACGGTTTCAGCTTCTTCTACGACGTCAGGTGCAATTCCAGTCTCATCCGCAACAGAATCATTTGAAGGTGCGCTGCACATGGCCGCACCGCCGATTAACGCTAGTGCGATCGCCCGTCGCGCCCATTTATTTCCAAGGATGGAAGGTTTTGGTTTGTCAGTCGATTCCATAATGTTTTACCTGTGTAAACGGTAGAAGCTCCGATCCATAAACTTATGACGCATAGGGCGATCGCCACTAGGCTTGCACCGAGTCTTCTTCCTGAGGCTTTCCCAAGCCCTGGATCTCATTGGCGGCTGATGTCAACTCATCCAGCTCATTGTTTTGCATCAGCGACACTAAGTCAGATTTCATCCGATAACGCTCTGCACGCATTTGCAGATCATTGAGTTTAGCAACGGTGCTGGATTTGACCCTGCGAATCTGCTGCAGCTCTTCTTCTTGAGCGATTTCTGCAGCATCCATTGCCTCTTTGAGTCCCCCAACTACGTCTCCTAAGGACTTTACAAATTCAGTTGGGTTGGACAGCGCCTGACGAGTGCGATCGCTGCGAAATCGCTCAAGGCTATACCGCGTAGGAACTTCGTAGGTGATCGCACTTCGGTGATTACCTACCTCGACAACAATTGCTGGATCTTGTCTGGAGCTGGGGTCTTCAACACTGATAGGCTGCACATTAAACTCATTCAACAACGTTTGACGTGCCGATTCATCAAGACCATTTGAGGTGTCAATATTTAGCTCTTTACAGCGAGTAAATACTGATGTCTTAGGAATTCCATTGTCTCTACAAAACTTTGTCAGGGAAATGTACACAGGACTCTCCTGAAATGCTTATTTGAACTAGGCGGAACAACTCGGAACAGCTGAGAACACGATTCTTTCGTTCCAATGCGTGTCCATTTAGTTCCGACAATGTTCTCAGCTGTTCTCTTTATAGATCAAATGAGTATCTTTTCGCAACAGCATAGGCGACTCATAGGCAAAATATTTGAAGGAATGATTAAATAGATGTTATTTCCTGCGATCGCCCAATGCCTGAAAAAGACGAAGAACGAAACCCACAACGACAGGTGACCCTATCGCCTGAAGTTTTAGTTGAGTTTGAAGAGGTGGCCAATTACTTGAAGATGCCAGTGCGATCGCTCATCAGAGAAGCCGTACATCGTTTCCACTCATCGCAGGACTTTGAGAACTGGCTGAGGCGCGCCAGGGAGAATGAACAAAACAACCCCTCCGAATAATCGAGAGGTTGTGAAAGGCGATCGCCCTACTAAACGACCAATGACACGGGCGCATTGCCAAACAAAAACCCATTCGTTAGGGAATGGGTTTCAATTATCTGGACGAATGACGCAGGGCGATCGCTCACGTCACTGACCCTGAAGGAGCTGATGGGCTTCGCAATCAGGCGATGGGTGATTTATCGTCGGAGGAATTGGGGCAATTCAATCAGGCGATTGATGCTCGGGTGATTGAATTGAATCAAAAGTTGGATATGGCTTTGGCTGAGGAGTAGGGCGGATGAGTGATTAGCCTATTTGGGCGATCGCGCTGAATGATATATGTGGATTTGCCTTATATAGATGCAACAAAATTCGTCAATTCGTCTCAATAGATGTGAATTGATCGTAATCAGCCAACAATGATTATTGAAGAGGTGGTTATACTGAATTTTTCTACCTAATCACCCTTATACGGTGATTAGGCTGACAAAATGCCCATATGGTAGGTTAGGCGGACGATTTCCACCTAATCATCTGAATTAGGCGGTTAGGTAGAAAGTTTCTCTCTAATAACAAGTTGTGCTGCCTGAGTTGTCGGTGAAGAAATAGCGGAAGGTCGCCTGCTGCGGTTTGGGCGTGCAGGCCCTGGTATCTGCCCAGTGTAAGTGCGATATTAGAGTTAGTATTCGGTCTCATTTCTGAAATCTCAGTATGCTGGAATGGTTGGCAGCCACAACGGGGGTAGAGCTGGGCAAGCTAGTATTAGAGCAGGTTCTCGATTTGAGTAAGCCTGTTCTAAAGGGATATGTTCAAGATTTTTTCGAAGATTGCCTAAGTAATGGAGTCAGCCGACTCAATGTCACAGCACTGAAAACGCCGATGGCAGAAGCGGTTGGCTACTTCATCAAGCGATTTATTAGAGAGCTTCAGATTAACGGCGTTCCAGAAACCAGTATTCAGCATCACTATAAGGTAGCAATTAAGAAGTTTGTGCAGGATAAGGCAGTGCGCCCTATTCTGGGAAAAGCTTTCGAAAAGGATTGTAAACGAATTGATTACGGGCAGTTAAACCTAATTTGGGCACAACATTATCAAGGCGCTGGATGGCAATTTCCTTTAGAGGAGTTTGATTGGCGAGGAGTCTGTAAAGAATATATATATGAAGTCAGGGGCATTGCTAAAGCAAATCCAGAGTTGAGATCGCTCCTTGAAACTGAGTTATTAGAAGACATTGCTCGCAATACCGCGCAACTCTCACCCGGATTTGATGCTGAGACTTATCGAAATAGTTTGCAATCCAGCTATAGCTATCTAAAGCTGTACACTCTCAACAGCACCGATCGTGTTGATGCCATTAAGCTATGGGCAATTTTCATTGAGCAATCGGTCCGAGAAGCCTTGCCCCCAATGCGCTACGAGCTGCCTTTGGATGTGAAACGACAACTGCAAGCAGAAGGACAACTCGAAGCAGATTTATCGCCCGAAGCCTTAGAGCCTTACTATCACGAGTATTTTCAGCAACCCGTACGAAAAGTTTTAGGAGCAGTAGCCGACTCTCAGCGAACAGTGATTTTAGGTGATCCAGGATCAGGTAAGTCTAGTTTGTTGCAATATCTGGCACTGGAATGGATTGAGGGCAAAACAGAGAAACTACCGTTATTGATTGAGTTACGTGAATTTGCCATTAACCCATTTGCCAACTTTCTCGAATTTCTGCATCGTGGTCGGGGCGTGGATTGGCAGTTTGATCAGCAGCAACTTCATCAGCATTTGCTAGAGCTTCCAACGCTAGTTATGTTTGACGGTCTGGACGAAGTATTTGATCGCACCACTCAATTGACCGTCATCGACGACATCATCCGCTTTTCTCAGCAATATCCCAAAGCTCAAGTGCTAGTCACGTCTCGAATTATTGGTTACAATCCTGATCGCCTCCAGCATAGTGGATTTAAGCACTTCACGATTCAATCTCTGAATACCGGAGAGATTCACCAGTTTATCGATCGTTGGTATGACCTCTCGATGGGTAAAGATCCCGATAAAATGCGACTGAAACAGCGATTGAAGGATGCGATCACCAGCTCTAAAGCGATCGCCAATCTAGCAGATAATCCACTGTTGCTGACAATGATGGCAATTCTGAATCGACGCCAGGAGTTACCTCACGATCGTGCTGACCTCTATGACCAGGCTTCGCGGGTGTTGCTCTACCACTGGGATGTGGATCACAAGCGATTGCATATCCCGATGAATACAATCGGGCGAAGAGAGAAACAAGAGATGTTGCGCCTGATTGCTTATGAGATGCAGGTAGGAGAAGAAGGACTGAAGGGAAATTTGATTAGTAGCGATCGCCTCACCCGCATTTTGACCGACTATTTGTGTGATCAAGGTTTCAGCGAACCCCGCGAAAAAGCTAGTCTGCTGATTCTACAATTGCGAGAACGCAACTTCATCCTCTGCTATCGTGGAGTCGACACCTATGGCTTCATACACCGCACTTTTTTGGAATATTTTTGTGCCGTTGAAATTGTCTACCGCTTTGAGAAACAACGTACCCTGACCTTTGATCAGTTACGCGATGAGGTGTTTGGGCAACATTGCCAAGACGAAACCTGGCATGAGGTTCTGCGGTTAATTTGCAACATGATTAATGCCAAGCTTGCAAATGAGCTGATTGACCGCTTAATGACGCAAAAAATAGAAAAAGAAAAGTTTTTAGAGATTTATCCTGGAGGTGCAAAGTATCTTAGAAAACAAGGTGTTGTAAATTTAATACTAGCAGCCAATTGTTTGACTGAAATACAATTTAATTCGTTAACTAGCTCTACAAAAACTAATTTAATCAAAATCATTCAATTAGAGCTGAAAAGCCAAAATGAATACATTCTTGACAATGAAACTTGTGATGAGTTGTTAATGGGAATTATAAAGAACTACCATAGCCAAGAAGATATCAGAGGCTATTTAGAGTATTGCCTTAAATTAGAAAGTTTAGTTTGGGATGGTGGTTTGATGAATCCTCTGCCACCAAGTGCTTTCAGAGCAATCACCAAGATTCATTCAAACGATAGCCAGAGTGACATATTATCCTGGATAGTAAGATGTATTCAATCTGAATCCAATGAAGTTATTCGGGGCGAAGCCATCTGTGAATTAGCGAAAAATTGGAAAAAACATTCTGAGACTTTTCATCTTCTTAAAAAAAGCGCTCAATCAGATTCAAGCTGGCATGTTAGATATTTAGCAATAGAAAAATTGGGTGATAACTGGAAAAATAATGAAGAAACTCTATCGATAGTTAAGGAAGCTGTTGAATTTGATGAGGTTTGGCAGGTACGCTTCAGAAGTATGAGAGTCTTGGCGCGAGTTTGGCAGAATGATGTAGACACTCTTTACTTTCTTAAACAACGTTTTAAAGAGGATAACGATGATGCTGTGCGTTCTACTTGTATTGAAGAAGTAGCTCTGAGATGGTCAGATGATCCAGATACTTTTTCCTTTCTTAAGACGTGTATTTGTTGTGATGAGTATTCCTCTTGGATAAGAGCAAAAACGATATCTGCGCTTTTAGACAAATGGATTCACTTTTCAGAAGTTTTTCAGTTATGTATAAAAGTTATACTTCACGATCCCTTCGTGCGTGATGAGGACCAAGGCCCAAATCCTCGTCACATTGCTCTAAAAGGGCTTCTTACTAACTATCCCACTCATCCCAACACAATCGAACTGCTGCGTGATAGAGCTTTCAACGACCCCGACGGGCAATTACAGCAATGGGCAGCAGACCAATTAAAAATGCGAAATAGCGAAATATAAAATTAAAAATAGAGGCAGGTTCCGATGGCTGCACAACACTCCCCTTGCAGCGGACGGGCATAAATCTTCGTTACTGAGTTCGAGGTTACTTGCTGCCGCTGAAGGGGAACGTTCTATTGCTAAACCGATTCGGCACCAAACACTCACCTACAACTTTCAAATAGGAGACGATGATGCCATTTACACTTACTGTTGGCGAGTTTGTTCCTGATGCAGGCCGCCCAGACGGCGACTCGATGAGATTCCGGCCAGACGATCCGGCTCCACTATTTCAGTTGCCGCGTCGGGGACGCGCTCCAAGGATTAACTCTCGGAACGGTACGATTCAGTTGCGCTTCGAAGGGATCGACACAATGGAGTCAAGATCGGCGGCCCCTTTTTCATCCGATGCCACGTCCAGCAACCTTGAATTATGCGGCGTCCCCAGCGGCACTGGCACCGCACGTGGTTATATTCTCAGCACACAAATTGGCCCGAATGGAAGACCTATAAGCTTCGTGTACTCCGGTGATGCTCCAGAGCAGGATGGTGATGACAGCATTTTTCTTGACGTGGATCGCATGAAGGAAAGTATTAACTTTCAACAGATATCTCGAGGCCATGCGTACCCACTGTTTTACGACACTCTTTTCTTCGATCTTCGAGTAGCAATGGCAGATGAAGCAGTGAGTGCGCGTGTAAATGGCAGCAATGTGTGGTTCGCAGATGCAACCAACACTGGGACGTCCTACTTGGGGCGCAATTCTTTGGAGACCATGCCACCAATCTTTCCCAAGCTCTGGAGGCGCCTGGACTCCTACAGTCGAGATTCAGACGTCGCGAACCCTAACACTCTCAGCGAGTTCATGGAGTATTTGAATTCACTACGCGAAGAACGCGTATTCATTGTTTCCGAAGCTCGCAGCACCGGATTCGATGACGTCTTGCAAGTTAATGATGACACAATCAAGATGACCACTTTGCCAGAGGACTTGATTATCGTTTCTCAGTGACAAATGCCAACACGGTATTCGCAACAGAACAAAGCAATAAACCGGAGCCGCAAAGCTGGGCGTACACTTGAGTCGTTAGGCGTCCTATAGTTATCGATTAACCTAAACCTATATGAGGTAGGACTTAAGTATGAAGATAGGATTTTGGGGCAGCGGTAACATGGCGCGATCGCTCATACTTGCATTCTCCTAGAAGAAAGAAGAGAAAAAGATCCCAAACATCATCTTCCTGGATCGGTCGATCTGGCCGATGATGCTTGTTGCGGCCACTACCTCGATCATCTAGTTCCTTCTGGTAGCGAGAACCCCCAGCAACCGTGTCATTTGGCACTCCGTTCTGATCAGGGCGCGGCTGAAATGCCATGGCCGCACCGGAAATGATGCAAGCAATAGCGGCGATCGCTAGGGTTGCTTTCAACACTAATTTCATCGTCACTCCTTTGCGGATAAATTTGTACGGTCAAAAAAATCTAAATCGCTATGCAATTCTGCGAGACGTATCTCACTTTGCTGGAACTGCTCTAGGGCGATCGCCCCGGTCACCACGTCCTCAACAGGAATCTGAAGCTTGCAACCGTCTAGTAATTCGATCACCACAGCCATTGGTTTGCTTTCTGGTGCATTGACCAAGGGCTTATCTTTCACGTGTAACATTGCGCTGCCAATACCTTGTTCGCTCTTTGAATAATCCTTTACTGCCCCGCCTGAAGAGTCTTCCGAGCTTGATGCGCCCGTAAAAGTGATCGGCGATCGCCCTGCGACTAGCTCAAGATCGAACACAGAGGTTGCGCCATGATACGTCGCTTGTTCTAGGGGGGTAAGTTAGCTGGGGAGTGAGTCAATTTAGTCTACCGATCTCTAGCAGCAATTCTTCTCTGGCCATCTCAATAGCACCAAGATGAAAGTCGGAAACCTGTTGTCGAATAGCGTCGAGTGCATCATTCAAACAGGTAAATCTACGAGTCCACACCTCAGTCGCATGATCACACGCCATTAGGGCGAATCCTTGATATCTACCTTCCTCAACGGCAATCCCAATCAAGTGGTGACAAAAGATTTCACAATATGCCCAGTCAGCCCCATAGCTTTCATCAACGCGTTTAGAGAGT
>JBCCWF010000129.1:0-14405 GCA_039194035.1 Cyanobacteria bacterium P01_E01_bin.6 | reverse complement strand
TGAATTTAGCGGGCTTCTGGGGTGCTCCACGCCCCAGAAGCCCGCCTTAAAATAAAAGCCCTCAAATCTACTGTTGAAAAAACAGGCAAACAGAATTTTATTGAAATTAATTTGCAATTAGACAAGATTTTGGATATGCTTCAAAATGAGTTTATTGACTTAGACTCTCAATAAGTGCTCCGTTGACCGTCCTGGAAAGGAAACATGGTTCTCCATGTCTGCAACTCCAACAGAAGACCATCCATTCTGGGGCGGCAACTTTTCTTGATTGAATCGCTGATGGTCGAGAATCGGGAATTTGCTTAATGCCGATATGCCTATGCTGTAGGGATATTCTTCTGCGTCAAGTGGGAAATGGTCAGATTCACTGGTATTGCCTAACATGCCGCCAGGCCATGCCGTATTTGGAACATCGACGAACAAAACATGATTACCTTCATTCTTATCCACAATTGGATCATGCGGTCAAGATAATTGGCATTGATGAATCCTAAGTAAGGAAAAGCTACCGCGTTTTGCATCATCGGCTCATGGATTTCTTTATCTCTCACAGTTCTTTATCTGTCACAGATTAAATGCCTTGAGGCTGGTGATTAGCAATTCCTACACCGACTGATGACACAAAGTTTTGATTTCAAATCGTTCATCAAGGAGTTAAATCAAAAAAATGCCTCATATTGGATTGTTTTACGGGACTCAAACTGGAAATACACAAACCGCCGCAGAGCTAATTCAAAAAGAATTTGGTGGAGAATCAATCGTTGCAATCTATGACATTGCTGACTTCAACCCTGATGACTTTGACCAATATGATTGCATTATCATTGGCAGTCCCACCTGGAATATTGGCGAATTACAGGCAGATTGGGAAGGTTGTTTTGATGAATTAAGCGCTATTAATTTCAAAGGGAAAAAGGTTGCTTATTTTGGTATCGGCGATCAAGTTGGATATGCCGATAATTTTCAAGATGCCATTGGAATTTTGGAAGAGAGAATCGCAGAGTTGGGAGGGCAGACCGTAGGGTACTGGCCAATGGATGGCTATGACTTTAGTGAGTCAAAAGCGCTGCGTCATGGCAAATTTGTGGGTCTTGCCCTTGATGAAGATAATCAATCTGAATTAACAGACGAGCGTATCCATGCATGGGTTGCCCAGCTCACGCAAGACTTTGGGCTTTAGATTTCTCACCTTATCGATGGCGGAAAGGGCTGTAGAAAAAGCTATGAAACGATAGCTTTATTCATAAATCATTTCGTCATTACCCGTTCTGGCGTGTTTATTTCTCATTCAAATCTATCGTATTGAATCACTAATTCCTAAGTAGCTCGGCGTTATTAAACTGAAAACCAAAAACCTGGGGAGCGCCCCTCCGGGGTGCTCCCCAGGTTTTTTAAAGTGAATTTATTTATGCCTATCTACTTACTGGTTGTTCATCTGCACAGGAAATTGTTCATTATGTCCTATGTCCCTGACGCGTTGTGTTTAAGTGTCAGTCCTGCACTGAAGTGTTTTAACCGTCCTTTATTACGTGAATTATCCAAAGCGTCTACGGTTGCCCAATGGGAATACCAACAGTCGCCTGATGAACCCTGTTCATTAGATATTGCCTTGGTTCTTCTCCATGATTACTTGAAACCCCTGGATCACCCAGTTCACCTGATTGGGCATGGGTTGAGCGGAACACTGGGATTGTTATATTCTCGTCTCCATCCTGAGCGTGTGCGATCGCTCAGTCTCTTATCCGTTGGGGTCTATCCGTCGATTGATTGGCAAGCTCACTATTATGTTCAGCGGCAGTTATTTAAGTGCAGTCGGTCGTTTGTACTGACCCAGGTGGTCATGAATTTGTTTGGTCGTCAATGCGCACTGATGACCAAGCGTCTTGTTTCGGTATTGGAACAAGATTTAGCAACATCTCCATCAGCACATTCGATTTGTGCACAGCACTATCTTCCTCCTGGAGATTCCCCTGTGCCACTGATGATTGGTCGAGGAGAGCAAGACGTTGTTATCGACCCAAATGCACTGGAACAATGGCAACCTTGGTTTAAAGAGGATGATTTCCAGTGGGAATGTCCTGGTGGACTGCACTTCTTTCAATACTCTCACCCCCATAAAGTGGCTCAGCAAATTGAAGATTTCTGGGCGGATCTCAGCTCAAAATCATTAGCCCAACTGGTCAGCTGTTAGCTATTCCAATTGGGTGGTTGCCCCCTGCCTGATGCGGGGGACAACCACCAAAACACACAAAACAGGTGAGTTTTAGCTTACCTGGAACGGTAATGAGCTGATTGCACTGAGTCCAATACGAGGAATGATGTTAATGGCTCCATTGCATGACTTGACTACTTACTTACTTCAGTTCAATCCGGGCGCGTCAACGACGCCTTCATGGTTTAGTCAATTACTTGATATCGCTGTTCTTCCCATCATGATTGGATGGGTAATGCTTTTTTGTCTGTTTATCTGGGCTATTTACCTGGCCTGCCAAGATGGTATTGCGCAGCTCAAGCGACTACATCAAGTACCGTGCGATCGCTGTGCCTATTTCACGGGGAACACCTATCTCAAATGTACGGTTCACCCGTGTCGTGCGATGTCTGAAGAGGCGATTGAATGCCTAGATTTTGAACCAGCACAATCTCCAGTACCGCACTACAGTGATCCCTGCAAGGCTCATAAATTGTCACGCCGCTAACTTAGAAGCACGTCGCTTACTCGGTGTAAGTACCTGGACGCAATTAAAATCAAAAGCCCAAAGCCTGTGCCGCCCGCTGTGGAGGTGGCACAGGCTTTGGAAGAATACGTTTCATAATGGCTATCTACTCATCACAAGCGCAGGTGCGAAGCTTATTTATTTTAGTGCATTGAGGTATGAATTGATTATGGTGTTAGCGCTGGATATGAAACCCAATGGGAACGAACCGACGCATTACTTTAAGCGACGAGAAGCGTTTCCCTATCACTGCAATCATCTTTGGCGAATTGAATCTGGAATTGTCAGAACCATCACCTGGGATACCCAAGGAAACATCTTTGTCTTGGGTATCTGGAGTACCGGAGATGTAGTCGGTCAACGTTTATCAGATTCGGAGTGCTATCGGATTGAATGTTTGAGTCCGGTTATGGCTCGTCCATTATCGCCGAGTTACTATTGCCACCGTGGTGAATTATTATCATATTTGAGGAGAACCGAGAAGTTACTTCAAATTTCACAAATGCGCTCTGTGAGCGAACGACTCGCATACTTCCTAGATTATTGTGCTCATCAGTTTGGACAAAAAACAGAGCAAGGCGTATTACTCAATTTCCATCTGACTCATCAGGAGATTGCTGATATCATCACTAGCAGCCGAGTGACAATTACTCGGCTCATGGGCAAGCTTCATCGCCAAGGCCAAATTAGGTGGTATCACAAGAAAAACAAACGGTCTCTATTGATTCAAACTCCGATTATGCAACCATTCATGACTACAAAAAGCAGGACCAGGGTACTTTAGGCCCCTTTTATCGATTAATATTGCTAGCTAGTTGGAGCATCTTGCCTTAAAGGAAGAGTGCAATCAGTACCTAAGATGCCCTTCTAGTGAATAAGTATTGAGACTCGTTCACCATTAAGTCCATGGTCACGATTAACTATAAAACCCATATAATCCTGCGCCACCCGCTGTGCGAGCGGCGCAGGATTATAATTTAGTTCTTAATTGTGCCGAGGTACTTACCAGACAGGCGTCAGGTATGTTCATACAAGTAAGTTGTTAGCCCTAAGATAAACATAACCTTCCAAATCCTGTGCTACCCAAACATCCAGCAGCACAGGATTTAGAGTTTTGGTTTAATTACGTCCAAGCACTAACAATCAATGAAGATAGTTATGGAGGCGCTTTGCGCCTCCATAACTATGTCCCTGTTTTACCCGCCGTGTTAACAGCTCTATTCATCAATCAGCTCAACCCATTCCTCGGGCAATAGACTTGCCTGAAGCACAAAACCCCCTAGTCCATCCGGAGTCAACACAAATCCAATTCCTTGAGGTTCAGGATAGAGTCCAGTCAAGGCTTCAAAGACGTCGTCATGACCCACGATGATGGTGTTTGTCCCCATTGGAGGAACAGCCGTTGCCAATGGCTCGATTCCTGCTCTCATCTGGGCAACCTGCGCATCGGTATATTCTTCAGCAGGGGCAAAGTTCAAGCCTGATTGCTTGACATAACTCCCAAAGGCAAGGTCTGCCGTTTGCCATGCACGGCAGAATTCACTGGAGTAAACCACACCCACGGGAATATTCAGGAATTCGAATGCAGCCCCAATCTGTACGGCATCTTGCCATCCCTCTTCGCTCAAAGACCGTTGAGTCGAGCAGTCGTTCAAGTCAATATTGGGATCAGCCTGATCGGCATAATCGCTCTCAGTCTGAGCATGACGGAAAAAGATAACATGTCCCCCGCTCTGCAAAGCTCCCAGCAGTGTAGAACCATCGAGGCGATTTTGGAAATCAGTACGAGCACCTTCACCACCTTCGCCGCCTTCAGGTGTAAAGGTGACACTACCTTCACCGCCTTCACCGCCTTCACCGCCTTCACCGCCTTCGCCAGCTTCACCTAACAGGAACCACTCTTGTCCTGGGATTGGCTGAACTTCCTCCACTGATTGAGCAAGTTCAGGCTCAGCATGAGTGCTTTCTATGGCGATCGCCCTAGTTTCTGGTAGAGCAACGGCACCTGCACTAGCGACCACATATGCACCAACACCAATCCACAATTTTGTCTTAGTCATCATCCTCACAATCCTTTCGTCTGTTGTTTTCGTATGGGAACATCGCTGAGTTCTATTGAGAATAAGTTGCTACAAATAAACTTATAGACATAATTTTTCATTATTCTCCAAGCACATTAGGATTTTATTCCTAATTATTGATGACATGAAAAACTCTATAACTCATCAGAGAAAATAACTCTGGAAGTTTTTCTAACGATCAGCTAGGTCAAAAGACTCCCCTTGTAGAATCCATCAGGTTTCATCTGTCGATCACTATAAGCTAATTTAGCAAGACTTATTCTCATTAAGCTGGAATATACCATAAAGTCATGCTGAGCAAAAGACTGACCAGATGAAGCATCGTTGTGACCATAGACAGCTTCCTATCATGTATCTACATCATCGTTAGTGCAAGTTTTACAAAGTTTTAATGACGTCACTCTTTAATGGATGATTGCAAGTGTTCTATGCTCATTGGGGCGCATCGTCACAAACAAAATAAAATGGGTAGAGAGGCATCGTTGATGATCATTTGCATTAACCAAGTATTATCGTCTACTGAAATTGAGACCATTCGTGCAACATTAGATTCAGAGTCGTTTGTGGATGGTCGGACGACGGCTGGACGCTATGCCCGCGATGTTAAACAAAATCAGCAACTCTCTAGTCAATCTCAGGCTGGGAGCGATGTTAAAGGGGCGATCGCCCAAGCCCTCCAAAAACACCCATTAATTCAGATAGCCGCTCGGCCTAAAACAATGCGCCCAGTCATGATTAGCCGATATCAAGCAGGTATGACCTATGGTAGCCATGTGGATAATGCCCTCATGGGCAATGGCTCCTCAATCATGCGGACAGATCTATCGCTAACGCTGTTTTTGTCCGATCCCTCGTCTTATAAGGGAGGAGAATTAGTGATTGAAAGTCACCAGGGAGAACAAGACCTTAAGCTAGACGCAGGAGCGGCAGTTCTATATCCATCATCAACCCTGCACCGCGTTGAACCTGTTACTGAGGGTGTTCGATTTGCGGCCGTCACCTGGATTCAGAGCTTTATTCGAGACCCCAACCAGCGCGAAATTTTGTTTGACTTGGATACCATTCGCCAAACATTGTTTGAACAGCAGGGAAAGAGCCATGAGTTTGATCTATTGGCAAAAAGTATCTCAAATCTTCTGAGACTCTGGTCAGATGTTTAACGAGTCCAACGTTTAAGTAGATAGCCATCATTAAACGTATCCTTCCAAATCCTGTGCCGCCCGCTGTGCGGGCGGCACAGGATTTGGGGTTTTGGTTTTAATTGCGTCCAGGTACTTAATGGATAACAAGGGCCTGGACGTAATTGAATCACACTCTTATTTCATAGTTGAGAGATTATTTATAAGCTTAAGCGTCAAGCGTGACTTTCGCGGCAAGAGGAAATGGCTGAAAGCATATCTCTAAAAGGAATTCAGAGCCTTCCCGTCAATCAATTTAGTACCTACCCTTTCATTTTTCGTTAATTTTATTGCAATTCATTCCCATAAAAGCTATTTTCTTAGAGAACGTAATCGATGATTGATTGCATAAAATTATCGTTGCTAGATCTGGTCTAGGTTGAGAACTGTCGTTTTCCGGCGGAAAAACGACGGTTCCCAACAATGTTCGGGTTGATTGCTTATTGACTGTTATACGGTATAAGTTTATGAGTTTCGTTCATCAGAACAATCCTCTGGATCGCGAAGAGAATTGGAGGTTTACCTATATAGGAGGAACTGATAGCTGTAGCAATCATAGGGATGAGCACGATGAATATCGTTCTCCCCCTAATGGAAGCTCTCCGATACGCTTATCAGAGGCAATGGCCGGCACAGTTCTGAAGATTGTTGGATATTCTGGAAATGACGAAAATATGCAAAACCTTGCCAATATAGGCATCTCTCCAGGTACTGACGTTCACGTAATTAGCCACACGCCAAGTGGGTCAGTCATCATTTCTGTTGATGAGAAACAGATAGGATTTGGAGCAAATGTGGCAGCTCAGATTCATGTTGTTGCACCCGGTACTCTGTGTACGGAAACCTTATCGATGCAAAATCAACGATAAAGGCTAGTTGACGATCAAATTCAATTAAATGATAAGTATGCTCAAATCAATGAACTGTAAATCTGACTGTCGATTTTCACTAGAAGGCCGTTTTTCGGGGTTTGCACCTCACACAAAGAAGCCCTTCAAATACTTAAGGCTGACCACATCAGATGGCGAGTATTGCATCAAATTGCCAAAATATTTGCAGCTAGAAGTTGTATCGTGCTTTACGCCAGGGAACTGGATTCAGGTTGTGGGCACGTGGAAAGAAAAATCGAACGGCATTATTCGATTTAAGGCAGAGCATCTTGCCCACGCCAAGCCAACCTCTCAGCAACAAGATACACTCGTTATCAACGAGCAAATTGATGCGATTCAGCTTGCAAAATCTGTTGAAAAACCAGAATGCCATCCATCCGATTCCAAAAATACATCGAGTAAGACATCAAATGTCAAAATCTTAATGTGTGGAAAATCAAAATGTATGAAACGAGGTGGACAGGCTGTGTGTCAGCAGCTTGAAATGTTGATCAGCGACCATGATTTGCGTGATCGTGTGATCATCAAGCAGACGGGCTGCATGGATCGCTGTAAATCTGGCCCAAACCTAGTGGTGATACCTGACAAAACTCGCTATAGCCATGTGAAACCTGAGAGTCTGGCAGATTTGCTTCATCGTCACCTTGAGGAATAAGCATGACGTGACATAAATGACATAATATGGCGATAAATAACATAATATGGCGATAAATATTTTTGATCTTTTCGACATCTAAGGGTGGTCAATAGACTTTGATGGCAGTCTAGTTAAGATATGAAGGCTTTAACAAGCCTGGCCATAAGAATTTCCATTAAGATTTTTCATTTTGACGCCTCAAAAATATCTTAGGCAAGTGAGCAGAAATAATTGATAATGAGTTTCAATAGATATACAATACTTTTAGTTTTGTTGAGGGATTCCTCCCTCTCATGTGATTGAAACAACTGCTTGTAAGGAGGTAAATGATGATGGGTAAGGTAACTCGACGCACATTTATGGGGATGGGCGCAGCGGCTGCAACTCTTACGTTAGGGCAAATGGGTCGTCACAACCGTGTTGCTGCTCGATCGCTTGGTGATTCTGGCATCCGCCAAAAGGTTTTTCGCTCACAGACTGGGATAAAACAATCTGGAGAAATAAATCTCTACTCTGCTCGCCATTACGACACGGACAACTCGCTGTACCAAGGTTTTAGCAATCGTACAGGGCTAAATATTAATCTGATTGAGGCTAGCTCAGATGAACTCATTGAACGACTTAAGAGTGAGGGTGCTAGAAGTCCAGCAGATGTTTTCATTACCGTAGATGCAGGACGTTTATGGCGGGCAGATGAGGATGATTTGCTTCAGCCCATTACTTCCTCTGTATTGACCGCAGCGGTGCCCGAAAGTTTACGTGAGCCAAATGGAAAATGGTTTGGTTTGACGAAGCGCGCACGGGTTGTGATATACAACAAAGACCGAGTCAACCCTGCAGATTTATCAACTTACGAAAATCTTGTGGATGAAAAGTGGCGCGGACAGATTCTTGTTCGCACATCAACCAACATTTACAATCAGTCCCTTGTCGGTTCAATCATTGAAACGCATGGTGAAGCTGAAGCAGAAAACTGGGTAAGAGGACTGGTCGCAAACTTCGCTCGTGATCCTGAAGGAAACGATACGGCTCAAATTCGAGCGTGTGCTGCTGGGTTTGGAGATTTGGCGATCGCCAACCACTACTATCTCGTACGTCTTGCAAAGTCTGATGATCCGGCGGATCAAGAGGTCGTCAGCAAAGTCGGGATGTTTTTCCCGAATCAGCGCGATCGCGGCACCCATGTCAATATTAGCGGCGGCGGAGTCTTGAAAAATTCTCCAAATCCAGAAGGGGGTCAACAATTTCTAGAATATTTAGTAAGCGAAGAAGCTCAGGCCATCTTTGCTCAAGGCAATAATGAGTATCCAGTTCTGAGCGGCGTTCCTATTGACCCCGTCTTAGCAAGTTTCGGTAGCTTTAAGTCAGATACAACGAATAACGCTGCAGTTTTTGGTCGCAATAACCCACTAGCACTACAAGTCACAGACCGTGCCGGCTGGGCCTAAGCTTTGTTGCTTTCTCTCCTAAACAAAACACATCGTGAATCCGTTATCTGGAGCATTTAGCCCCTCAACAAGGGATTAAATGCTCCATTCTTTTATTGAACACATCCTCTTTTGGATTTTCGTTTTCATTGAGGCTCATTAATTGTGCCGTCAGGCAGAATAGTTCCAGATGTGTCTAACGTACTCAGAATTTCGTCATCAATGATAGCGGCACTCAGATTGGCATTAATAAATATAGCTCCATCTAAAAATGCACCTGTTAAGTCAGTTCCTTGCAGAAATGCACCCGACAGATCTGCCCCTGACAAATTAGCTCCCGTGACGTTTGCTTGAGTTAACGCAGCGTTCGATAAATCTGCTCCTCTGAGATCTGCATTGCTCAAGTCAACGCTATCAAGGAGCGCATTACTCAGATTTGCACCACTCAAATTACTATCTTTGAGAATTGCACGATTGAGAGTCGCGCCACTTAAATCTTGCTTGCTAAAGTCTTGGCCTTGAAGATCGCATTCCAAACATTCTTTTGACTCTGGAAAATTGGCAATCGGATCAGGTTTGGCGCAACTTCCTAGCATTGCTGGCATGGCGATCGCCATGCCAGCAATGATTATTTTCGACGAAAAGAAGGATGGTAAGTCTTGTGTCATCGGTCGAATCATATCTGTCCTGTTATTAAGTACATGTGTGCTTAGAAACTTAGATGGGTTCACATTGCCAACTTATCCGCAGGATAAGTTACTCTGGCAAACGATTCCAGGAAACTAGAAGAGTAGCAGTACTATCGCGAGTCGGCAATACACTCAGATACGCCAAGAATGCTCCTTGGCTAACCTCATAAAATGGCGCACCCGCATAATCACCTACAGAGGAAACGGTGAATCCTTCTGTCGCGAGCTGGGTTGTCAGTGCCACTGCCAAACGATCAGACGACAGGACAATATGGAACGCACCTGTAATTTCAGAGCGTAGAACCATTTCCTCAAAGAAAAACTCGGGATAGGGAAAATCAGTTGCACGAGCCTGCTGACCGTTAGAAACTTGACGCAACACCGCCTCAAACTGCGTTTCAATCGATGATGCAGTTTGGAGTTGTGAGCTTGTAACGGGTTCTGCTGCAAGAATGTAAACCGTTCTACCGAGTTCAGGCTGCAGCACACTGAGGTACTGAGTTGTATCGTCTTGCGTAACCTCGTAAACTTTAATTCCAGCATCCTCCAGATCATCACGAAACCGCACTTCAAACCCTTCTTCTTCTATCTGCTGAGTCAAGTCATTCCCAATTTGCCGAAAGTTTCCCCCCTGAATTTGGTGACAATTATCCAAACCATAACAACCGACTTCTCCGCCAGAGAGGTGAGGAAACTGTGAAAATGGAAGTGGCTCATTCGTGGGCCGTTCTGGCAAAGGAGACGGATCTAAGGGTGGCAGGGTTTCATTGGACGCTACAACATTCTCTTGGGTGGCATGATTAGATGCGAGTGGAGGCGTTAATGTAGGTTCCGGTACTAGATCTTCAGGCATTAAATCCTGTGAAATAGCCTGTTCAACTTGCGCGTCTTCTGGTCTACTCGCTTCGTTCAGATCAATCAATTGCTCTGTCTGAGGAGTGATTTGAATCGACACTTCTCTAGAATCATCTGCTTTTTCTTGGGTCGAGGGAACGGGAATAAACACGAGCAAACCATGCAGCATCAATGATAAAAGCAACATTGGACGAAACATCCATCGACAAGATTGCGTAATTGCTTTGAAATTGTTCAAATTCACCAACGTATCCGCTGTCCTTTCGGTGCATTACTACAGACTGATCTCTCGATGTGTCAATACAAAAATTGTTAAGTACCTGGACGAAATTAAAACCAAAACCCCAAATCCTGTGCCGCCCGCACAGCGGGCGGCACAGGATTTGGAAGGTTACGCTTACTTATGTCTAGCTACTTAATAGTATTTCTCAACACTATACGTCAAGAAATATGTCAGAAAACCGCACAACGTCCATTAACTTCTACATGGTGCTCATACCGATAATCTTATCGATATTCAGCATAGGCTTCCTTGACACAATACTCTAAAAGCCAATCCAAACATGACGCTAAAGCAAGGACACCCTAAATAGGCTGTCGTGTGATTTAGCGCTTGCTGTCGAAGCAAGAGTGCGTCACTGCATCATTGGTGCATTTCCAGACAATGCCACAGTTATTCTTAATTTAATCACAGAACTTGCAAGTCGTTCGCATTAAAGATATATTTGAACAGTAACGTTCGTAGCCTACAGAAAACACTGATTTAAAGACGAAAAGCTGAATGTCAAAGCATTGTCTCCCCTCCTAATTGCGGGTGAAAACGTTGCTTCAGTCATCCAGCTTTGTTAATGACAATTAATCAGCAGGCTGAGCCTAAGGTTGAGTACGTTGAAGGCAAGAAGCTCCTTCCACCAATGTGCTCAATCTCCTTCTGGCTCAATCGGCTTAATTAGTTGTTGATAGCTTGACTCAGCACTAATGTGTCTGATGCGAGGAAATGATCAAGATGATATGCTCGCTCTTCCGTTTTCAGGAGCATTTGCTCATATAGATAACGGGTTGCGCGATCGCCCAAGCTCTCGGCCTGAGATGCAAGTCGGCGAAGAAGGCTAATCACTGCTTGTTCTGCTTTTAAATCATGGGTAACCATCTGGCGACATGCATAGATACCATCAGCTTCTGGCTCAAAACAGCAAAGTTCAGCCAATTTAGAGAAACTGGCGGCTGGGACACCACCCAAGCCATTTAGCCGTTCAGCAATATCATGAACATGGCTCTGAGCGGCATCATAGCTCTCTTGGAAGAACTCATGCAACGAGTAAAATTCGGCACCGTCAACCACAAAATGATGTTTTTGATACTGAAGATAAAGAGCTTGAAAACTTGCAAGAACCTGGTTCATTCCTTCACATATTGGCTCGGTTACAGATGCTTCGAGCAACACAGGATTGCTTTTTACTTGTCCAAAAGATTGAACAACTGTTTGAGTGTTTGACATACTTCATCCTCCGGTAGAAAAGCTCAGAAATCAGCAAATATTGACAATCTTCTACGTTGCCTCTACCCATGGCCACATCACTCAATATTGAAGTGAAGTAGACACAAGCTTTATTTACCAACATGTTTGAAAATTTTAACATGTATATAAATATAGGCAAATCTTATTAGAAGTATTCATCAATAAGCTTTTTAGAGCGCTTATTTTTTATTAGAAGTAATTCTTATAAAGTGATTTTCAAACTATCTTCAATGCTTGCCTTACTAGAATTAAATCTCATTTAAGTTCACTTGAAACTTGGCACCAATACAGAGGATTGAGTACGGAGCAATATTTTCACTCAACGAGCACAGATAGAACGCTTACTTGCTGAAATGACTGTTCAACAATAGAGATTACATCTGTGTGTAAGTACCTGGACGAAATAAAACAAAACCCCAAATCTTGTGTTGCCCGCTCAGCGGTCGACACAAGATTTGGAAGGGTACGTTTAATGATGGCTAGCTACTTATTGAAAGGCATTTTGAAAAGATAATGTAGGAGGAATCGATTGAATGGATATGAATGAGCCGAATAATTTACGGAACGAATGGCTAGAGACTCGTCACGAGGCATCTTGGGAAATTTGTGCTCGACTTCAAGAACTTGGAGTTGGATGTTCTCGAAAACCTTATCAGCCCCTACAAATTAAAGCGGATACCCCACTCGCACTCATTCAATCCTGGAGCGTTTTTCGACAATTCACTCACTCACGTTCTGAGCTGGCATCATGGCTAGATACCTGCTGGGTATGCTCGACACCTAAATCACGTTTCCAATCTGAGTCCTAAGATAAGTTTCATCAAAAAAACACGTCTAAAAGTGGCAAAAGCAAAAGAGTTGAGCAGGCGATCGCCCCTTAATTGAACAGGAAGCCAGAGTGCAGTAATTTGGTTCTTAATGTGGGTATGAATTTTTGCTATGGATAGTTTGCTACAGAATGCGTCCTGTCTCCTGTGACACATGCATAGAGTTATGCCTAACCATGCAACACGAAAAAATAGCACGCGTTTGGCGAGAATTTGCTGACGGCATGTGCCCTTTAATATGCTTTCGCTAGAATTTCAGTGAACAAGTTCAAAAATGCCAATAGGAGAATTGTGAACTCCGAGTAAATTTTTAGCTAAACCCATTACTTTAATTAATTTTCCGGAATCATCAAATGATAGGTTGTTGAATGTTTGCGATGGTTCTTTAATCCTCAGCCCCTTAACTACCGGGTCTGCTGTGAGTAGGAATCCTACGTGATCGCTGAATATGATTTAGTCCTACATTCAGTTATCGGATTCAATCATCAAACCGGATTATTAACAGGACACAGTTAGACCATGTCTTTAAGTAAAAAAATTTCCCGTTTCGTTGCACTCCCTGTGGCTCTGATTGCAATAGCGCCTTCGATGGCAGCAGCGATCTCTCCTGCAAACGAGTCATTCTCATCCGAACCCCTCACCGAAAGCTCGAATAGTGCAGGCATTGGTGCAAGCAACCGTTCACCAGACGTATTAATAGCACAATCAACAGAGCGCCCCAGAATTGCCGTCCTTGATTTTGATTTCACTCCCACCATCGGCAGCTACCTCAGTGCATTTCCTGGTTTCGCAGAAGGCGTGAGTGTGGTTCTTGTCGATCGACTGGTGAACAGTGGAAACTACACCGTTGTTGAACGAAGCCAGATTGAAGCTGTTTTACAGGAACAAAACTTTGGCGCATCTGGACGCGTGGATGCCAACACAGCGGCTCAAATTGGTCGAATTCTCGGCGTCGAGGCTGTCGTCATTGGCTCAATTACCGAGTTTAACTACGACGTGAAAGACCGAGGAGTTCGGGTTTTTGGTGTAGGAACTCGGCGCGAAGTTGTTGAAGCTGAGGTTCAATTAAATGTGCGGATGGTGAACACCAGCACCGCTGAAATTATCCGCACGGCTGAAGGGGTAGGCATCGCTGAAGATTCTGCTGGCTCTGTGAGCGTCGTGGGTGTGTTTGGACAAGACTCCGACGCTGACAATGTGCGGGCTGTACTGTCAGAGGCAACCGATATTGCGATCGCTGAAGTAGTCGCTAGCCTCAATGAAAGTGCAACATCTGTCGCAGCAGTTCCTCCATCATTGCCCACTCAATCTGCTGTTATTGCTGACATTACAGGATCGACCCTGATTCTAAATCGGGGCAACACTCAAGGATATCGTTCTGGGATGTGTCTATCAGTAGAGCGTGTTGTTCGTGAAGTAGTGGATCCAGAAACACAGGAAGTCATTCGCCAAGTCACGGAGACCGTGGGCGAAATTCAACTCACTGATGTGGATGCTCGTTCTAGCGTTGGACAAATCACCTCTGGATCAAGCGCGACATTGAATGTTGGTGATGTTGCACAACCGGTCGATTGCCCTAATTAGG
>JBCCWF010000128.1:0-14414 GCA_039194035.1 Cyanobacteria bacterium P01_E01_bin.6 | reverse complement strand
GTACTTTATTTGCTAGCAAGTCCCTAACTGCAACTTAATCACTCTTTGGGAGATTCTTCGCTGTTATCGCCACTGATGAGGTCAAGCCCACCTAAATCCGTTCCGTCATCAATAAAAGGAGATGATCCTGTGGTCGATGAGCGCGAACTGAAATTTGTGTAGTCCATTGTCCCTCCGATAAGCTCTGTGCCATCGTCAGATGAAGGGTGTCGTGAGGCATTTGCCGACGAAAACGTATCTAATCCCCCTTCTAGCTCGTAGGTTCGAGCTGTATTGTCATCCAATACAACATCTTTCAGGTCTAAATCCCCGTCCAATATTCCTGATTCAAATGTCGGTTCTGCCGTGATGGCGACAGGTTCTTCATAAGCGTTGAATCCGGTTCCTGCAGGAATCAATCGCCCGATAATAACGTTTTCTTTCAGACCTCTCAACCAATCGGACTTGCCTTCTATAGCTGCCTCCGTCAATACACGAGTTGTTTCTTGGAAGCTCGCCGCAGAAATAAAGCTATCTGTATTCAAGGATGCTTTTGTAATTCCCAAAAGAACAGGCGTATATTCAGCTGGAGCACCACCGGTAATGGCCATTGCGCTGTTGACTTGTTCAATTTGATAAAGTTCAACGAGCTCTCCTGGTAACATCGTGGTATCGCCGCCATCATCGACACGAGCCTTTGAGGTCATCTGCCGAACAATAACTTCAATGTGTTTATCCGAAATATCGATCCCTTGAGACTGATACACAGACTGAACTTCATTGACCAAGAAGGTTTGAACTTTCTCTAAACTAATCAGAGCCGCTGAGTGAATACCGTCAACATCGCGGTGATATTGGAAGAAGCTATCGAGAATCTCGTGAGGGTTAGCAGGCCCATCGGTTAAAGGCTCACCCGCAGCGACTTTCTGCCCATCGGCGACAAGGACATTTTGGCCAGGGCCAAGAGGATATTCAGTGACGACTCCGTCGGACTCGATAACCTTAACTTCTACAGTTTCATCCTCTGCATAAATGACTTGTGCATTTCCCGGACGAGATGCTAAAACGCAGGCTTCTTTCGGTTTACGAGCCTCAAGTAGTTCTTCAATACGAGGAAGTCCCTGGATAATATCTCCAGTCTTAGCGCGCTCAAAAACAAGCAGGACTAAGTTGTCTCCCCTCTGCACCAGATCGCCATCATCAATATGTAGCACGGCACCAGAAGAGACTCGATAGGGACGAGCTGTCCTGAGTTTCACAGCACCAGGAGACACATCAACGACTTGCCCAGACTCCTCAATTTTTATTCCTGGAGCAATCTCTGCACCAGCAACAAGCAGATCCCCAACCTCAACATTTGGAGTTTGACCCTGTGTATCTACTGTCAGTTGGTCAGCTTCTCTCACGACGAGAATACGGCGAATGGGTTCTCCATCTTCCTGGATGCCTCGAACTTCGCCAGCTTCCTTACATTGGATTTCTGTGCGAGCCACAACTGCCCCTGGAAGAATCTGATCGCCTTCGCTAACTAATAGCCGTGTACGAGTACTTCCCTGAGTCTGATCAGCGGTAATGTCGCGCCGAATAACCAAAGTTTCCAAAATAACCATCTGGAGTCGAAGAACTTCATTGTCTTCCTCATCGGGCATGAGTTCAATGTCAGCAGCTAGGTGTGGCGCATCATCATCAATCTCAAGAATTAGCTGAGTCCTCAGCAATTCCAGCCCACTGGACGACTTGACTCGCTCACCATCCTTATATGGAAGACGCTGGATTGCGCGGAGTCGAATTTGGCGGCTGTCTGCTTCACCAACTGATTCCTGACTAGGAACAGATGGTGTATCAGGTACAGTAAACTCTGTGATAGGTCGGAGTAAAAGGGCTGGACCTTCTGGCGTTTCGACGTATTCAACATATCTCAGTTCTTCAACGGTCAGGTTCTCCATCACTTCCTGCCCAGGATTGACGATAGAGCCATCTTTCGTCATATCTTCTTCTGGGTTGTCAGACATATGAAGCTCACCAGGTTTGATAACGATCTCACGGAGAATATCGTTCTTCTGAGTCACTTCAACAACTCCGCTGCTCTGGCAAAAGATATCTTTAACAACTTCAGTGCCAGCTTCTACGAATTGTCCGTCTTCAACAATCAGTAATGAAAGATCTTTATTGACCTCGTGGGCTTCTTCTGGAATCCAAAGAAGTGTGCCACCCTTGATGACTTCATAGCCCTGTTTTGCTTTACCACGTTTAGCAACTTCGACGCCAGAGTACTTTAAGATGCCTCCTGTTCGAGTGTGGTAGTGGTCATCAATCAATTCGGCTACTACCTGATTGTTGGTGACCTTTGTTCCTGGAGTTGCAATGAGTGAGAATCGTTGATTATGTTGCGTCTCGATAATGTATTGCTCTTTGCCTTGCTGACTTTCAGCTTTCACCTTTGCTTGATCAAGGGAAACAGATGCAGTTACGATTTCGACCTCACGAGTTCCTTTTCCTTCCGTATCTTGAGGAAGACGTACAACTCCACCATTTTCGGTAGATAGCTTGGTCTCGGCAAGGATGCTTTCTAACTCAACGCGATCGCCATTGCCAACAATGGGTTCTGCACCGGGCAGTAGGTTATATACTTCACCAGACAATACCCATAAAAGCCCACCTCTCTGAGCAATGCGAGTCGTGTTTCCCTGACGGTCTTTCTTTTCCTCAGGTACGAGATCAGCAAACTTCACTTCGCCAGCCAGATCTGTGGCCACGTCTTTCGTCGCTTTTTCCGTGATGGTTCGCGTACGCCCCATGGCTTGCATTTCAGATAGAATTTGTCCCGACTTCACGGCATCGCCGTCGTGGACAAATAGGATAGACCCTTGCGCAACCGTAAATTGCTTTTTCTTTGAACCCGATTCAACAGCAAATGTAAAATTTGCTTCGGCAATAAGCGCATCTTCTCCATGTCGAGTCCGAAATGGACGTACTCTTAGCTCTTTGGCAGGAGGTAGTTTGACGGTTCCATCGTATGGTGAGCGATGTTGTTGAGCTATTTCACCCGTAAACACGCCACCCGTGTGAAATGTTCGCATTGTAAGCTGGGTGCCCGGCTCACCAATGGATTGAGCCGCAATAATGCCGACGGCCTCCCCGAGATCAACCATTTGTGCATGAGCTAAGCTCCAACCGTAGCATCTCTGACAAACACTCCGGTTGGCTTCACAGGTTAAGGGCGATCGCACAGTCACTTCCTTCACTCCACTCTGGCCAATGACATTGGCTAGAGTATCTGAAAGATCTTGATTTCTCTCAGCGACAACGTCGCCTGTCTTTGGATGAATAACATCTTGGGCTAGCACTCTCCCCAATAAGCGATCTGCCAAAGGAATGAGTACTTTTTCACCGTCAGTCATGCTACGAACGGTAATTCCTCGATCGGTGCCGCAGTCAATTTCACGGATGATCACATCTTGAGAAACATCCACCAATCGTCGAGTTAAATAACCAGAGTCAGCTGTCCGAAGAGCTGTATCAACCAGACCCTTACGAGCACCATAAGATGAAATAATGTACTCCGTTACAGTCAGTCCTTCACGGAAGTTAGTCTTAATAGGCAAGTCGATAATTTTACCTTGAGGATCAGCCATCAGGCCTCTCATCCCTACAAGTTGACGTACCTGAGAAATGTTTCCTCGGGCACCAGAAAAGGCCATCATATAGACTGAATTGAGTGGATTGGTTGACTTGAAGTGGCGAACAACCTCATCTTTCAGCTCTTCGCTGGTACTATTCCACGTGTCGATAACTTTTTGAAATCGCTCAACTTCTGTGATTTCACCACGGGTGTACCGATTTTCGGTTACTCTAATTTCTTCTTCAGCAGCATCTAGAAGGTTGCGTTTAACTGGGGGAACCTGTAAATCGTCAACACTAATAGATACTCCGGCTCGAGTGGCATACTTAAAGCCCATATCTTTAAGTAAATCAGCCATTTGAGCTGTTCGGGCAGTGCCGTAATGAGTAAATGCCCACGCAATCAATTTTCGCAGCTGCTTTTTATCTGTGACTCGATTCCGAAAAATAAACGGTTGTTCAGGATTCTGGCTTAAATATTGCTCTGACATGGTTACTCTGTTGGCCTCTACCAATTGTTCTGTCGCTGTTCAACGATTCGGTTTTCAAAGATATGCGCTATGGACTGAATGTCACCCAAGTTCGGAACTTCAGCTTTTTCACCAAATAAAATGACGTTCCTAACGATTGGACTTAAGTCATCAACGCGTCGTAAATCGTTTTGTTGTAGATAATTCGCCCAGGAGTTGTTCGGATATATTGTGAAATTAAGTTGCCGTCAGGGTCTTGACGAACTCGGCGGAACTTATAAAGTTGTGTTGTACTGCCGTCATCAGCTTTCTGTTCTTCAATTATTTTGTTGTCATCTGTTTCTGTTTCAACCAAACCATCGAACCGAACCCAAACATAAGCATGTAGGTCAACAAGTCCTTGTTCGTAGGCAATAATGATGTCGTCAAAACCAGCAAAGTATTGTCCTTCTCCTTTCTTGGCATTGGCATTGTCCACTGTCAGGTAGTAGCACCCCAAGACCATATCCTGACTTGGCGTAATAATTGGACGACCCGTCGCAGGAGAAAGGACATTATTGGAAGCCAGCATTAGAAGCCTTGCTTCTGCCTGAGCTTCCAATGATAAAGGCACGTGAACGGCCATCTGGTCACCATCAAAGTCTGCGTTGAATGCTGGGCAAACTAAAGGATGCAATTGGATAGCACGTCCCTCTACAAGGATTGGTTCGAAGGACTGAATACCTAATCGGTGAAGTGTCGGCGCACGATTGAGAAGAACTGGGTGTCCATCGATCACTTCTTCCAATACATCCCAAATGCTGGGGTCATTTCGCTGAATTAACTTTTTAGCAGCCTTAATGTTATTCACTAATCCTTGACGAATTAGTCGATGAATTACGAATGGCTGGAATAGCTCAATGGCCATTTCTCTAGGTAATCCACACTGGTGGATTTTGAGCTTAGGTCCCACAACGATGACAGAACGGCCTGAGTAATCCACTCGTTTGCCCAACAAGTTTTGGCGAAATCGTCCTTGCTTTCCTTCAATAATGTCGCTAAGAGATTTGAGCGGTCGGTTGTTGGCTCCAACCACAGTACGCCCACGGCGGCCATTGTCTATCAGTGCATCAACTGCTTCTTGAAGCATCCGCTTCTCATTTCGAACAATGATTTCTGGTGCCAGGATCTCTTGCAGACGTGCTAGTCGATTGTTTCGATTGATGACCCGACGATATAAATCATTCAGGTCGGAAGTTGCAAAACGACCTCCATCAAGTTGCACCATTGGACGCAAATCAGGAGGGATGACCGGAATGGAACTTAATACCATCCAGTCAGGCTGAGATTGAGTTGCAACAAAGTTATCAACGACGCGCAACCGCTTGATAAGCTTTGCCCGCTTTTGACCTTTGGCTGTTGCAATCTCCTCACGGAGCTTTTCTGCTATTTCCTCTAGCTTTAGATCTTCTAAGAGGCGTTGAATTGCTTCCGCTCCAATGCCCACCTCTACACCGGTTAGCTTCGAGTCTTCGCTGTAAAGTTGATCTTCAATTTCAATCCATTGATCTTCTGTCAGCAGTTGCTTGTAGCTCAAGTTATCTGCATTTCCAGGATCAAGCACAACATAGGCATTGAAATATACAATTTGTTCAACATCTTTCAACGGCATGTCGAGCAAAATTGCCATGTAGCTTGGAATTCCCTTCAGATACCAGACATGGGTAACAGGAGCAGCGAGCTTGATGAACCCCATTCTGTGACGCCGCACTCGAGACTCGGTTACCTCAACGCCACAACGTTCACACACAATACCCCGATGTCTTACACGCTTGTATTTTCCGCAATGGCACTCCCAGTCTTTCGCTGGCCCGAAAATACGCTCACAGAACAAACCGTCCATTTCTGGCTTTAAGGTTCTGTAATTAATGGTTTCAGGTTTTGTGACTTCACCAACAACCATGCCGTTTGGCAGCGTACGCTCCCCCCACTGCCGAATTCGATCAGGTGAAGCGATTCCAATTTTTACATAGTCAAACCGTTGTTCTACCTTTGGCATGGCTGATTAATCCTATGGTGTGCAGTGTGATGAATAGTGAAAATGACATTTAGCCTTGTAGAGAGCACATACTTCGCTCTATCCATTCGTCAGCGGGCGAAATAAGGGTCAACAAGGTCAGAGCAGTGAGAAACCAGATTATGATTCTTCTGTTGATTCTTCTGTTTCACTCCGAGCAATAGATTCGTAGGTAGGGCGAGACGGAGTTCGGCGCGTTCCAACATCTGCCATCAAGTCGATCTCGATGTCTTGGCTGGTTCCATCTTCATTGGTTTCAAGTTTGTGCGCGACGATATCCAAGCACAGGGACTGCAATTCTCGCATCAATACCTTGAACGATTCTGGAGTTCCAGGGCGAGGAATAGGCTTACCTTTGACGATGGCATTCAATGCCTCGTTCCGACCTTGCATATCATCAGACTTGACAGTCAATAGCTCCTGGAGGGTGTATGCAGCGCCAAATGCTTCCAAGGCCCATACTTCCATTTCTCCAAACCGCTGCCCCCCTTGTTGAGCTTTCCCTCCTAGTGGTTGCTGGGTTACGAGAGAATATGGCCCTGTAGAGCGAGCATGAATTTTGTCATCAACGAGATGAACTAGCTTTAACATGTAGGCTTTTCCGACAGTGACCGCTCGGTCAAAAGCTTCACCCGTTCGACCGTCATAGACTTGGATTTTCCCAGGGTTACTTGGATCGAACACCCAGTCTTTCCCTGATGTTTTGCGAGCTTCAAGAAGCTTTTCATGGGTACTCAGTCGGGATGCCTCTTCTCCGTGCATTTCATCAAATGGAGTGATCTTGAAACGAACACCTAATACTTCTCCGGCCCATCCAAGAATGCACTCAAATACTTGTCCCACGTTCATCCGAGAAGGAACGCCAAGAGGGTTGAGCACAATATCGACAGGTTGACCATCGGGGAGGTAGGGCATATCTTCAACGGGGAGAATTCTAGAGATAATGCCTTTATTGCCATGACGGCCAGCCATTTTATCTCCAACTTGAATTTTCCGCTTTTGAGCCACATAGACACGAACGACCATGTTTGCTCCTGGAGGCAGCTCGTCCCCTTGCTCACGAGTGAATACACGAACATCAACGACCCGTCCTTTTTCTCCGTTAGGAACTCGTAGAGAGTTATCGCGAACATCTCGTGCTTTCTCACCAAAAATAGCGCGGAGCAGCTTCTCTTCAGGAGGCTGATCTGACTCTCCTTTGGGCGTTACTTTCCCAACCAAAATATCGCCTGCTTCAACCCATGCGCCAACTCGGATAATGCCTGTTTCGTCTAGTTGACGGAGAGCATCCTCACCAACGTTAGGAATCTCACGGGTGACTTCTTCAGGCCCAAGCTTCGTTTGTCGAGCTTCAATTTCATATTTTTCAATGTGGATTGAGGTGTAAATATCCTCAATCACTAATCGCTCACTAATCAGGATCGCATCCTCGTAGTTATAGCCTTCCCATGGCATATAAGTGATGAGAACATTTTGGCCCAGTGCCACTTCCCCACCTTCTGCCGCTGATCCATCGGCAATGACTTGGCCAACCACAATGCGATCGCCCTCAAACACGATCGGGCGCTGATTCAAGCATGTGTCCTGATTTGATCGTTGATATTTCTGGAGAAGGTACTCATGCGTCTTGTTGTGCTCATCCTCAATGCAGACCCGATTTGCATCGACATAACTGACATGTCCTGAGACGCGACTGACCAGTACCATTCCAGAATCTCGAGCGGCCTGTGCCTCTAATCCAGTACCTACTAGCGGGCGCTCGGGACGAAGCAGCGGTACTGCTTGACGCTGCATGTTTGATCCCATCAGAGCACGGTTAGCATCGTCGTGTTCTAGGAACGGAATCAGTGATGTTGCAATTGAAATGATTTGTACTGGAGATACGGCGACATAATCGACCTCGGTCGGGGAGGTCGTCGTGAATTCCTGTCGATATCGGACAGGGACTGTCTCTCCTAAGATATAACCATTCTCATCTGTAGATAGGTCTCCAGGCGCAACACGCAGATCATCCTCTTCATCAGCTGTCATATAAACAGGCTGCTTGTCCTTCAGGACTCGGCCATTGATAACTGGTCGATAGGGCGTTTCAATAAATCCATATGAGTTTACGCGCGCATGAGTAGCCAATGAACCAATTAACCCAGCATTGGGGCCTTCTGGAGTCTCAATGGGACAAATGCGGCCGTAGTGCGACGGGTGAATGTCTCGAACCGCAAACCCTGCTCTTTCTCTCGTCAATCCTCCAGGGCCTAAGGCACTAAGACGACGCTTGTGCGTTAACTCAGCAAGAGGATTCGTTTGATCCATAAACTGAGAAAGCTGTGATGACCCAAAAAACTCTTTAATCGCTGCAACCAGAGGTTTGGGGTTAACCAAAGAGGCTGGAGTCAAGGAATCAGCATCCGAAACCGTCATTCGCTCACGAATAATGCGCTCAAGCCGATTTAATCCAACACGAACCTGATTTTGCAAGAGTTCTCCGACAGAGCGGACGCGACGATTACCCAAGTGGTCAATATCGTCAACAGACCCAATATCAAATTCTAGGTTGATTAAATAATCGATGGCTGCGAGGATTCCCTGCGGTGTCAGCACTCGCGTCGTATCAGGAATGTTAAGGCGCAACTTGCGGTTCAGCTTATATCGTCCAACGCGTCCTAAGTCGTAGCGCTTTGAATCAAAGAATCGAGAATCAAGTAGCTGTTGACCACCAGATACAGTAGGAGGCTCACCAGGACGCAGTTTCCGGTAAAGCTCCATGAGGGCCTCCTCTTCACTGAATTGCCCTTCTTTCTCAATCGTTTTTTGAAAATATTCTGGATGACGCAGGGCATCAAAAATTTCACCGTCTGTTAGCCCAAGCGCTTTCAACAATACCTGCGCGGACAGTTTTCGCGTTTTATCAATACGAACCCAGACCAGATCATTCTTATCGGTTTCAAACTTAAGCCACGCACCACGGTTTGGGATTAAGCTTGCGTTGTAAGTACGACGACCATTTTTGTCTGTCTCAGATTTGTAATAGACCCCAGGACTGCGCACAATTTGGTTAACAATGACGCGCTCTGCGCCATTGATGATGAACGTCCCGCGATCAGTCATCAATGGAAGGTCACCAATAAAAACTTCCTGCTCTTTAATTTCTCCTGTTTCCTTATTGATGAGCCGCGTTGGCACATACATTTGAACTGCGTAGGTGCTATCTCGACGCTTCGCTTCATCAACGTCATATTTTGGTTGTTTTAGCTTGTAATGCTTGCCCAAGAAATGTAGCTCAAGCTTACCCGTATAGTCCGTAATAGGCGAAAAACTGTCCAGTTCCTCAATTAAACCCTCTTTTAGAAACCAGCGAAAACTTGACCGTTGAATTTCAACCAGATCAGGCAAAGTAAATTCAGGTGCATTTTGAGCAAGTTGATTCGACTCAGTTTGGGCTAAATTAGTCATGCGTTTCCTCAAATGGATACCGCTCCAAAGGAGCGAGTTTTCGAACAGTACGGCCTTTGTATCAAAACTTGGAGCACTTATACTCCGCTAAACTCGAGCGTCACGGTTGCTTCTTTCCGTTCTTATGACGCGATAAAATAAAACAAATGAACTAATCATTAAAATTCAAAACTTTGGCAGTCATCCTCACAGAAATTAAGATTTAGTAATAGCGATTCGAAGAGAGATAATGACTAAGGTGGCAGGATACAAACAGGTATCTTTTTTGTTGTTATGGTCATGCCTGAAAACTCCAGAGGTAGCCCGAACTTAGAGTAAGGTCGAATCCATCTCGTCTTATTCATTGCATGCAATGTCAGCATCTAAAACTTTTTTATCCTTAAAGCTTATCCAGATTCGCATTGTGTATTCTAGCGCATACTCATCATTACGAACTTGTCAAGCTAGAAAATAAAAAAACATGTTGCATTTATCCGTATCGCTTCAGCGATGGTTTATTCATGCACTTCAAGGATCAACACCGATATTTGCATTCAGCGCCTCTAAATAATTAAGAAATATTAAAAATTTACATGAAACAGATTGTCAGCATTTTTGGCTGTGATCTGTGCAACTTCTTCGGTCGAAAGACCTTTGAGTTGAGCTAGTCGTTCCGCTACATAGGTAACGTATGCTGGTTGATTGGGTGATTTTCCTCTATATGGCACGGGTGTCAAAAATGGACAGTCTGTTTCAATGAGGAGCTTGTCGTGAGGGACGATTCGTGCCGACTCATGAACTTGAACAGCATTCTTGAATGTCAGAATTCCGCTAAAGCTGATGTAAAAGCCTAAGTCGAGAAACCATTGAGTTTCTTCAGGTGTTCCAGACCAGCAATGCATTACTCCATTGACTGAACCGTTAGACTCCCAAAACATGCGGAGAGTATCGCGCATGGCTTTTGCCGCATCTCGGCAGTGAATGATCACGGGAAGATTAAGGTGTTGAGCAATTTCTAATTGTTCAACAAATGCCTTGATTTGCTGCTCTTGATTGCTTGCCTTGAAAAAATCCAGCCCAGTCTCTCCAATCGCGATCAATCGGTCATCAGATTGAGCCAACGTCAAGATAGTGGCGGCAGTTTCATTGGTCCAGCGATCGCCCACATCTAGAGGGTGAAGCCCTACAGCAAACGAGATCTCTTCAAATTGATCAGCTAATGCGCGAATCGCTTCAAACTCCCCAGGCTCAACACAGGAATGAATGAGTTTCACAACCCCTGCCTCACGCCAATTTTTCGCTACATTCAAGATGTCATTCTGAAGTGCTGGAAAATTAAGGTGTACATGAGTGTCAATGAATTGCATAACAATCTCTGTAGCTTGAAAAACTTAGCGATCGAAACGCAATGGCATTGCGATGCGGACGTAGTACCTAGCCCAACACTAAAAAGTGTCTAAACACTCACAAGGATGAAGCTCAGAACTAATGTCACGTATGATCTGTACCAAACTTCGTGCATGCAACTCTTAATCGGATGAAGACTCTGCCTGCAGATTCTGCTTCGCAAACCGGGCTAAGCGAGCTTTTTTTCGAGCGCCATTGTTCGGGTGCAAAACCCCTTTCTTGACAGCCTTGTCAATTTTGCTGACAGCAGAAGACATCCTAGATTGAACATCTTGCATTCCTTCAGGTGTCGGTTCGGCAACGTAAGACGTGACCGAAGTAAATGCATTCTTCATTAATGTTCGGACAGCAGACCGATAAGACTTATTCCTCAAGCGGTTACGCTCTGCAACTTGAATACGCTTCTCAGCAGACTTGATGTTGGCCACAGTGCATTCCTTAATCACTCACGAACGTATGATTATATCTTATCGGCGATGTTTTTATGAAATTTTAACGTAGTTTTTTGAGTTATGTCTTCGAGCTGTTGTTGTTTGCGGAGTTGTATTGTTTCAATATTTGTCTCATGGGACGCTCTCCAGCAGCATGGAGCTTTGTTAAGCTATAGCTGTGAGGCAATTTTGAGTTGTGCTGAGTTTTGTGATTAACAGCATTAACGATTATCTGGCTGGTACTTTGAGATGTTGTGGTAATGCTTCGAATAATTACTCAGTTACCTGAGGCACGAGCTGAATTACGTCGAATTTGCGATCGCACACATGATGAGCAAATGGCGTCTAAGGAAGAAACCGTTAGAGACATTGTTCAGGCGATTCGTAAGCAGGGCGATGCCGCTTTGTTGCATTACACCGAGAAGTTTGATGGTCAAGCCTTATCGGTCAACGAGTTGCGAGTCAGCACGGCGGAGCTAGACGCGGCGTATC
This sequence comes from Cyanobacteria bacterium P01_E01_bin.6, assembly GCA_039194035.1. Classification (GTDB taxonomy): domain Bacteria; phylum Cyanobacteriota; class Cyanobacteriia; order CAKZMO01; family CAKZMO01; genus JBCCWF01. The sequence continues at coordinate 2,529 of JBCCWF010000128.1, read as the reverse complement.
AACAGGTGTCTAGTGAGCTGTTGGATGCCATTCGGTTAGCATGCCGCAATGTTGAGGCGTTTCACCGTCAGCGTATTCCTCAAAGCTGGGTTCAGTTTGAACCTGACGACGTTGTTTTGGGTAAGCGCTATACGCCGGTGGATCGAGCCGGGATTTATGTGCCGGGCGGACGAGCCTCTTATCCGAGCACGGTCATCATGAACGCGATCCCCGCACGAGTTGCCCAGGTACCCCGCATTGTGATGGTGACTCCTCCAGGTGAGAATAAAGCGGTAAACCCAGTGGTTTTGGTTGCCGCTCAAGAGGCCGGGATTGAAGAAATCTATCGGGTTGGTGGGGCGCAGGCGATCGCCGCTTTAGCCTATGGGACGTCCAGCATTCCTCCAGTGAATGTCATTACAGGGCCTGGCAATATTTATGTCACCTTGGCCAAGAAGATGGTTTTTGGAACCGTGGGAATTGACTCCCTGGCTGGGCCATCAGAAGTGCTAGTCATTGCAGACTCTTCAGCAAACCCAACCCATGTGGCTGTGGACTTACTAGCCCAGGCGGAACATGACCCGATGGCCGCAGCCATTCTGCTGACGACTGACTCAGCGTTGGCTCGGCAAGTCGTCGCAGAGGTGAGCCAGCAACTTGTCGATCATCCTCGGGGAATTGATACAGAAAAGGCGATCGCCCACTATGGTCTTGTTGTCATTGTGGATTCTCTAGATACGGCTGCTCAGCTGTCTAATGAATTCGCACCGGAACACCTAGAGCTAGAGGTGGCCGATCCATGGGCGCTACTTGAAAAAACTCGCCATGCAGGGGCTGTGTTCTTGGGGTACTCAACACCGGAAGCTGTTGGTGATTATTTAGCAGGGCCAAACCATACTCTGCCGACATCAGGAGCCGCTAGATATGCGTCGGCTCTGAGCGTCGAGACATTCATGAAACATTCAAGTTTGATTCAGTACTCTCATGAAGCGCTGAAAAAAGTGGCAGGAGCTGTTGATATTTTGGCAACAGCAGAAGGATTGCCGTCTCATGCTCAATCGGTTCGAATTCGAGCAGCGGATGCAGATCCAGCGACGGCAGATGAGTCTTCTCTGAAATCAACCTCAGAATCTTCACCTGGTTTACCCAACGACTCTATCTGATTTGAAATTAGGGACTGGCTAGAAAATAAAGTACCAATAGAGGGGCGGCGGGCTACGCCCCTCTATTGGGTATCTTTTTTATTTGCAGATCCCTTAGTTGAAAATTAGATTAAGACGAACAGGTTTGTCTGCGATACATTCATGTATGATGTCTGCTCAGTAACTGTAATAAGCTCATGCTAATAAGCCCAAAACCCATCAGTACAAAAACTCTAAGGAATGAGTCAAGCCATGGCTTTGAGTTCATTGACTGGGGCTTTATTGAACTCAGGTTCCCGTTAACAGGTTATCGAATGGCATCGATCCATTCCCACTCTTTTTGTTCACTCTGGGTCGTCTTATGCGCATCAAGGTGATTAATCCTAATACCAGTATCGAGATGACGGCTTCTATTAGAGCGATCGCCTCAGACTATGCATCGCCTCAAACAGACGTGGTTACGGTCTGTCCAAAAGCTGGGCCAGTGTCCATTGAGAGCTACTACGATGAATATTGTGCGATTCCCCATGTGATGGAAGAAGTCCAGCGTGATGAAGCGCAGTTTGATGGATTTGTCCTGGCCTGTTGGGGTGATCCGGGTATTGATGGCGTACGAGAACTGACGACCAAACCTGTTGTCGGTATTGCAGAGGCGTCTATGTATGCTGCGAATGCGATCGCCCCCCGCTGGTCTGTGGTTACGACCCTTGCACGATCTCATCACATGGTCGAAGCGATTATTCAGAAGACAGGACTGGGCGATCGCTGTATGTCTGTCCGCTGTGTCGATCTACCTGTGTTGGCCTGTGAATCAAACCCACAGCTTGTTGTGGATGGCTTAGAGCGCATGGGTCAGCTCGCATTAGCCGAAGATGGTGCAGAAGCTATTATTCTGGGATGTGCGGGAATGGGTGGTCTGGATCAACGCCTATCTAAATCGCTGGGGGTTCCCGTTGTTGATCCCGTCGCTGCAGGTGTTCGATTTGCTGAGATGCTCGTTGGCATGAAATTGCAAACGAGCAAATGGATGACCTATCGATTTCCAGAACAAAAGGATACGGCGATTCTCTGACATTGGTCTGACATTGAAATGTATTCTGTAGCTAGCCATAATTAAACGGAACCTTCCAAATCCTGGGCTGCCCGTGCAGCGATCGGTCCAGGATTTGGGATTTTGGTTTTAATGACGTCTAGGTACTTACTTGCCATGACAGATTCTATTGGTTGGCTTCAGATTGCTTTTGTACTGGGCAGTTCCGTGGTGATTACGATGCTGGTCTTCGCTGCTTTAGGGTGGCGAGATTATCGGCGCGATCGCGCTGATTAGGTAATTATTGATATCAATCGCTATCAGTTTAGAGACTTGTTAGAAAATAAAGTACCAATAAAGGGGCGGCGGGCTTAGCCC
>JBCCWF010000127.1:0-14548 GCA_039194035.1 Cyanobacteria bacterium P01_E01_bin.6 | reverse complement strand
GGCGATCCCCAGGTTTTTGGGTTTTCAGTTTAATCATGCCGAGCTACTTATATCCATGGTCATTCCTAACTGAAAACTCAGCCCGATAGAATTCCAAACATCTGTTCAATAGGTGTAACACTAGACACACATGGAAGCATGCCACTCTGGTTCACTCTGTACCGGGAAAAAATAGATGGCAGATTTGCAATTCCCCCTTGCCCAATGGAGGCATAATCCTGGATTATGATTCAAGATGTCATGATTCAAAACAAACCGTTATTGATTCACCTGCAGACGCATCGGGCAAGTAGCCCCACGAATATTTACGGTCACCGTCACCCAGTATGAACCTCCCGACAGTAAACGACTCTCAACAGCCTCCAAACAATCTCGGTGAACACCTCAAGGTCTTGCGCGATCGCCTCTCCGCCGACTCTGAAAAACAACAGCTCAGTGCATTGTCCGAGATTGAAGCGCTCGGAGAAGCGGGCATTGAGGTCTTGATGGCATTTTTGAGCGATCGCCAGACGAAGCCTGTCACAGTTCTAGACGGCAGAGCCTATCAAATCCTACACAGTCTCAATCTCGACGCAACCACCACATTTCTTTCAACCACCTTCCCCACTGGACTCGTTCCAACGCCATCAGAGCGATCGCTTGACTACACGCCCTTACAAAATTTGCTTGTCAGAAAACAATTTGAAGACGCAGACCGCCTCACGCTTCAACACATGTGTGAATTGGCTGGAGACAAAGCAAAAAATCGTAATTGGCTATATTTCAGCGAGGTCAATCAATTCCCCATCACTGATCTGCAAACCATCGATCAACTCTGGCAAATCTATTCCGAAGGAAAATTTGGCTTTTCTGTTCAGCGTCAAATCTGGCTCACTGTCGGACGCAATTGGGATCGGTTTTGGCCGAAGATTGGCTGGCGTCAAGACAGTACGTGGACACGCTATCCTGGCGAGTTCATCTGGGATTTGACGGCTCCCAAAGGCCATCTGCCCTTATCCAATCAACTCCGTGGCGTCCGCGTCATCGAAGCACTCATGAAGCACCCGGCATGGGAATAATCAGGTTGAGGTTCTAGGCATGGCTAGTTTGGATGATTTTCAGAGGAGCTTGGTCGTGCTCCCAGCGATCCGTTATGAGTTTTGCCGACGAGAGACAAATTGATAGGCCATCAACGCAAGAATGATGACGCTGAATGAAAAGAGTGTCGTCAATGTTCCTAATGCATATAACGCAGGAGACGTGACGTTTGTTGTCATGCCAAAAATTTCTAAGGGCAACGTATTGTGTTGTCCAGAGACTAATGATGTTCGGGTAAATTCGTCGTAGGACAAGGTGAATCCTAGAATCAACACCCCAATGAGGCTAGGCGCAATCAGAGGCAACACAATTTCCTGAAACGTCATCAGTTCATGGGCTCCCAAGTCACGCGCCGCTTCTTCGTAGGATAGATTGAAGCGGTTAAAGACTCCCACCATAATCAAGAATGCAAAGGGAACTGTCCAGGTTAAGTGGGCACCGAGTCCAGACGAAAACCAATCCGTTTGCCAACCCAACACCTGAAAGGTGATCCCAATCCCTAAGGACACAAGGACACTGGGGACAATCAGGCTAGCAATAGTGAGGTAAAAAATCAGATTTGAGCCGTTGAAGCGCCTTCGAAACGCGAGTGCGGCAGGAACGCTGGCGGCGATCGCCAAAGCAGCCACGGCGAACCCTAGTCCAAGGGAACGGAAAAACGGCTCCACAAAGTTACCGACTCGCTGTTCTTGGAACACTTGGCCAAGCCAATAAAATCCAAAACTCCGCACTGGAAACGTCAATGTTCCCTCTGGCCCCTGAAGCGACAGGATGAAGATGGTGATCATCGGGCCGTACAGGAAAATGATAAATAATCCAAAAAAGAGTGCTAATGCATAAAATGCTGGCGATCGCTTTCCCATGGCCCCTCCTTCCTTTGCATGAACGATTGAGAGTGCACAACCGTGCACCCCTACAGTTCTTTACGAATATCCACAACGCGCAAAATGCCGGTCACCATCACCAGCGTCACCACAAGCAACAAGACTGCATTAGCGGCAGCCAGGGGATATTGTAAGCTGCCAATTTGAGTACTAATCAGTTTTCCAACAGAAGCGGACTGTCCCCCTCCCATAAGCCGCACCGTGAGAAACTCTCCCATCACCAGTGTCACCACAAAAATGGAACCGATAGCCATGCCAGGAGCTGTCAGCGGCAAAATCACTTCTCGCAGCACCTGAAATCCGGATGCCCCCATGTCACGTGCCGCTGTGATGAGATCCCGATCAATTCGCATCAGACTGTTAAAAATCGGCGCAATCATAAAGAAGGTGTAGAGATGCACCAACCCCAGCACCACCGCAAAATCCGAATAGAGCAAAAACTCCAGCGGTTCCTGCACTAACCCCATATTCATCAGAATCTGGTTCACCAGACCCTCGCGCCCGAGGAGAGGCAGCCATGAAATATTGCGAATAATATTGGATGTCCAGAAGGGCACCGTGCAGACGAGGAATAAAACAACCTTCCAGCGCAGACTATCCACGTAAAACGCCAAGAAATAGGCAACGGGAAACGCCAAGGCTAATGAGAAAAACCAGACCAGCAGCACATACTTAAACGTATTGAGGTAAGTTCTCAGCGCCACATTTGACGAAAAGATCGTCGCGTAATTGTCCCATGTGAACTCCCGTACCATCGAGTAACCGTTGAATTGCCAAAAGCTGACAATGGCAATCATGACAATAGGAAAAACAAGAAACAGCAGAAATACCAGCGTCTGCGGTGTGACAAGCAAATAGGGCTTAATCGTTTTCCAAAGAGACATGGTAAGAATTTGCTGGTGAATAGCGTAGCTACGTTCGGGGCAAATAGCCGTATTGCCCCTACACATCGAATGATTCGAGACAGAGTCTCTGTATGCTTCTGGAGACAGAGCTGGGAAGCAGAGTATAGAACCACTCATGCTTCCCGACGGGTCTTTTCGTTAGGACGCGATGAATTCGTTCCACTTCTGAACGAGGTAAGTGTTTTCTGCCATTGTGGAGTTCCACACCACAATGTTGCCAAATCGTTCTTTGAACGAACCACCATCCCGCACAGAGCCTGCCTTTTCTAGGGTGTTGCCAAAGGGATCGACCATATCCTCAGACGCTTCCTTGCCCTCATACCAGAAGTCCCACTCTGCCGCAGACATATACTTCCTTGAATTTTCAGGTGCTGCACTGTAGTAGCCCTGACGACCCAGGAATGCGCCAACCCAGCCTTCTAGCATCCAGTTGATGTATTCATAGGCAGCGTCTCGTGCAACACCCTCCAAATTCTTGGAAAGGCCGATGCCGCCGCCCCAGCCACGGTAGCCTTCCTTCAGAGGAGCATACACACATTCAATTCCCTTCGACTTCACGGCCGTGACTGCTGGCGACCACATGGACTGCACCACAACCTCACCAGAGGCCATGAGATTCACTGACTCATCAAAGGTTTTCCAGAATGCGCGGAATTGCCCATCTTGCTTCTGCTCTTTGAGGATGGTTGTCAACTGGTCAATTTCTGCCCGAGACATGTTTCCCTTGTCAGCAAAGCTCATCAAGCCTAGTGCTTCGACCACCATTGCTGCATCCATCATGCCGATTTGGGGAATGTCGAGAATGGAGGTTTTGCCCCGGAATTCTTCATTGAAGAGTTCGCCCCAGCTCTCAATGGTACGACCCACCAAATCAGGTCGAATGCCGAGAGTATCAGCATTGTACTGGAAGGGAATGAGGGTTGCGTAGTCTGTTGGCGTTGCAGAAAACTCAGTAGAGTCTGGCCCAGTCAAATACATCACTTTGTACGGAGCAGTCCCTTGGGATGCCTCGACGGGCATGCCTTCAAATTTTCCAGTGGTGAAGAAAGAAACGATTTGATCCCAATCCTTGATTTTGCTGATATCAATAGGCTGAAGGTTTCCAGAAGGAACAACCAGCGGCAAGCTGAAGTACTCACCATCAAAAATGTCATACTGCCCAGGCTGAGTAATCGCAATTTGGTTATTTTCTTCAGTACTCAACGCACGCATATCAATGGAAAAGCCCAGATCTTCTTGAGCTTTATCCCGAATTTCATTAATTTGCGAGACTCCCGTTCCAATCAGCCGAAGAGTAACGTCTTTGACGGAATCGGTTATCACCTCAGGCCCTGGAGCGGGGTTGTTCGGCGTTCCTTCGGGAGCTGATGCACAGCGCGTCGCTGCGATAAAAGCACCAGCAGCCAAACCTGTACGGAGCACGTTTCGACGAGAGATTTTAGCCATGATTTTTGTTTGAGAATTTTAAAGAAAACAATCGATGTGCGTGAGGAAAGTAGCCAATGAGTCTATATCAATACAAATGAAGGTGCAATTTCTGTGACATTTTTTGCTAATGAGCAAGAAATATACAATCCTCTGCCTGCCATTCGACACAAACCATTTGCCCTTCTTGCATTGACTGATGCATCCAATCTGTGGTTCTCGCTTTGTACAACACTTCGGTTCCGCTTCGTTCAAGGGTCAGAGAAACTCGTGTGATATAGCCTGTAAATTCTATCGCTGTAATCCGTGCAGACACTTGATTGGATGATAAGGATGAATAGCTGCTATCGGAGTTTGGCAGCAGTGGCTTCATGGACAGGCGATCGCTCCGTACACAACACGCGGCCTTGGCACCCGGCTGGATTGATTCTCCCCGACACCACACCACACCGAGTCGATCAACCTCTAGCTGAATCAGACAATCAACTCCGTCTTGAGCGGCACTAATGACTGTTCCCTCAAAGATATTGTTGTCGCCTGTGAACTGAGCGACAAAGCGTGAGATGGGTTTTGAGAAAATGTCTTGCGGAGTTCCGACCTGGTCAACGCGCCCATGATCCATCACCACAATTTGGTCGGACAGGGAATAGGCTTCGTCTTGATTGTGCGTCACCTGAATGAAGGTCATGCCGAACTGCTTTTGCAGCTTTCGAAGTTCTCCCCGCGTTTTCACCCGAAGCGATTCATCTAAAGCACTGAGAGGCTCATCGAGCAACAGCACTTGAGGGCGAGTAATCAACGCTCTGGCCAAAGCGACGCGCTGCTGCTGTCCTCCACTCAGCATGTGAGGCTTTCGCGTGGCAAAGGTGCTGAGTCCGACTGTTTCTAGCATTTCTTCGACGCGCTGTCGTCGTTCTGGTTCTTTGACCTTGCCCATGCGGAGACCAAACTCGATGTTTTGCCAGACGGTCTTGTGTGGAAAGAGCGCATAGTTCTGAAACATCATGGCGGTGTTGCGCTTGGCTGGGGGCAGGTGATTGATGCGCAAGTCACCAATATAGATATCCCCTGTGGTGATCTCCTCATGACCCGCAATCATTCGCATGGTGGTGGTTTTGCCACAACCACTCGGCCCGAGCAAACAACAGTAGGCACCTGCTGGAATGGAAAGGGTGATGTTTTCAACGGCGGCGACATTGCCGTATTTCTTCGTCACTGCCTGCAAAACCACGCCTTGGGCAGGTGATGCTGGCGATGCCGCGATTTCTTCAGTAGCTGAAGCTGTCGTCATATCTTGCATTGGTTTAGCGTTGCCCAATCTGTCGTGCTTTGATGGCGCACCCGTACGTGAATGACCTCATTCAAGAAGCTTCACGCTGACTAAACCGTATTTCTTTATACAATTTTCCATTTTGGGTGGCATTGGGCGATCGCCCAACCTGATTCTGCCTTCTCGTTTGTCGTTGTTTCATCCACAGCATCCAAACCAAAGTAGGCTGATTTTGGATGCTGTGGATGCGATTGAGTCAATGTAAGGAGCTAGCCATCATTAAACGTAACCTTCCCAAATCCTGTGCCACCCGCACAGTAGGCAGCACAGGATTTGTTTTTTTGGTTTTAATGACGTCCAGGTACTTAGGGACTTGCTAGTTTTAGAGAGCATCAGCAGTCAATTTTAGTTTCCTGATTAAACGTATCGTTCCGGACATCACCGTACGGATGGATATGACGAGCCAGATTCTGTCATGCCAGTGCCAGAGTCCTCGAAGGACTGAGGCCTCACGGCTCAGCAGGTGTTTTCTTGGCTCTTGGATTGACCAATATGCCCCCAATCTAGACGAGGTTTAGTTTAGGGAAAGCAGTACTATTGGCAACATCACTGTCTGTGATGCCAAAATCCTTCGTTCACACTCAGGATACGTACATGTCAGAAACACTTGACCGCCTTGCCGCATTCACCACGGATTCCAGGGGTGGTAATCCTGCTGGGGTATGGATTGGAGACAGCCTTCCAACGCCCGACATGATGCAAGAAATCGCTGCCGACGTTGGCTTTTCGGAAACGGCATTTGTTGCGCCGGCAACAGGTGCCAACCGCACGATTCGGTATTACAGTCCTGCAATGGAAGTCTCTTTCTGTGGACATGCCACCATTGCAACGGGTGTTGTGCTGGGCGAAACAACGGGAGACGGCACCTACCAGCTATCGACAACAGTCGGGGTCGTTCCGGTGACGGTGGGTCAGCGACAGGGGAATTATGAGGCGTCGTTGACATCAGTCGCCCCAACGTATTCACCTGCGCCTGAAACGCTGGTGAAGCATGCCCTTTCTATCCTGGGCTGGGAAACCAACGACCTCGACCCGTCTATTCCACCTGCCAAAGCATATGCTGGGGCTTGGCATTTGGTGTTAGCGACTGCGAACAAAGAACGACTCGACACCCTAGACTATGACTTTGAAACCCTGAAAGCGTTGATGGTAAACGATAACCTCACGACCCTTCAGCTCGTGTGGCGAGAGAGCGACAGTGTTTTTCATTCGCGCAATCCCTTCCCTGTGGGTGGCGTTGTGGAAGATCCGGCAACGGGAGCTGCTGCTGCCGCTCTTGGAGGATATCTGCGAGAAGCGAAGCTTATTGCTGCGCCGACGACGTTTCTCATTCGGCAAGGAGAGGCGATGGGTCGCCCGAGTCAAATTTGGGTCAGTGTGCCTGCGACAGATGGCATTATCGTGACGGGAAACGCCGTTCGGATGTGAAGAAATAGGCCTGTGAAGAAATAAGAATGCCACCTACCATCCGATGACATCCGTTAAGGTTTTGTATCGTCGCAAGGGCGATCGCCCTTCTCCCGGCTAAGATACTCCCCATCAGAAATGATTGGTTCATCTCACTACTGCAACCTCTATGACAGAATCAGCAACGGTCGTTTTCATTTGTGGATCAGCACTTCGGGGACAGCCTGATCACCAAAACCTTCAGGAAGCCAAGTTTCTCCAAGCGGCACAAACTGCCCCAAACTATCGCCTCCATGCCGTGAAAGATGGTTGGCATCCTGGGATTTATGCCACAGAGACGGATGGCATTTCCATTCCAGGCGAACTCTATGAAATGACGGCTGAGCAGTATGAATACCTGAAGAATAATGAACCGCCTCATATGTATCCCGAAGCGGTGACCTTATCCGATGGAGGAAAGGCGATCGCCTTTCTGTATCCCAAAACCCTCATTGATGAGTATGGTTGGCCTGACATTTCTCATCATGGTGGCTGGGCAGCGTATAAGGCGGCACAGAGTTAAGCAACCGTTGGCTCTAGTTTTCAGAAGTGCTCTTACAGCCGTTCATCATGAAAAATATCGGTTCCGTGTCTCGGCGATGGTTAGCTGAAATTGACATTGTCACCCAAGACAATTTGAAGCGAGTGGGTGCCGTTGCAGCGTGGGAGCATATTCGAGCACGACACCCGCAAAAGGTGACGAAAAAACTATTGTGGGCACTCATTGGTGCTCAGATGGATATAGATGGGCGCTATATTCCCGATGAGGTCAAGCAACGGGCGATCGCCAACATTCGCTGAGTGTCATTCGACAGGATGACCCGTCGGGCTGACGCACACTCACGCTTTTGAAAGAAACCAACACAACATCACCAATGCACAGGAGGATCAGGGGACGATGGATGCACTCATCAAGCATGGACGCATCATTACAGCCGTTGATGATTACGTTGCCGATATTCTCGTGAAAGATGGGCGCATCCATACCGTCGGCAAAGATCTAGAGGTGCCCTCCGTACCGATGCACGATGCATCAGGGAAGCTGGTGTTACCGGGCGGGGTGGATGTGCATGTCCATATGGAAACGCCAATGGGCCCCCAAATTCGCACCTGCGACACCTTTGAGACCGGAACACGCTCGGCGGCGTTTGGGGGAACCACAACCATTGTTGATTTTGCCCAACAGGAATATGGCGAGACACCGAAAAAAGCGCTCGATCGTCGTCTTGCCTCCGCCGAACCCCAGTGCTGTGTGGACTACGGCTTTCACTCCATTCTCACGGAAGTGACCGCAGAAGCCTTGGCAGAAGTGCCGGACCTGATTGAGCGGGAGGGTGTGTCCAGCTTCAAAATGTACATGGCCTATCCGGGGGTGTTGATGGTGGACGATGCCGCCATCTTCAAAACCATGCGGAAGGCCGGAGCCCACGGCGGCATGGTCAATCTCCATGCCGAAAACGGCAGCGTCATTCAGGTGTTGATCGATGAAGCGCTGGAACAGGGCAATACGTCGCCGAAGTTCCATGCGTTGACGCGTCCTCGAATTCTGGAGGGGGAAGCAACCCATCGGGTCATTCGGTTGGCGGAATTGGCCGAGGTTCCGGTCTATATTGTTCACCTCTCTGCGCGAGAAGCCTTGGATGCAGTAGTGGAGGCGCGCGATCGCGGTATCCCGGCCTTTGCCGAAACCTGTCCCCACTACCTCTTTTTGACCGAAGATGAATACGATCGCCCTGACTTTGACCCAGCGAAGTTTGTGATGACGCCACCTCTGCGCGATCACGAGTGCCAACATGCGCTGTGGCGCGGACTCCGATTCGATGACCTGCAGGTTGTCGCGACCGACCACTGTCCCTTCTGCTTTAACGAAAACCTGTTTGGCATCTACCAATCCAAACAGCTTGGGCGAGATGATTTTTCCAAAATTCCCAATGGTGCCCCTGGAGTTGAGTTTCGCTTGTCACTGCTGTTTGATGGGGGCGTGAAAACAGGCAAGATTTCGCTCAATCGCTTCGTTCAACTGGTCTCCACTGCGCCTGCCAAAATGTTTGGCCTCTTTCCCAGGAAAGGGGCGATCGCCCCTGGCAGTGATGCCGACCTGGTGATTTTCGACCCCGATGCTACCCACACCCTCAGCGCTAGCTCCCATCATTCCAACGTAGACTATTCGTTGTTTGAGGGGAGGGAGGTTACTGGGAAGGTGGAGAAGGTGTTTTTGAGGGGGCAGTTGATTGTGGATGGAGACCAGTGGCGAGGTACAGCAGGGATGGGGCAATATCAGAAGCGATCGGCGTCTGGGCGCATTTTAGGATAATAAGGGAAGTACCTCCTTTGCCAGTTCCTTGTCTCTATTTCAAGAGAGACTGTTGAAACCGTTTTACAGCATCCACATGATTTGCCATGGTGATGCACTGTGCTAATAGATCCAGATCAATTCCGCTTAAGGCTTCACTCTGGGAGACTCGTTCATAGTGAGGCGATGCAGCCTCTTCCCGTAGGTGATAAATCATCAATACGCCATCGTCCCAAAACCACACTTCTGGAATTTGCAGCCGTTTGTATGCTTCTAGTTTGTCGATGCCCCCACTCGTAAACACCACCTCAATGGCAATATCAGGACGCACACGCCCTGGAGCCAGTTTATAAGATTCATTGGCTTCCCGCTTGACCCCGCTCGCTTCACTTTCCAGAGTCATTGAGCCTGTTGGAGTAAAGTCAAACCCTGCCATCAACAAAAATAATTCCACCAGGGCTGCGATGCGTTTTTTTACAGTTTCATGCAGTTCTCCAGGCATTCGTCGAATCTCCAACACACCATCCAGAAACGACAGCCGATAGCCAGGGCGATCTAACAGCTGTTCAACAGATTTAAATTCTTTCCAGGTCAAACCATCAAACAACAACGGTTGCTCTTTGGCGGGGAGTGCGATCGCTGCTGGTGTCATCGCCAGTCTCCAGAAAAGATGGTGTGAGTGTGTAAGCCACTGATAGACAGGTGTGCAACGTGAGAGTTACAGGAATCAAACAGTCATCAACTTATTGTAAGTACCTGGACGTAATTAAAACCAAAACCCCAAATCCTTTGCCGCCCGCTGCGCGGGCGGCAAAGGATTTGTAAGGATACGTTTAACTATGGCCGACTAGTGCCCCATTTGTGAGGGGATAGAAAACAATAAAACGTTCAGCCTTAGTCTGCCTACTGGAGGGGACTGTTAGCAAGGATACCGTTTTGAATCCGTCGAAATCTGAGAATGGCGACACACTGTTCTGTTTACTACCTGTTGATACTCATGGCAACGACAACTGAACCACCCATTCTTGATAAAGGCGCTGTCGCTGAGGACTATCCTCTCAGTGCTGTCCCCACGCGCGCGCGAAAGTCCCTCATTTCTCTGGCTCCATTACTCATTGGATTTACCCTTTACTCTGGCACCTTATTTGCTGGAGGCTTGGTCGGGCCTTCTTTCCAGTTCTGGCCTGATTTGGTGTCGCTCATTCTCGTCGGCAATCTAATCCTCGGGGTATATGCCGCGTCCTTAGGATTCATCGCTGCAAAAACAGGATTAACCACGGTTCTGATGGCCCGGTTTAGTTTTGGGAATGTCGGCTCTCGATGGGTCGATTTCATTTTGGGCTTCACCCAAATAGGTTGGTATGCATGGGGATCAGCCCTCATGGCACAGCTCCTTAATAACCTGGCAGGGGTACCCGAGTCTTGGAACTGGCTCCTGATTCTATTTTTCACCTACGCCTGCTGCTCAACGGCGTATTTTGGCTATAAAGCAATGGATTGGCTGAGTCGTATTGCCGTTCCAGCAATGGTCATCCTGATGGTGTGGAGTTTGTCGATCGCCGCCACAGATGTCGGTGGGTTTGCAGGATTGCAGAGCATAGAGCTAGGTGACCCGCTTCCAGTCAGTGCTGCTATCACAATTATTGTTGGAACCTTTGTTTCAGGAGGAACCCAGTCAACAAACTGGAGTCGATTTGCACCATCTGGAAAAATTGGATTCATTGCAACACTGGCTGCTTTTTTTCTCGGCAATGGGTTTCTTATTTTTAGTGGGGCGTTTGCAGCCAAAGTTTACGGCAACCCTGACATTGTTCAAGTCATGGCACAGCAGGGATTGTTGCTTGGGGGACTAATTTTGTTCTTCCTCAATATGTGGACAACCCAAGACAATACGATCTACGCCTTTTCCATTGCCGGATCAAACATGTTCCGTACCAATAAACGAACCTTGTTTGTCTTGGGAGGTGCAACCTTTGCTCTCGTACTAGCCTGGGGCGGCATTTACGAGATGCTGGTTAACTATCTTATTCTTTTAGGAACCTTCATCCCACCCATTGGCGGCATTATCATGGCGGATTATTGGGTGTACCGTCGAGGCACATTCCCAAGCCTAGAAACCTCACAGCCTGCGTTTAACTGGGCAGGGATCATTGCCTATGTCGGCGCATCGGCGATCGCCTACTTCACCAATCAAATTGGCTGGGGGATTGTCCCCATTAATGGCATCGTTTCAGCAGCTGTCATTTATGTTGTGATAGCCGCTGCGCTACGGAAGAACACGAATTAAGGTCCAGAAGAAAACCCTGCTTAAGCAATGCTTGAGCAGGGTTTTAAGTATTTAGATCACACGCATAAGAGTCTCACAGGATTAGAGATTTGGAGGCAAAATCACTTCATCAATGATGTGCATCACACCATTTTCAGCTTGGAGGTCGGCTTCAACCACGGATGCACCATTAACGGTGATGTCAGCAGCATCCGCTTGAATATCTACCGTAGACCCTTCAGCGGTCGGGACTGCCCCTGATTCGATTTGGTCAGAGGGAATATCACCGGAAACAACGTGAAATGCCAAGATTCGAGTGAGGGTTTCTGGATCATTCATCAGTTGATCCATCAGTCCATCGGGCAATGCTGAAAATGCTTCATTAGAAGGAGCAAATACGGTCATTGGACCTTGCTGATCAAACGTATCGGTTAAACCTGCTGCTTCCAGAGCAAGGGCAAATGTGCTCAAGGATTCATTCGTCGCTGCAACAGAGGCAAGACTCTCTCCATCGGCACTCGGGGTTGAGGCTTCAGGAGTTCCTTCCACAGGGGTCACAGGCGATTGAACAGCACCAGCTGGAGACTGATCATCCAAGGAATCAACAGATGGTTCGGCTTCCCATTCATCGGCTGGAGGTTCAGCATCCAGAGTATCAGGAGTGGTTTCAACAGACGTTTCTGGCGCTTCTACCTCACTTGCTGAAGGCTCAGTATCCAAGGCATCCACTGGAGTTTCAGCGTCTAACGAATCCAATGGGGTGCCAGCTTCCAAGGCATCCACTGGAGTACCGGCGTCTAACGAATCTACTGGAGCATCGGCTTCTAGCGCATCCACTGAAGTCGTAGATTCCAACGGATCAACAGTTGCGTCAGGAGCAAGAGCATCGGTTGGCAATTCAGTTTCTAACGCATCAGCTGATGGGTCTGCAATATTTCCTGAAGGTTCTGCTTTTGCAAATTGCGCGAATGCGGGTAGACCAATCAGAACACTGACACTGGTAGCCCCAAGGAGACCAACAACTTTTTTATTCAAGGATTGATTTTTGGAGATTTTCATATGGATCCCATCCTTTTATAAAGGAATTGTGAAGTTCAACAGATACTCATGACGCTTTGTTAAAGATTGGGTTCCCAAGCTTGAAATACAGATTGATTTGATTTAACAAAATCAAAATCTCATCACTCCCTCAAGTCCAGAACTATCAGGCGATCGCCAGATCGCTCGTCGATAGAATTTAGTCTAAAAATCAGCTCATAAAATCTTGTTCCAGGATGCAGCGATCCAATATCGATCCAATTAAGATGTGCTCGGCACAAAATTAAATTTACCGTCACAGCACTATCATCGTAATTGGTCAGGGAGTCGCGTGGTTATGTCATTACCCTTCGATGCGGATGCCATCCAAAGGCGAGTCGATACATTTTGGAATCTCTCGGCTAGTTTTGGCATGGAGCGGAATGCCTATCACAATTATCTCAACGAAATTGTGAGCGATCGCTACGCCCTCATCCAAGGACTCCAACTCCTGCGAGATGAACTTCAGCTTGCCGCAGTCAGTCCAACCAACATCAAAGCCTGTGGTGCAGATATGAGTCTGCCCAGTGTGGTGACCACCTTAGCCTATACAAATTGTGGCGATCGCATCCATCAAGGCGAAGCCACCAAACGCTATCGGGATGTCGTTGCATCTCGATTTGCCACCCTGTCAGAAATTGGTGAGCTGAAACTAGAAGCCTTCTTCCCTGCTGGGGGCGGCACTGACAACGGAGCAACCTTAGCTCATGTGACCGTCGCTCACGAGCTAGACGAACAGCTCAAACAGCGAGTTTATGCTGGAAATCCTAAATCTATTTCGCTCGTCGCCATTGATCTAAAAACCCATGTGGGTCGCCTGAGAGAAGGAGAACGGCAGGTCTATGGCAAAACCCGTGAATCTCCCTGGCGCGAACCTCGGGCAGCCTGTGGGGCGATCGTCGGAGCATTGACCCATTACAACCCCCAAAATTTAATTCACCGACGCATCCGGGATGATTTGAGAGAGCGCAATTTTCAGTATCTTTCGAACAATCAAATTTTGACGGACGATGGCATCGACATCACGATGGCTGTGGCAGCGGTGATCGTTGCGATTCGAGGCATCCGCAACACAGCAATGGCGCTGACTCAAGAAATGGATGAACGCGGACTCGCCCATCTCACCGCTAGCACCACCGTCAATCGACCATCGCGAGATGACTTAGTGATTTATCTCGCCCGTGCCACCGTATTCAATGGCAAGGTTCGTATTCAAAGCCTGGGGAACGAAGCCAAACTCTACGGCGGGAAGCTTGTAGAGTATGCCGGAGAAAGACGATTACAGCTCCGTTACGATGACTGGGACTGTGAACAGTTACCCATTGAAGAGATTCCATACAAAGTTCGATCATCAGGACTCTAACGACGGATCATCTGAAACGGTGACAACCGCAATCTTTACAAAGTGCAATAATAATAGGAAGGTAGTCTGCACCCTTTTACCGTAATGACTGTGAACTTCCAACCCGACTCTGATACATCACAATCAGACACGAGTCCAGACAACAAAAGCGAGAAAATTCTTTGCCCTCATTGCAAGCGCACCGCGACAAATGGCATCAAATGTCAGGGAATCTGCGTCGCTGACAGCGATTATTAACCCCTCGACTTGCCGATGAATGAATCCTTTTAATTGAGGTACGAGTCGTTCACCACAAGCGGTGCGCAATCACTGACATTAACCGACATGGCTAATTCACATCTTGCTGATAGCCTCTATCAATCAGCAAGATGTGAATTAGCCATGTCGGTTAATGTCAGTGATTGCGCACCGCTTGTGGTGAACGACTCGTACCTCAATTAAAAGGATTCATTCATCGGCAAGTCGAGGGGTTAATAATCGCT
>JBCCWF010000126.1:0-14663 GCA_039194035.1 Cyanobacteria bacterium P01_E01_bin.6 | reverse complement strand
GGGGCGGCGGGCTTATCCCGCCGCCCCGCGATTGGTAATTTATTTATTTACAAATACCATTGTTCAAATTATCAGTTTCCGAGGTTCTTGGTATATTGAAATAAATGACAGTAAATATAAGGTTCTACGATAAGAGACACTGTTTCTTGTCTCTTGACGATGTTGTCTTGAATGATTCTTGAATAACTTGCCCGGAGTTAATCTTGTTTAATCAGCATCAGAAACCGATACCAGTGACAGATTAACGTCTCTCTTTGGAGTTGTGCGATGACTACTCAAACGATGAAGGATGATCAGCCTACGCCTGTCTCTGTCGAAAAAGATCTCTCTAAAACAGACATCTCTAAATCAGATAAAAAGAAGCAAAAGAAAAAGAAGAGGAAGAAGGGAAAACTTGAAACGCCAGATCGTCCGGTGTTCTACCGTATTTCTGAGTCAGAGGGAAGCTCGAAACTATCGAAGAAAAAATATGAGAAGGAGCTTGCCCGCCTGCAATTAGAACTCGTGAAAATGCAGTATTGGGTAAAACATGCAGGTGCTCGGATTGTCGTTTTGTTTGAAGGTCGTGATGCCGCTGGCAAAGGGGGAACGATTAAGCGAATTACGGAACCGCTTAACCCTCGTGGATGCCGAGTGGTAGCGTTGGGAACCCCGAGCGATCGCGAGAAAACGGAGTGGTATTTTCAGCGCTATGTGGCTCATCTACCTGCAGCTGGCGAAATTGTTTGCTTCGATCGCAGTTGGTACAACCGCTCTGGGGTTGAGCATGTGATGGGGTTTTGCACAGAAGAGCAGTATCAGGAATTTATGCAGGCTTGTCCTCAATTTGAGCGGATGCTTGTTCGGTCTGGCATTATTTTGCTGAAGTATTGGTTTTCCGTGAGTGACGAAGAACAAGAGCGCCGTTTCCAGTCACGTACGACGGATCCTGCCCGTCGCTGGAAACTCAGCCCAATGGATTTAGAATCGCGCGATCGCTGGGTGGAATACTCCCAATCCAAAGATGCAATGTTTGCTCACACGAATATTCCTGAAGCCCCTTGGTTTACAGTCGAGGCGGATGACAAAAAACGAGCACGTCTGAATTGTATTAGTCATCTTTTGAGTAAGATTCCATATGTCGATATGACTCCCGAGGCAATGGAACTGCCTCCACGCAAGATCGCCCCTCATAGCTATGTGCGACCACCTATTAATGAACAATTCTTTGTTCCGCAGATTTTTTAGCTAAGGGACTTGCTAGAAAATAAAGTACCAATAGAGGGACGGTGGGCTTAGACCACCGTCCCTCTATTGGGTATCGTTTTTATTTGCAGATCCCTAAGCCACCGGTATTGCTGGGTTGAGGGATGACCGTGAGAGACGAGCAATGTGGGTCTTTCACGGTCATCCCTGGTTTCAGGTTCGTACGCCCATGTCCTAATTAATCAACGTATCTACCTACGGCTATATCTGCATCAGCACGACACTGACAGCATGTTGAATGGGAAGCCTGAGAAGCAGTATCGCAATCGCTTTGTAGTGCTTGGTACAACACAAGCCTTGAACATACGTCTATGGTTACGCCATATAGTTCAAATCTTGAACTACTCCAATCTAGGCGTTACTGAGTCATCGTCAAACTCTATAGATCCTTGTAAAGTAACGATTTGAAAGCTCGTTATTTTTTGTTTTTATGAGTGATAAGTAGACGGCTGATGATAAGTAGCGCCTGTTCTTATCGATTAAATTAATTTTCCGCAGCACTTAAAACGAAGAAGGTTCGTTGGGTCTTGGAACAGAGGCCATGTTCAGCTTTGATGACTTTTGTAGAGTGTCAGCAATGGCTTCACCCGCTAAAAGCAATTCGCTTTTGGTATATTTGCTATCTATTTGAGGGATCGGCTTTCAGTACTATCTGATGACTAAGCTTGACTTATCGGGGATATGCCGAACTTAGTCGCAAGTTAACGACTCAGTCGAATGTGCTTGCCCAATACCAATTCATGCATTCAGTCGACAGTGCATTCACGACGATATCAGCCGCATAACTAGGTAGGAAATTATGAGTAGAAACGAAGCCCGTACTCAAGCGATTTATCAGATTGTTAACCGGGAGCCGCTGCCGCCCAAGGCTCCTAAGCGTCTAGAAGAGATATGGGCAGAGAATGTCTTCAATCTGACCAAGATGCAGGCTACCCTTCCAAAAGCGACATTCAAGTCCATCAAGAAAACCATTGTTACGGGCGAAAAGCTCGACCCTTCTGTTGCTGATGCTGTGGCAACAGCGATGAGAGACTGGGCGATGGCAAAAGGGGTTCTCTACTATGCCCACGTGTTCTATCCAATGACCAACCAAACTGCAGAAAAGCATGATGGTTTTATCTCGGTTCAAGGGGATGGCACTGTCATTTCAGAATTTTCTGGAAAAGTATTGGTACAGGGTGAGCCAGACGGCTCTTCGTTCCCGAATGGTGGTATTCGAGACACCTTTGAAGCAAGGGGATACACCGCATGGGATGTGACCAGCCCTGCTTACATCATGGAAACGGACAATGGCGCAACCTTGTGCATTCCGACAGTTTTTGTGTCGTGGACGGGTGAAGCGTTAGACAAGAAAGTACCGCTCTTGCGCTCTATTTCGGCGATGGACAAAGCTGCTAGCAAAGTCCTCAAGCTTCTGGGGCATACAGATGTTGCCCATGTGAATTCTAGCTGTGGTGCAGAACAAGAGTATTTTCTTGTTGATGCCAACTTTGCTAGCCAACGGCCTGACCTATTGCTTGCGGGACGGACATTGTTTGGAAAGGCTCCTGCAAAAGGCCAGCAATTTGATGATCATTACTTTGGTGCTATTCCAGAGCGAGTTCAAGTCTTTATGCAGGATGTGGAGGAAACGCTCTATAAGTTGGGCATTCCTGCTAAAACCCGACATAACGAGGTAGCTCCTGGTCAGTTTGAAATTGCTCCATTCTTTGAAGCAGCCAACGTGGCCAGCGACCATCAACAAGTCATTATGACTGTGTTTAAGCATACGGCGAAGAAGCATGGGTTTGCTTGTCTCTTCCACGAGAAACCGTTTGCTGGAATCAATGGCTCTGGTAAGCACGTCAACTGGTCTGTCGGAAACTCGACCCAAGGCAACCTCTTAGATCCGGGTGACTCGCCCCATGACAATGCACAGTTTCTGGTGTTCTGTGGTGCTGTGATTCGTGGTGTTCATAAGTATGGCCCGCTCATGCGTGCGGCGATCGCCACTGCCAGTAATGACCACCGCTTGGGAGCCAACGAAGCGCCCCCAGCCATCATGTCTGTTTATTTGGGCACACAGTTAGAAGACGTTTTTGAGCAGATTAAGACCGGATCGATCACCGATTCTAAGCACAAAGGCGTGATGGATTTGGGTATTGATGTGTTGCCGCCTCTAACAAAAGATGCAGGTGACCGCAACCGAACCTCTCCCTTTGCCTTTACTGGGAACCGTTTTGAGTTTCGTGCGGTTGGCTCAAGCCAATCGGTGTCTGGCCCATTAATCGTGTTGAACACCATGTTGGCCGACTCTCTCGATTGGGTTGGGAATCGATTGGAGGGCGAGCTATCCGGTGGAGCTGATCTGAATACGGCGATTCTCACGGTGCTGAAAGAAGTCATGGAAGAGCATGGCGATGTCGTTTTTGGCGGCAACGGCTACTCGGAAGAATGGCACACGATGGCGGTTGAAGAGCGTGGTTTAGCAAACTTGCCAACCACAGCAGATGCACTACCGTTCCTTGTGGAAGAGTTCATCGAAGATTTATTCAAAAAAACGGGTGTTCTCACCCCTGTTGAACTCGAAAGTCGTTATGAGGTCTATTCAGAGCAATATATTCTGTCGATCGAGGTGGAAGCCAAGTTGGTTGTCAGCATGGCTAAAACTCTGATTTATCCAGCAGCTGTTGATTATTTGTCTATGCTGGCAACAACGATTTCCAGCTTGACCGACCTTGGCATTACTCTGGAACAGGAAAGCGCTAAAACCATTGCAGACCTGGCAAATTCGATGCTTGCTGCAGTGGGTAAGTTGAGTGCAGCCATGGAGACCCATGACTTTGCATCCACGGCTGAGCACATGCAATATTGTGCGAAAACCATTCGTCCGTTAATGGATTCGGTGCGTGAGTATGCGGATGCACTTGAAGGCGAAATTTCAGACGAATTCTGGCCATTGCCCACCTATGAAGAAATGCTGTTTATCAAGTAAGGTCTTGATCACGGTATTGCATAGGGACATTCGATAAAAAGCTGGGGAGGCGTTCAACGCCTCCCCAGCTTTTTATGAAAACCCTTCGTCAGGTCTTTGAGTCGCAATAGGCGCGCCATCCTCCCCATGGGGTGATGTCAGGCTGGCCTTTGCAGAGAATCGGTTCACCCACAACCCCTAATACGTCTTCGCCATCTGAGAGCTTGACTTTGCCAATGCAGAGTCCGGGGGGTTCTTGGAGGAGTATTTTGGCCAGGCCATCGGGAGGAACAGCCCACACCTCAAGGGCGATCGCCACTCCCCCATCCTTGACACGAATCATGGCAGGATGGCGATCGCCAATACTCCATAGTCTGTAAGTGGGTTCTGTTGTGGCTTCGCGAACAAAGGTTGCGCCAACACGGGTTAAGTTGTCATTTAGCTCAAGCCCTCGCATCAACGTTCCATTGACAGCAAGATTCACCGTATTCATAATGCAGTTCTCGTGATCGGACTTTGTAAACTTTAGATCATTCCAAGCGACCTTTGGGGGTAAACAAATTGTGGCTGTGTCAACTGAGTCCAACGCCACATGGGTTGAGCGTTTTGATGCCGTCCATCAGCCAG
Organism: Cyanobacteria bacterium P01_E01_bin.6; assembly: GCA_039194035.1. Classification (GTDB taxonomy): domain Bacteria; phylum Cyanobacteriota; class Cyanobacteriia; order CAKZMO01; family CAKZMO01; genus JBCCWF01. Next base: position 9,838 of record JBCCWF010000126.1, on the reverse strand, counting down.
ATGTTCATGGCGAACACCTCTCAAGAAAAACTAATGGTCGTATAGTGTATTATTCGTAAATTCTTTATTAAAAGAGAGAGGACTGATTCTGTGAGTCAATTTAGGTTTCCACGGGTCACGCGCCGACAAGTCATTCGCGGAATTCTCGCTACGTCTGCGTTTGGCCTTACAGCAAAACTGGGCACAGGGTGTGCATCAGAAACCCCTGGTACCGCCGAAACGGCAGAGTCGGGCGGAGAAGCCGGGGGCAGTGAAGAACCTTTAACAGTTGGATTCATCTATGTTGGGCCCAAGGACGACTATGGTTATAACCAAGCTCATGCGGAAGGGGCGGCGGCGGCGGCGGCTAAATTTGCCTGGATGAACCTCGTGGAGGAAGCAAGTGTCCCAGAAACCACTGCGGTTGCTGAGTCCATGCGTAGCATGATTGATATTGATGGCGCCAAGGTTATCTTTCCGACGTCATTTGGTTACTTTGATCCACACATGTTAGAAGTGGCAGCTGAGTATCCTGATGTTCAGTTTTTCCATGCTGCAGGGTTGTACCAAGACGGCGTCCATCCAAAGAATGTTGGGAGTTATTTTGGCTACATTGACGAAGCACAATACGTTGCGGGCGTTGTTGCCGGTCTGACTACAAAGACGAATAAACTCGGGTTTATTGGTGCAAAGCCGATTCCTCAGGTGCTGCGAAACGTCAACAGTTTTACGTTGGGTGCAAAGAGTGTGAATCCTGATGTGACGACTCAACTTGTGTTCACAGGAAATTGGGCAGAACCCATCAAGGAAGCAGAATCAACCAATAGCATGGTTGACCAAGGCATTGATGTGGTGACCTGTCATGTGGACAGCCCCAAAATTGTGATGGAAACTGCCGAAAAGCGCGGGATTTTCTGTTGCGGCTATCACGCAGACCAATCCGCGTTGGCACCGAATGGATACCTCACCGGGGCAGAGTGGGATTGGACAAGTATCTACTCTAAATTGACGGAAGATATCTACGCTGGGAAGTCATTGATGAATGGCGATATTCCTCATGTGCTCCGGGGTGGGTTGAAAGATGCTTTCTGCAAAATTTCGCCCTATGGCCCGGCAGTCAGCGATGACGCAAAAGCAGCCGCTGATGAAGCGGCCGCTGCTTTCATGACGGGTGACTTCGTGATTTATAAAGGTGAGCTGAAAGACAATAAAGGCAATGTCATTCTTGCTGAGGGTGAAGAGTTGAAGCAGCAAGATATCGTGCTTGAAAGCATGGATTATCTTGTGGAAGGCGTGATTGGTTCGGTTGATAGCTAACGGTCATTGATGTATTGGGTCTCCACTGGCGAATGGTTCAGAGGATGACTAAAGTCTGATGATTGATGCAAGGTGGGCGATCGCCCACCTGATCTGTTCTCTGTTGTTATCGTCCTTATGGCCATGCTTGATCGTTACAACTGGCGTGCAACCCTCGAACGGCTTTGTCTGCCCATTGGGGCCCTCCTTGTCTCATTGATTATTTTTGGTGTGTTCATCTTAGCGGTGGGAGAAAATCCCTTTGCTGTCTATGCGTCTATTTGGAAGGCCGCATTCGGAAAGTGGAGTACGTTTCAAAACACGTTGATTCGCGCTTCCCCGTTGATGCTCGCGTCGCTTTGTACGATTCTCCCAGCTCGATTAGGATTGGTGATTATTGGCAATGAAGGCGCATTGGTCGTTGGAGGAGTTGCTGCCGTTTCAGTTGGCTTGGCGATCGCCTCATCCCCTCCCCTGGTCGTCCAAATTGCGATGGCTTTAGCAGGAATGGCAGCCGGCGGACTGTGGATTATGGCTGTGGGTGCTCTGCGCCACTATCGCGCCGTCAACGAAACCATTAGCAGTCTGTTGATGAACTATATTGCGATCGCCCTGCTGAATCACTTGGTGGGCGGCCCCATGCGCGATCCGAGTTCCCTCAACAAGCCATCCACTTTTCCCCTCGCGGACGTCAATATGCTCGGAAACATTGGCGATAGCCGGGTTCACTGGGGATTGCTTTATGGCATTGTGGCCTGCATTATTGCCTATGTCCTCATTCAGAGAACGACCTTTGGCTTTGCGGCCCGCACCGCAGGGGGCAATATTCGTGCCGCGCGTATTGCGGGATTGCCTGTTGGGAAACTCACGCTGATTATTTGTTTTCTAGCCGGAGCCTGTGCTGGCTTGGCTGGGATGGTGGAAGTGGCAGCGGTACAGGGTGCTGCAAACGAATCCTTGAATGTTGGTTATGGCTATGGGGGTGTTTTGGTGGCGTTTGTTGCACGGCAGAGTCCTCCGGCTGCAATTTTTATCTCGCTGCTAGTGGGTGGAATCCTAGCCAGTGGCGGCATTTTGCAGCGGGCTCACGACTTGCCCGATGCCACCGTGCTTGTGTTTCAGGGCATTGTGTTTCTGGTGATTCTCTATAGCGAATCCCTGTATGGACGGTTTGAATTTTTCAAGGAAAAGCCGCGTCCATTGGCACCGCCTCCAGCAACGGTTGCGGCACCCCCGTCAACAGCGTCGACCTAGAGTCTTGGCGGCGATCGCCCTTCCTCTGACTCCTAATTCTGAACTGATTCCCGCACTGATTTCACTCATTCGCAGACACATTTGCGCAGACACATTATGGAGAGGTCAAACCGATGGCAACAGAAGCACTAGGCTGGTGGGGCGTTCCATTGGCGATCGCCTCCGGCACCATGCGAGGCGGTACTCCATTTCTCTTTGTGAGCTTGGGGGAATGCCTCACCGAAAAAAGCGGCAAGATTAACCTGGGACTCGAAGGAACATTGCTGACCGGAGCGATGAGTGGCTATGCCATTTCCTATCTCTCTGGCTCCCCCTGGCTCGGGGTGTTGGTTGCGGGACTTGCAGGATTAGGTCTTGGTGCCATTCATGGATGGCTGTCTCAGCAGCCCAGAGTCAACGATGTGGCGGTTGGCATCGCCATGATCATTTTTGGCAGCGGCATTGCATTCTTCCTTGGAAAACCGTTTATCCAACCCTCCGCCACTCAACTCCCAACCATCAATCTTGGGAGCGCGGCCATGCCTCCCGCATTAGAAGCTGCATTACAAATTAGTCCGTTGTTTTTGTTGGGATTGGCGATCGCCCCCCTGATGCAGTGGTTTTTTCGCTCTACCCGTTGGGGGCTGTTCATTCGCGCTGTCGGGGACAGTCCCGATGCCGCTCTTGCGATGGGAATTTCTATTTTCAAAGTACGGATGCTAAGCATCATGATGGGTAGCTTTCTCGCGGCCATTGGTGGAGCTTCGCTCTCCCTCTATTATCCCGGTGTGTGGACTGAGCGTATTTCCAGTGGTCAAGGCTTGATGGCTGTTGCATTGGTCATTTTTGCCCGGTGGAATCCCATTCAATGTCTCTGGGCATCTCTTTTATTCGGGGGCGCTCAGTCCTTAGGCCCAGCCCTTCAATCCGTTGGCATTGAGGAAGGCTATTACCTGTTTAACGCGGCACCCTATGTGTTAACCCTCGCCATCATGATTTTTACGTGTTCGCCGAAGAAAACGTTAACGGGTGCTCCCGGCGCATTAGGCACGGGGCAATGACGACGCTGTTCATACGACGCGGTTCGTAACGATACTGGCTGGGTTGAATGGGCGATCGCATCCAAAGCCTTCTGCTAGTCCGTGACCAACGTCCCACGTTAACTGCATGGCTGGTATCCAAACGCTAAATTCCAAACTCCAACATTCCAAGAGGTACTGATATGAGTGGACTCGGTGGCCTAAACAAATCTCCCAATGGTGTTGTGATGGGGCTGACTCAGCTTCAGCTTCCTGTGGTTGTCACGCCGGATCATCTAGCTGAACAGACTCAAAAAATCTGTAGCATGGTGGCAAAAGCCCGACGAAACATGCCCACTATGGATTTGGTCGTGTTTCCGGAATATTCTCTCCATGGCCTATCCATGGATACGAATCCCGACATCATGTGTCGGTTGGATGGCCCGGAAGTCGCTGCCTTTAGTGATGCCTGCCGGACAAACAATATTTGGGGATGTTTTTCCATCATGGAATTGAACCCCAACGGAAATCCCTACAACAGCGGCATCATCATTGATAACCAAGGCAATCTAAAACTGTATTATCGAAAGCTTCATCCCTGGGTGCCGGTTGAACCCTGGGAGCCTGGGAACCTAGGCATTCCGGTTTGCGAAGGTCCCAATGGCAGCACCCTTTCCCTGATTATTTGTCACGACGGTATGTTTCCAGAGATGGCACGGGAATGTGCTTATAAGGGTGCTGAAATCATGATTCGTACAGCAGGATATACGGCTCCGATTCGCCACAGCTGGCAAATCACCAACCAGGCCAATGCCTTCTGTAATCTCATCGTCACGGCGTCTGTGTGCATGTGCGGGACGGACGGCACCTTTGACTCCATGGGTGAGGGAATGTTTGTCAATTTTGATGGCACCACCTTGGCCATGGGCAGTCATCGGCCTGATGAAATCATTACCGCTGAGGTACGCCCCGATCTGGTACGTGAAGCTCGCAAATACTGGAGTGTTGAAAATAATATCTATCAGTTTGGCCATCGAGGGTATGTTGCCGTCAAGGGCGGTGCCCAAGACTGTCCTTATACCTATATGAAAGATATGGTGGCAGAATCCTATCGACTTCCCTGGGACGATGAGGTGGTCTTTACCGATGGCACGAGTTGTGGCTTTCCCATTCCGAGCCGCGACTACCAAGGGGAGGAACTGCCGCCGTCTCCACTTCCGAGTCCAGCGGTTCAGTAGCAGGTTCAAGATTTTTCAAGGGATAGCGTTTTCCTCGATGGCAATTGCTATCCCCCGAGAACACAGTGCGGATGATTCTAAGGAGCATGATGATGGGACGATTTGTTCAAGCTGAACCCTACCCCTATCCCTACAACGGTGATTTGCGTCCTGAGAATACGGCGCTCATCATCATCGACATGCAGACGGATTTTTGTGGCAAGGGTGGCTATGTGGATGCCATGGGCTATGACCTTACCCTCACGCGTGCTCCGATTGAACCCATCAGTCGACTTCTCTCGGTGATGCGGGACGGTGGTTATACCATCATTCATACCCGTGAAGGTCATCGTCCTGATTTGTCCGATTTGCCAGATAATAAGCGGTGGCGATCGCGCCAAATTGGTGCTGGTATTGGCGATCTTGGCCCTTGCGGAAAAATTCTGGTGCGGGGGGAACCCGGTTGGGATATCATCCCAGAACTTGCGCCATTACCCGGTGAACCCATCATCGATAAACCAGGAAAAGGATCCTTTTATGCGACCGATCTGGATTTGTTGTTGAAAGGGAGAGGCATTCAAAACATCATCCTCACAGGAATTACCACCGACGTCTGCGTCCACACCACCATGCGAGATGCCAACGATCGCGGCTATGAATGTTTGATTGTCTCCGACTGCACCGGAGCCACCGACTACGGTAATCATCTCGCTGCCCTCAAAATGGTCACCATGCAAGGTGGGGTTTTTGGAGCCGTAGCCGACTCCACCGCTATTATCCAAACCATCACCCAATAGAGCATTCCACCTCCCCACCCTCATCCCTCTTTTATTTCCCCACGCCACACCTCTTTTATCTCCCCACTCCCACACCTCTTCCCCTATGGACACTGCAACGGCGATCGCCACTCCAAAACCTCTGAACTCACCACCCGACCTCCAGGTCACGGGCATGACCAAACACTTTGGTTCTCTCATTGCGTTGGATAACGTGTCTCTGCATCTCAAGCCTGGCACCTTCCATGCCCTGCTCGGAGAGAATGGTGCAGGGAAAAGCACACTGGTGAAATGCATCATGGGGTTCTATCAGCCGACGGCTGGAGAGATGATGGTCGATGGAACTCCAGTCAGCATTACCAATCCCCGTAATGCCCATAAATATGCGTTGGGTATGGTGTATCAGCACTTCACCTCAGTCCCTGCCATGACGGTGGCCGAGAATTTAGTGTTGTCTCGCGTCGATAGTTCCCTTGTGATTAATTGGAATGATGAGAAGGAGAAGCTCAAGGCATTCATGGATAGCTCCCCTTTCCACGTGCCCCTGGAATTGCCCATCGCTCAACTTGCCGCGGGTCAAAAGCAAAAGCTCGAAATCCTGAAGCAGCTTTATCTCAATAGCAAGATCTTGATTTTGGATGAGCCGACCTCTGTACTGACACCTGGCGAAGCTGATGAAGTGTTGGGCTTGCTGAAAGAACAGGTTGCTGACGGGAATCTGAGTGTGCTGCTGATTTCTCACAAGTTTCGAGAGGTGACGGCCTTTGCCAACGAAATCACCGTGCTGCGGAAAGGGACATTGGCGGGTAATGGCGAGGTCAGTCAGCTGACAGTGGCGGACATGTCGGAAATGATGATGGGGGAACGGAAAGAATCAACGCCTGTTGATAAGGTGGTGGTTGAAGCAGGGGCCCCGATTCTCCAAGTCATCGACCTCCACGCTAATAAAGATAATGGTGTTGAAGCCGTCAAAGGTGTGAATCTCTCCGTCCACGGCGGTGAAATTGTTGGTATTGCTGGAGTCTCGGGCAATGGGCAGCGAGAACTCGTGGAAGTATTGGCCGGACAGCGAGAAGCAACCACGGGCAACGTACAGGTGAATGGCGATCGCTACACCGCCACTCGACTAGAGATGGCCCGTCACCGCGTCTTCGTTCTTCCAGAAGAACCTCTGCGCAATGCCTGTGTGCCGCATATGACAGTGGCAGAAAACATGGCCCTCCGCACCTTCGATCAGCCTCCTCAAGCGAAGGGATTCTTGCTGATTCTGAATGCAATTCGCACCATGGCCGTTGGACTCATCCAGCAATTTTCAGTCAAGACCCCCTCTCCAGAAACGCCGATGGTCAACCTCTCGGGGGGAAATGTTCAGCGCACGGTGCTGGCACGCGAATTATCCTCAGATACCATCAGGCTGCTCATTGCCGCTAATCCCTGTTTTGGTCTTGATTTTAATGCTGTTGATTTTATTCATACAGAAATTGTCGACGCTCGCAATCGTGGTGTTGCGGTGTTATTGGTAAGCGAAGATCTCGACGAATTGCTCAAGCTTTCTGATCGCATTATTGTCATCAGTGAAGGAGAATTCGTGTATGAAAGTGTCATTGCTGATGCTGATTATGCGTTGATCGGTCAAAGTATGGCAGGACACTGAGGCTAGATGACACTGGTGCTAGATGACGTTGAGGATAGAGGATATTGAGGCTATATAAAACACATTCACGTCCCGTCAATTGAAACCTATGGTTGCTATTTCTGCACTTCCCTATGACTATGCGTTGCCTGATGACATAACTGCTCTGGCACTTGTCATTATCGATATGCAGCGAGATTTCCTAGAGCCGGGAGGCTTTGGTGATGCCTTGGGAAATGATGTGACCCGATTACAGGCCATTGTTCCAGCATTGCAGGAATTATTGGCAACTTTTCGAGCGCTAGGACTGCTCGTTATTCATACTCAGGAATGTCATCAATCAGACTTGTTGGATTGTCCCCCGTCAAAGCAGCAGCGTGGCGGCAAGGAAGGACTCAAAATTGGTGACGATGGCCCCATGGGACGCATTCTCATTATGGGTGAACCTGGTAATGCAATTATTCCAGAGCTTGCTCCAATCGATAGCGAACTTGTGATTACAAAACCAGGGAAGGGAGCATTTTTCAATACTCCGCTAGAAGACAGATTGGAAGATAAGGGCATTACCCATCTTCTTTTTACAGGAGTCACGACAGAAGTGTGCGTTCAAAGCACGATGCGCGAAGCCAATGATCGTGGCTATGAGTGCCTCATGGTTGAAGATTGTACCGAGAGCTATTTCCCTGACTTCAAACAAGCTACCTTGGCGATGGTGCGTGCTCAAGGCGGTATTGTTGGCTGGACTGCATCGGCTGCAGCAGTGATAGAAGCATTAAAGGCATAGAAAGCAATGCAGAAGGGAGGGGCGATCGCCCCTCCCTTCTTATGAGATAGCTCTTATGAGATAGCTCTTAATCTGTGTTCACCACTCAAACGTGAGCTGGAACGGGTGCAGGCTTCTTCACCCACGTTGATGTACAGGGGATCTTGGTGCGATCGCACCGATCAGCATATTTCTTGGCAACCTCGGTAACCTCCAGCAACAGACCCTTGCTGAGGGTGGTTGGGCGCAATCCCAAATCAATAAAGCACTTATTATCGACCGCTAACTCGTTTTCAGCTGCTTCTTTTCTTGGGTTATCCAGGTAGGCAATTTCAGCCCCAGTGAGACCAGCTACCAGTTCAGCCAACTCGCGAACTCGATGAGTTTCAGTCATCTGGTTGAAAATTTTCACGGGCTCACCCTGCTCTGGAGGGTTTTCCAGTGCAAGCTGAATACAGCGCACGGTGTCTTGGATATGAATAAAGGCACGAGTTTGTCCGCCAGTTCCATGAACCGTGAGTGGATAGTCAATCGCTGCCTGCATCAAGAATCGATTCAAGACCGTGCCATAGTCTCCGTCATAGTCAAAGCGGTTAACAAGCCGCTCATCCATGCTGGTTTCTGCGGTGTTGGTGCCCCATACCACCCCTTGGTGCAAGTCAGTGACTCGGATGCCGTCGTTCTTGTTATAGAAGTAGAAGAACAGCTGATCCTGGGTTTTTGTCATGTGATAGACACTACCCGGATTCGCAGGGTAGAGAATCTTTTGTTGGACGCGATCGCCCATGTCGGTTGGGATCTCGATATTAAGATAGCCCTCAGGAATTTTAATACCAGCCGTTCCATAACCATAAACACCCATTGTTCCTAAGTGGAGCAGATGAACATCTAGCCCCGACTCAACAATGGCACAGAGCGTGTTATGGGTTGCATTCAAATTGTTATCAACGGTGTAGCACTTATGCCGTGCTGACTTCATCGAGTAGGGAGCCGCCCGCTGTTCTGCAAAGTGAATAATGGCATCTGGCTGATGTAATCGAATCAAATTCAGCAGACGATCATATTCCTGCGCAATGTTGATGTTCTCAAATTCAACGAGCTTGCCTGTCAACGATTTCCATGTTGATAGACGAACCCCCATTGAACTGATGGGGGTTAATGAACCTGCCTCAAGTTCATTATCAATATTGCGCCGAGACAAGTTGTCGAGAATGACGACATCATGTCCCAAGTTTGACAGATGCAGTGACGTTGGCCAGCCACAAAATCCGTCACCACCTAATACAAAGACCTTCATGAGCAGTCTACTCCTTGAACGGAATTCAACGTACAGTGCTGGCTGCACCCCTAACCCTGACCAAGAGTGGTTGCGAAAAGGAGACTGGCAGGCCAGCAAATAATCCTTTTATATCGCCCGAGCAGAGTTTCAAAACGACGCTCATCGCGATTCACTTCTTCTGCTAGAAGTATTGCCGTTATGCGTTAGCTAAATAGGATAAGTTTGATTGTCCCATGTGGTGAGCATTTAGCAGCCATTCCACAAAATTTCTGTGCTGACTTGATCGCATAAACCGTCAATGCTCTCTTGCTAGTGACTGAGTTAGCACCGCTTGTTGCTGCCGATTTTTGATGAATACTGGTGGCCGTTCTCGGGGTCTCAGTATCAACAGGATGTCTCAGTATCAAATAGAATTGCCGCATTAGCCTATTCCGACTATAAGTAGCTCGGCACAAATAAACTCACTTTAAAAACCTAGGGAGCGCCCCGCCCGGGCGCTCCCTAGGTTTTTGGGTTTTCAGTTTAATCGTAATTGCTCAACCCAGTAGCCAATCGTGCTGTTGTAAGGTAAGAGCGCGGGAAATGGCATCAAAGGCAGAAATACCCTGACGCTGTGCCGTATTAACAATAGAACGCACCAATG
>JBCCWF010000125.1:0-14679 GCA_039194035.1 Cyanobacteria bacterium P01_E01_bin.6 | reverse complement strand
TTTCAGGTATTCAACTCCAGGTGGCCGCTAAAGTTGCCAGTCATACCCTGCGAATCGTCTTGCGTCAATCCTTCGCTATTGATGTGCTTACCTTTGAGCAGCAATCTGTTCGAAACAAATTTACACTCACATAAGGCGTATTATTGGAAAGCTATTGGTTGAAAAGCACTTCAAAGGGTCATCAGGACAAATCGAGCTATACCCCAATGAGATTGCTCAATTTTTAGTTTGGGAAGCTCCTGACTCTATCCAGCAAAAAATCAGAAGTAAGGTTGAATCGTCTCACCAAAAGCGAGAGCAGTCGAAACAACTGCTAGCAATTGCTAAAACAGTAGTAGAACGGGCGATAGAGACAGATGAAGCGACAGCTACGATTTGGATTAATGAGCAGCTAGAAGCCCTAAGGGTGGAATTGACATGAAACTTAAAAATATCGAAATTCCTGTTGACCAAATCTCAGTTCTCTGCAAACAGTGGCACATTGCTAAACTTTCGCTATTTGGCTCAGTTTTGCGAGATGATTTTTTGCCCACTAGTGATATTGATGTTTTAGTTGAGTTTGAGCCTGGTTTCACCCCTGGCTTCTTCAAGCTCTATCAAATCCAAGAAGAACTTTCAGCCTTATTCGACAACCGACCGATTGATTTGGTCACACCTAAATTTCTCAATCAACGAATCCGCGATCGCGTTTTAGCTACAGCCGAGGTCTGTTATGTCGCAACGAGATGATCAGGTTTATGTTGGGCACATGATTGATACAGCCAACAAAGCAATCGGTTTTGTGGCGGGTTTAAGTCGAGAAGACTTTGATGACAATGAGCAACTCAGATTAGCAATCACTCATCTATATGCAAATCATTGGCGAAGCCGCTCGAAGAGTGTCTTTAGACTTTCGGAACACCCATCCAGAAATTCCCTGGAAAGCGATCGTTGGCATGAGAAGTAAGGTTGTTCATGACTACTTAAACGTAGATGAAGATGTGGTTTGGGACACTGTGAAAAATGATCTCGCTCCCTTAGTTCTGGAACTAGAAAAACTATCAAACTCACCTAAAAGATCTACACCATGAACACTGCCAAAATTAGCACCGATGGCACCCATCAAATTGTGATATTACCCGAAGACTTCAAAATGTCGGGGTACCGAGGTTTACATTAAAAAAGTTGGGAGTGCGATCGTTCTGATTGCTAAAGATAATCTCTGGCAATCTCTGTCTGAGAGCTTAGAGCAATTCTCTGGCGATTTCATGACCACTAGAGAGCAGCCCCCCCTCGACGTTCGAGAGGCGTTCTAGATGCAATATGGTTTGGGAGGTCGTTCAATTTGATATACCGTCTTTGATTGAGGAACTGAAGGCACAGATTTCTCCTGAACCTGAGGGTGTGTGAGCGTATGGCGATCGCCTCTTTAAACCGACTGTTAGATCTACGAACAAAGTCTCAGTTATTCAGCCTGACAGCCCAGCATTACGTGAGATTGAAAAGGGGTTCCTGAATCTGCCCTCTGATCACCTCTAGAACATGGTTTCGCAGCTTAAAAAACGCTTGGCTTTCCTTTGTTTGAGGGGTTCGGGGTTCCGAAAGATAATTCCCGACATCAACGATTTCTAAAATGCGGGCGGGACGAGCTGAAAAAATGACAATTCGATCTGCCAAAAAGACAGCCTCTTCCACGTCGTGAGTGACGAAGACAACGGTCTTTTGCTCCACCTGGGAAATGTTGAGCAGCTGCATTTGTAGAAAGTCTCGGGTTTGCGCATCCAACGCTCCAAAGGGTTCGTCCATGAGGAGCACATCAGGGTCAGCCGCTAACGTACGAGCCAGAGCGACGCGCTGTCGCATCCCCCCAGAGATACGATTAATGTAGTAGTGGCCAAATCCTGTCAGACCCACCAAATCAAGATAAATCTGGGCTCGCTTTTGCTTTTTGGTTGCGGATAAATCTTTCCGATAGCGCATCCCAAATAGAATATTGTCTAGGACGGTAAGCCAGGGAAATGACGAATAGGACTGAAACACCATACCCTTACGACGATCGGGTTTCGTGACAATCTCATTGCCCAGCAAAATCTGTCCTTGACTCGGATACTCAAGCCCACCTGCCATTCGCATCAGGGTGGTTTTTCCGCAGCCTGATGGCCCCAAAAACACCACAAACTCGCCTTCTGCAACGGTCAGAGAAATATCATCCAGAATGAGGGTTGTTGATTTTCCCTGTTTTGTGCTGTCCTTCTGATTGTTGAAGGTTTTGGTGATGTGGTCGAAAATAAGAAAATCAGGAGCAGTCATCACGTTACCCCAAGTACCGAAAATAGGCTCGATGGATCAAGCGAAATAATTGATCGGTCACTAGCCCAATGAGACCAACGGTGAGAATTCCGGCCATCACCTCTGGCGTTTTTACAAAGCGGCGCATTGACCAAATAACGTGTCCGATGCCAGAATTGGACGCCACAATCTCTGCAATGATTAGGTAAGTCCAGCACCAGCCTAAGGTGATCCGTAAGTTATCGACCAGATTGGGCAGCATCGAATGGAAGATGATATCTCTAACAATTTCATAGGGCTTTGCCCCTAGCGTTAATCCGATTTCTACATATTCTTTAGGCACACGCCTTGCATCATCCGATACCATCAGCACAAGCTGAAAAAAGGTGCCCATCCAAAGGACTGCAATCTTTGACGATTCCCCTACGCCGAGCCAGATAATCAGCAGCGGAACGAGTGCGGGGACTGGAAGATAGCGAATGAAGTCAATGATGGGTTCCGTGGCGGCGGCAACGACCCGGTAGGTGCTCATCCAAACCCCCAGTGGAACAGCCACAACCACCGAGAGTAAAAAGGCAGCCCATACGCGCGCCATGCTCACGCCAATATCGGTCAGAAAAGAATGGTCGCGCAGCATCGTGTAGAGGGCACTAACAACACTCCACGGCAAGGGGAGAAACTGACGTGGCAAGACCTCGAGTTGAGCAAGGAGTTGCCAAATAATCAGAAAGCCGATGCCAGCCAACGTAGAAACCACCCATTCGGCGTGGCTGCGACGTTGGCTACGAAAGGTAAATAGGGCTTTGACGTCTAGCATTTATTTTGGGTAAGGGGGGCTCGATTCATGTGGAATTGTGGAGGTTCTCCTCTTCCAACTCTTTCTCGCTGGATCAACCGTCTTGATCGATCGCCGTTAGCGGGTTTTTCCCTCAAATAAATTTGTTAACAATGACGCATCGGTATGATCAGCATAATTCAGGTCTCCATCCTGTAAATCGAGCTGGATATTAATTTCGTTGAGAGAACTAAAGACCTCTGCCAGGGTACCTGGACTGTCGTTCGTTCCCATGAATTCTAGGGTGTCTTCATAGGTTGTATATTTTACTCCAGCCAAATCGGCAGCCATTTCTTCTGGTGTGACATCGTATTCTGGTGCAGCCATTTCTAGAAACGTATCAGGGTCGCTTTCATACAGGTCAATGGCGCGATAGATGCCTCGTAAAAATGCTTGGTACTTCTCAGGATCGGCCGCTAAGTCTTCAGATTGAACGATGATGACGTCGGTAATGAGACCTTCGAAATTGGCAGAGGAGAGGAGAATTTTTGACCCTGTCTTGGCTGTGTTATCCACAATACTGCTCATCATCGGTTCCCACGTGGCAACCGCTGAGACTTCAGGATCTTCAAACACTGCACTTGAGTCATCGGTGTTGATGAGTCGAATTTCTACATCATCGATACTTAGCCCCGCTTCATTGAGGGCAAATTGGGTCATCACGGTACCGGGATGGTTAATTTCTCCGGCAAACACTTTGCCGATCAAGTCTTCAACTGAGTTGATGTCGGGAGCGGCGACGACGCCATCGGCACCGATGGAAACATCAATGGTACCGATCATGGTGCTCTTACTATCTGCCGTCAACGGACGCGACATATGCTCCCCAATGGTTCGCATGGTGCATTCCAAATCACCCCGTTCCATCGCTGGTAAGACGTTGGCGCGGTCATTATCAAACGAGGTCGTGACGGTTAAGCCTTCTTCCTCGAAATAACCCATCTTGGAGGCTACATGGACGGGCGCAAAGCCAAACCAAAAGGGAAAGACACACCGAATGATGTCGGTATCTCCGGCTTGAGCGGTGGGAGCCTGTCCTTCTGACTGAGGCTCAGAGGGGCTGGATTGACAGCCAAACAATGCTGCGCTTAATGACGTCGCAAGTAGTAAACCTGAAACGTGACGAGTTAATCGGGTAGAAAATTTCTGGGTGAGAAAGTTGAAAGTCACAGGAGGGGTACCAGACGAAATAGAGGACAACAGTGTGAATGAGATGAATGAGATATTTGAGTTAGATACTTGTTACGTCATGGCGGTTGCTACCGCTGATTGAGCGTTGCTATGGTGATTGGCGATCGCCCCGCAGGTCGTAATCCAAACTCCATCAAACGATTGCATGTGATCGATTAACCGCTCTAGCATCATGAGCCTTGCTGGGCGACCGATGATCTCTGGATGCATGGTGAGTATGAAGGATCGACCATAGTGATACAGTCCTTCAAACTCCTCTTTCCATAGCTGAAAAGCCTTTTCGCATGTTTCGATGACGCCGCTGCCTGTGGGTGGATCGATCGTAAAGGCAAACTGCTCCCAATCGTCATTGGTCCAATGAAGCGGCAGTTCTACAAGGTCTCCGTGATCTGTTGGGAGTGTGTAGGGTGCATCATCATCCATAAGAGACGAATCGTAGTGCATGCCGTGGCGGGCTAAGAGTGCTGGAGTACTGGTTTTCATATCCCACCACGGGGAGCGATAGCCCGTTGGCTTTTCGCCTGTAATGTCCTTGAGGATCTGGCAGGTTTTAACGAGGGCAGCTTCTTCTTCGATATCGCTTAACTCCGAAGGTTTTTTATGAATGTAGCCGTGTACGCCCACTTCATGACCTTCGTCATAGATGCGCTTAATCAGCTCAGGATATAGTTCTGCAGTGTATCCCGGAATAAAAAAACTTGCCTTCAACTCTTTTTTCTTCAGGACATCCAAAATACGCGGTACTCCCACCTTGGGGCCATATCGTGCCCAGGAGAGTGCTGAAAGGCGCTCAGCATACTTTGGATCGATGGCCAAAATGCCTGATTCTCCGTCTACGTCAAAGCTCAAAGCGACAGCGCATCGGATACCTGTAGGCCAAGCATAAACCATAGACTCACCTTCACTGATTTCTTCCCCAGACAGTAGTCAAAATAGCAACTTAAAATTGTTGAATTTGCTACAAATACAATACCTGTGATTCGCGTTTGCGTTTTCCAAGAAAATAATAGTGTTTTCTTGCGTTTAACTGGATAATTAACTGAACCATGCCTGTACTCAATCGATCACACCTGACAGCGATCGCCTCGACAGCATGGATCAAACGATTCGTGGACGTGTGATTGGCAGCTGACTCAGCGAAGGTTTCCGGGAGTTTGTGTACATTATTTTAGGCAAACTGAATTTTAGACAAATGGAATTTTAGACAAATTGAGGTCAGGAGATTTTTCGCACAGCTGATCCATAGGGAAACACAATTCAATATAAAATCCATCCAGCCTGCACTGCTAGCAGTGCAGGCTGGATGGATTTTAGTGATGCCGAGGTACTTCGTGACGAGTCATATTAAGGATAGCGCAATGCGATTAGATGGAAAAGTGAGCCTGATTACTGGAGCTGGATCGGGGATTGGCCGAGCCACGGCCGAATGTTTTGCAAAAGAGGGTGCGACGGTGGTTGCGGTTGATTTGCATGCGGATGCCGTGCAGCTGACTCAGCAGGCCATTGAGGCGAATGGAGGACGCTGCCATAGTCTAGCCGTCGATGTCAGTCTAGAAGCGCAGGTGAAAGAGGCGATCGCCACCACCGTCGATATGTTTGGCAAGCTCGACATTCTGTATAACAACGCCGGTATTTCTATTCTCAAACCGATTACCGAAACCACGGAAGCAGATTTTGATCGACTCATCGGCGTCAATCTTAAAGGCGTGTTTTTTGGCTGCAAACATGCGATTCCCCACATGATTGCTCAGGGCGGAGGCGCGATTATCAATACCGCTTCAGAACTCGGCTTGGTGGGGCAGCCGTTGTACAGTGCTTACTGCGCGACGAAGGGTGGGGTGCTTGCGCTTACCCGTGCCTTGGCAACAGAATGGTCAGCTCAAAATATTCGAGTTAATGCCATCTGTCCTGGGCCAATCGACACACCGATGATTCATGCTGAGTTTGCCCTCGGCAGTGACCCCACGGCTGAAGAGAAGGCTGTGATCGCTACCATTCCATCAGGACGATTGGGTAACGCTGAAGATATTGCCCGAGTGGCGCTATTTCTAGCCACGGACGATGCTGCTTTTGTCCATGGAGCGGCGATCGTTGCCGATGGTGGGAAAACCATTATTTAGTCCATATCGTTCACGGATGTCACTTAAATTGTTTCATGGAGGATTCCCATGGCTGCCATCTCTCCTGCTCTTAGCGCTCAAATGAACCAACCTCGTTATTGGCTCAATGGGTTAGCACTTGTTTACATTACTCTCGGCTATGGGGTCTCCATTGTCGGCATTAGCTCTCAATTTTGGGTTGTCAATGTTTTTGGTGTTTTGCTGTTGACACACACCCTGGTATGGGCGGCTTATTTTGTCCACGAGTTCATCCATGGGGCCATTTTTAAGAATCCACGATGGAATGCGTTGGGTGCGAAGGCCATGCTGTTCCTGACCGGATCCTGTTATTGTCGCTATCTTCCGTTGGCTCGCTATCACCTAGCCCATCACAAAAACCGCGCTGATTTCTTTGCTTTTTCCATGCCTGCTTTTTTGCGATCGCTCCCCCCTTGGCTCCTAAAATCCATCGTCGTTTTAGAGTGGCTCTACTTCCCTGCCATCAACTTTATTCTTCGCTGGTTTTGTATCCTTGCTCCTTTCTTGGGAGAAAGTCGGAAGTCAGAACGCTGGCGAAATGGCGGGTTGCTCTTCGTCAGAGGTAGTCTTTTTCTTGCCTTGGCTTGGTATTCATGGAAAGCGGCAATCTTATACTTTATTGCTTACCTGTGCTTTATCAATATTCTGCGCTTCATGGATTGTTTTCAGCATACCTACACCGTTGTTCAAATGGGGAACCCCATCCCCAAGTACGACTTAGACTATGAAGAGCGGAATACTTACTCCAACCTAATCTTCGGTCGATGGCATTGGCTCAATCTGTTATTTCTTAACTTTGGCTACCACAATGCCCATCATCACGTGATGCATTGTCCCTGGTATTTACTACCTCAGCTGGATGCTGAAATCTATCCATCTGAGTGTCAACAGCGTGTAACGCTTGGTAGTCTCATCAAAAACTATCATCAGTTTCGTTTGCAGCGTCTGTTCGGAGAGAAAAGTAAGGTAATAGAAGCCGATAATGGTCTTAATTTTGAATCTTTCTATGGTGATATAGCCGTTTCTTTTTTGGTTTTAAGAGAACCTCTAGACTGGTTACGGCTGGAAGCTGGAGAGTTTTCGGTTTAGGTTATGTATCGTCTGATTCAATAGGTCTCCCTGTCCAGACATAGCTTCTATCCATATCAACAGCCTAAGAAAGAGTTATCCGACTGAAATCCATGGCCCGCTGGCTCTTCACTCTACGCGAACGACTTACACCAGCCATGACTGTCCGCTGGAACGGGTATCGTCACTTTTCCGGCTTTCACGACATCGAAGAACTGGTGACTCTCGATTCGATGATGTGCCCCGACATCATCACTGAACTTCGCGACGACTGGAAATACAACGTCCAACATGCAAACAAATGGCACTAAGGTCGGCTAGATCTTGAGTGTTAAACATAGGCATCGATTTTTCACGGGTACAGCCCACAGAACCAACGACTTGACCACGATTGATAATTGGCCCTGCCATCACATGCCAGTGATCTGGACGCGGACAAAGTAACTTCCAAGCCTTGAGTGTTGTCACCAATTCCTCATGGACAGGAGTGTGGCGTTCTGCAATGTAACGCGCTACCGGATTATGCTCCAGAGATAGGGCCAGGTTAAGAATGGGCTGAAACCTTGGATCTGCTAACAGTTGGTCGAAGAAAAATATTCCCGATCGCTTAGCTGCAAAGTACGCCCCAATTTTTGGCGCAAGATGCGATCGCAAATTGTCTTCATCCTTAGCTTGGTAAATTTCTTCAAACAGTGGCTTCAAGGAAATGGCCATAGGGGTAAAAAGAGTACTCGATCGAGGACTATACGGGGTGGGCTGCTATTCCTAGCATAAGGATAGCTTCAATGGCAATCACCACAGAGAGATTAATTCATGACTGACTCACAAAATTACATCATTGGTTTGGTCTTTTATCCCGGCATGACCTCACTCGATATCGTCGGTCCGCATCAAGTTTTTAGTGCGCTGCCCAATGTCAAACTGCATCGGATCTGGAAAACACTAGACCCGATTACCGCCGATGATGGATTGGTGATATTACCAGATACCACCTTTGCCAATTGCCCACCCCTAGACGTGATTTGTGTTGGCGGTGGCCTAGGACAGCAGGCAGTCGTAGACGATCCGGAGGTGCTAGAGTTCCTCCGCAAACAAGGCAGCACTGCTAAGTTCATTACCTCTGTCTGTGTCGGGTCAGAGTTTCTGGCGAAAGCTGGTTTGCTGGAAGGCTATCGAGCAGCAACGCACTGGGGAATGCGCGAACAACTCGCCAAGTTGGGCGTTGAGGTGGGCACCGAGCGCGTCGTGGTTGATCGCAATCGCATCACGGGTGGCGGCGTGACAGCCGGAATCGATTTTGGCCTGACGATTGTAAGTATCCTCTACGGCGAGGAAACTGCCAAGATTGTTCAATTACTACTGGAGTACGACCCGGCGCCGCCATTTGATACCGGTTCGCCTGCAAAGGCGGGACCTGAGTTGGTCAATAAAGCAGTGTTGTTTATGCAAGGGATGTCAAGTTTAGAACTGGCAAGATCGGTAGGCTAACATGACCACAACTTCGGAAACAAATCAAGATATGGCTGCTGCAAACTGGGCGAAGCTTGGGTTTTACTCAACTTCTATTCTCTTTAACGTTTGCTTGATTGTTCAGGTGTTGACGGTTGGTGTTGCCTACTTCACTGATCCTGCCTGGTGGACGATTCACGTCTGGCTTGTGCGAGGATATGGCGGACTCTCACTAATATTGCTGATCGGGGCATTCATTGCGCCATTTTCAGACAGAGTGAGATCACTCGCCGCTAGTCTGCCTGTGCTGCTGGCACTTCAGTTTTGCAGCATTCATCTCAAGACTCCGCTTCATTTAGAGGTGTTACATCCTCTGATTGGCTTCACGTTGTTCTATGTTTCGTCAAGCCTTGTGCACCGTGTATCGCGTGAGTACATGAGGCATGGAGGTGAGAAGGACGCAGCATAACCAGTCGATGAAGTGGACGATCGAGAGATTTTGGTGAAGTTGCCGCTTCTTTACCGCTGCTTCTTTTAGTCGTTAATCAGGTGCAGACAGCATGTTTTACCGTGTTCGTTTCCACCCTAAACGACCGCCTGAATACCATCAGAATCTGTTTTACTGCTCCAGCGTTCTGCCACAACCAGCGGGTCGACTGGGCTATCCAAGCAAGCTACTATTCCCATCGGTAGTTAGCCAAATATGACAAACGGAGATCACATGCAGATGCCAAATAGTGTCGATGAGATGACCGAACGAATGCTTGATGACGCAGGCATTGGAGCGGGCATGCGTGTGCTCGACATCGGCTGCGGACCGGGTGCAGTGTCTCTCATGCTTTCACGGCGTGTCGGTAATCAAGGGCATGTCCTTGCCGTTGACCGCAACCCTCAGATGCTTGAGCTAGCCCGAGAAAAAGCAAGAGAGATCGGCGTCTCGAACCTCACCTTCATTGAGGGTGGATTCGACGTAACTTATCCAGAGCACGGCACACTTGATGCAGCAGTGGGTCGCCGCGTTCTCATGTATCAGTCAGATGCAGCGAAGGCCGTGGCGCAACTCGCTCGGGCGATCCGCCCTGAAGGCATCATCGCTTTTCATGAGCATGACATGACAGTGATAAATGACAACCGCACTTCCTTGCCGCTACATGATCAGGTTCGCGCCTGGCTCCGAGAGATGCTCCGACGTGAAGGAGCAAACCTGCACATGGGCTTCGAGCTTCATTCGGTACTTTCGTTGACCGGGCTTACCGTCGAACGAGTGCGTGCCGAAGCAAATGTGCTGACGCCAACGGCCAGCTACCCTGTAGCCGCCATTATTCGTTCCGTTCTCCCCCGCCTACTGCACCATGGCATTGCGACCGAGACTGAGATCGATGTCGAAACGCTCGATGAGCGTCTAGCCGCAGAGCGCAGGGAAGCTGCCGCAACTTGTCTCTGGGAGATGGTCTTCTGTGGCTGGGCCCGGAAGTCTTGAGGTGGGAGGGCTGCCGCAGTTCAGACGGGAGCAATCAGGTTTCTTCGACTAGCCGCTCTTGGCCAAAAAGGACATTTTGAAGATCGCAATGACGCCGTATAACAATGCGATACAGGCGGACGTAACACTTGGTCACGCCACTGATCGCAAAGTTAGGCTTACATCTTGCAGTGCGTAGATCTCTGACCCCAAACTTCATTTTGGATCATCGCTTTTGATAAGCTTTGGGTGTCACCCCTGTCATCTGACGGAAGACTTTTGTGAGATGGGTTTGATTGGCAAAGCCGCAATCTAGGGCAATAGTGCTAATCGGAATCGATCGCTGTTTCAGTAATTGCATGGCTCGTTCCACCCGTTGTTGCATCAAATACTGATAGGGCGCAATGCCCACTGATTGCTTGAAGGAGCGGCTAAAGTGAGATGCGCTCATGCTGGTCAGGGTCGCCAAATCCAAAATTGATAAATCTTGCGACAAATTCGCCTTCATGTAATCAATGACTCGCGCCAATTGTGACTGGGGTAAACCGTTGGCTTTGAACTCAAGCGCAGGTTTCTTGACTGCATAGTTCCGCACCAAACGAGCGGCAAGCGCTGTTCCCAGTGACTCGCCATATAATCGGCCAGACAGACAACCCGTTTGGATTTCCAGCTTGATCGCGATCGCTAATTGCTGGATGACTGGATCCGCGATCGCAACCTGTGGAATCAGTTCTACTTCGCACTGTCTCAATTCCTGAGTAACTTGGTTCAGCAACGTTGGACAAATCGCAATCACCGAGAATTCGATGTCCCGATTCCAGTTTGTTTGGTGATTTAGCAATGCTGGGATAACATCGACGCGACCGTTGCCGTGGGCATAACGTTTCGATTTGCCGTCCCAACGACGCTCTGTCTGAAAGCGGCTTTTGGGGTCTGTGATCACCAGTGAATGTTGTATTAGGCAATGCTCCACCGTTTCATGGGGAGGATGGCAGTAGTGGGTAAAGGTTAATCCTTTCCACCCAGTACCATAGCTATCGACCAAAGGAGCTTGTAGCAGCACACGCGCTGCGTCCGCCTGTTTTGTTAGGTCAAATGTGGAAGTTGCATGATTCACCATAGGCCTCGTCCTGTCAAGGTTTCACATCCCAAGCAGGATTGGGATAACTTTAGCAGAATTGGATGAGACGGCAGGTTGAGGTGACGCCTACGGTAGGGACGTTATACCATTTCCCTGACCGATCGCTTATGCCAAATCAACCTGCACCCAAAATCGAGCTGCTACGCGCAGCCTACGTGGCCTTCAACGCGCGGGACCTTGATGCCGCCCTCGCCCTCATGACTCCCGACGTGCATTGGCCGAGGGCATTCAAAGGCGGTTTTGTCCGTGGGCCAGAAGCAGTCCGTGCTTACTGGATGGAACAAGGGAGCGAGATCGACGCACACGTCGAGCCGGTTGCCTTTAACCCAGAGGAGAGTGAGCAGATCCTAGTCGAGGTACATCAGGTCGTGCGCGATCTGGCTGGAGCTGTGCTGGCTGATGAGCACGTCGGCCACCGTTTCACCTTTAAGGATGGCTTGATTCAATCCATGGAAATCTGCCCGCCTCCCTTGTCCACCCACGATGCCTAGCAACGCTCATACACACCGCCCGTTGTGAGTTGATGAGTATGCGACCAAGGTGAGCTGTGGCAGGTGATCCGCAACGTTAGGTGTCGTTCGATCAATTACTTCGTTTACTGTTGTTCAATCTCCATGTTCAAAACGTCTTCAAAAGCTGGCATGTCCAGAAATGCAGTAACTTCCGTGACTTCTTCTCCTTCGAAGGTAAAGAACCAAGCATAGCTGTTCCTGTATTGCTCACCATTAATCAGAACCGTTTCAGCATCAAAGTGGATAATAACGACGTCACCATCCTCATAAACCTGCCATTCCGTCGGCCTCAAAGGCTCAGCTATGCGCTCATTGAATGGTTCAACAAGCGCTTGAAAAGGTTCTTGTGTGTAGGTGCCCGCGTACTTATTGAAGCCGCTGATTGTCCAGCGCATATCTTCTGATAGAAGCTCGAAAGGAGAGCCAGTGCCCGCTTGCCACTGCTGAAAACTCATTTCGACAATGGCCTTTTTACTGGGTGTCGTCGACTTAGTTTGGCTCGACGTTTGGCCCACAGCGCTATAGGTTGTCGCGAGTACGAGTAGTGCGATCGCTAAAAACCGTAATGGTTTGACCATGACAATGTCCTTGCTAATTGATTTGCTTCGCTACGATAGCGGCCTTAAAATCTGACTAATTCGCTTTAGAAGGCGCTAGCAGTGGGCCGGACGATGATTTCATTGACATCAACGCCATCGGGTTGAGATACGGCATATAAGACGGCTCTTGCGATCGCATCTGGAGTGAGTGCCATTTTTCGAAATTCCTGCAGAGCGTCCTTCGCTGATGATTCAGTGATGTCAGAGCCAAGCTCTGTTTCGACGACACCGGGAGAAATAGTCGTGACACGAATCGCTTGTGACTCCTGACGTAATCCTTCTGAAATGGCCCAAACCGCATATTTAGTTGCGCAATAAACAGTCCCAGTAGGCACTACAATATGCGCACCAATCGAGGCTGTATTGATGAATTGGCCGCTACCCTGCGCCTCCATAATCGGCAGACCTGCAGCGATTCCATTTAATACACCGAAAACGTTGACGTTGATCATCTTGTCCCACTCCTCCACCTTCAAGGCGTTCATCGGTGAGAGTGGCATCACGCCAGCATTGTTAAAGATGACATCGACGCGACCAAACGTATCTTTAGCAAAATGAATAAAAGCTTTCATGTCCTCGCGATCGCTGACATCCAGAGCTTTGAATTCTGCGGTGCCGCCTTGGGCACGAATTGCTTCGGTAATTTTTGCGAGTCTTTGAGTTCGCCGCGCTCCTAAAACAACTTTGGCACCGTTCTGCGCCAGTAAATTAGCACTTGCTTCACCAATACCGCTGCTAGCACCGGTAATCGCAATAACCTTATTTTTTACCTTCAACATGATGACCTTCTCACTTATTGAGATGTTGCCTTTTTGTCTCATCTCGTTTTATGTAAGTTCATCATAGGTACAGTAAAGCTGGTTCTAAATACACAAACCTCGCAGGTTATTGCCTAATCCTCTCAAATAGATTCGTAATGATTGAGGAAATTCTTACAATACTCATAGAAGTATCGCTATCCAGTGAGAGCGCATGATGACAGCGGCAAAACTGAGTGCGATCGCCCTCGTAGGTTGGGTTGAGGTAACGAAACCCAACACCATTAAGTGTTAGCAATGATCCCGTATTGCCCATTCTAAACTTAGTCTACCTCTGGGCAACCCAATGCGCTATCGCCGTGCTACTACTCCTGGAGCAACTTACTTCTTCACCGTCGTCAGCTATCAACGACAAAAACTATTTAGTAGTGCTGCAACGATCGCCCTTCTGCGAAAAGCATGTCGTGCGGTCAAAACCGATCATCCATTTCAGATTGATGCCATTGTTGTTCTTCCGGATCATTTTCATTGCATCTGGACTCTCCTGCCTGGAAATGCTGATTTTTCAACCCGATGGCGCTTGATCAAAAGCACCTTTAGTCGAACGTGTCCACCCGCTTATAAGCGCCATCGCAACCCATCAAGGCTAGATAAAAAAGAGCAAGCTATCTGGCAACGACGGTTTTGGGAGCATCAAATCAGAGACGACCAAAACTTTAACAAACACCTTGAATATATTCATTACAACCCCGTTCATCATCAGCTTGTAAAAAATCCGAAGGATTGGCCCTATTCAAGCTTTCATAAGGTATGTCAAACAGGGAGATTATGATATCGATTGGGGCAGCCAATATCCTATTACATTTGATAAAGATATTGGTTTTGAGTAAGAGGTTAATGTTGGGTTTCCTGTCGTCAACCCAACCTAAGCTGACTTTTCCCATTATCTTTTCGAGAGAAAAACCTGCGCAATGTTATTGGACTGGAAGCCCTATAACCTCGTAGTCAATTCTCAACAAAATTTTATTATTGATAATTAAAGCTAATTCTAGAACCCTTGCTGCCTAGTAGCTTTAGGACTTAACGGGAAAAGTCAGGACCTACATGACTCGAGTAGAAGGGGAAAACACTCGACTGCGTCACTACTTAGCGCGACTTCACCGTAAAACATTGTGTTATTCCAAATCAGTGCAGATGCTAAAGCATTCCGTGCGGCTATTGATTCATTATTTGAAATTTGGAGATGTACCTGTTCCTGCCT
>JBCCWF010000124.1:0-14753 GCA_039194035.1 Cyanobacteria bacterium P01_E01_bin.6 | reverse complement strand
TGGTCACTACAGCACGATGTGGAGTGTTTATTGTCAAGCGTAGACACTCCACCTCCGTCTATGGAACTGAGGTCGAAACCTATAACCATCGTTAGTTTCAGCTCTCATCAGAGAATTAATGTCAATCTGTAAACTTATCTCGACAGTTGAGGGAGAGGATTGTTAGGCTAGTAGCCCGATCTAAGTAAAATTGCTGGATTTTGGGTGTGTCTCTGCAATCGTCTCTTGATAGAGCTTCTCGTTTCAGAACTGTTTTGGAGCAAAAAAAACACCCAGGCACGAAGTGCCCCGGTGTATGAACAGTGAGTAAAAGTTAAGTGGAGTATATCGGTGCAGCTTCGTCAAAAGAAGTCAGCAACAACACATCCTTACGCATTGTTGTCTTGCGACATGCATCGTTACATTTTTTAAGATTTAGTCAATCCATTCTCAAATAAGACAGGTGCCGCCATGTGACATGGTGTTGGGGCTGCATATCTGATTGAACGAATGAATGATTGAGTATTTTCAGTTTTCTCGTGGCCGAATGATTCGGTGATTTCCCTCATTAGGATGCGTAGAGCCTCATGGGATGGCTTCGCTAGAGCAATAGCGTCAACCATCAACGTCTTGCAGGATGTGCGTTACGGCTCCGCCTAACAGCTCCGCCTAACAGCACCCTACAGCACCGTTGTATGTCCACCTACTTCGCTGGCTGAGCGGAATCGAAGCCAGATCTCCTGCAACCGTCCCCTGAGCGGAGTCGCAGGGGACGGGTAACCCGAAGGGAACACTACGCCGACGCGCTACGCGCGAGAAGACAATGCGTGAAAAGTGGAACCCGTGAAAAGGGCAAAAGTGTAACAGTGTAAAAGAGCTAGCGAAGAGCCCTCGGGGCACGACAAACAACACGAAAACCGAGGTTGCTGTAGCGGTCGTCCGGGTTGTCGTAGTAGCGATAGGCAGAACGGCAATTCCTCGGATAGGAGTCCCAAGAACCGCCGCGTAACAATCTTAAAGATTTATCACCATCGTCTATCCAAGCGTTGCCATCGGCTGGTGCACCTTTGTAATGCTCATGCCAGTGGTCAAGACACCATTCCCAGACATTCCCATGCATGTCGAACACCCCAAAGCCATTGGGCGGATAACGACCCACATCAGACGTTTGCTTAAGGTCGCTCTCACGGTAATTAGCTAGCTCAGGGGCGATCGCATCTCCAAACGAATATGTCGTTGTTGTGTTGGCACGACAGACATATTCCCATTCGGCCTCGCTGGGAAGTCGATATGTGTTTCCAGTGCGTTCCGAGAGGATTCTGCAAAAGGCGATCGCGTCATTCCAGGAGACGGTTTCAACTGGACGATTGTCACCCTTGAAATGAGATGGATTTGAGCCTATCACGGCTTCATACACCGCTTGAGTGACGACCACTTTGCCCATATAAAAACTGGGCACCGTCACTTGATGCTGAGGTTGTTCATCCTCGGTGCCTTCACCCTTTGGTGAGCCCATGATGAATACTCCACCCGGAATTTTCACCATATCGAACGTGATACCATTCCCGACATCTTCGGTGTAATATTCCGCCTCTTGCGGAATTCGCTCAACAATCACTCTCGTCTCATCGACGCGTACCGTTTCGTAGGAGAAGGTGCGATTTTGTTCTGATGGAGACGGGGAACGAGATGGGACAACCGACGGGGGTGCGGATGGATCTGCCGCACTATCCAGCCCCTGGGCACTATCCAGTGCCTGCGCATTATCTAGTCCCTGCACACCATGCAATTCCTGATGAAGCTTGGCCTGGATGGACTGGACATCCTCATCCCGCAAGTTGAGATCGCGCTGATAATCGGCGAGTTCTTGTCGCGTGAAGTCTGACAGGGGATGTTCATGGTTGAGCGCTTCTCGATAGGCATCCTCATATTCTGCCAAGTTCTCGTGTCGTTCTTGAAAGGGGCGACAGACCTCCGTTTCAATTTCGATGATTCGGCCTGAAGCTAGCCCCAGCTCCTTCCCTTGGCGAGTGAGTCGCCGCCGACCGACTGGACTAATGGCACCGGTCTCTCGCAAATGTCGCTGCACCAGTTTGCGATAGCGCAACTCTGGATCACCCACGGGAGCCTTGGCGATGATAATGCTGCGTCCTTCTCGCGCCGCATAGAGTTGGGGAGACATGGTTGCCGCCGCTGTTTCCAGCTTTTGGCGCACATAATCATGCATATGCCCCGCGTCGATCCACTCTTGATTTTCTGGAGCGGCCGCTCCGGTTTTCAATCCTTCCAGCAAATACCGCGTATAAATCGACAGTATTTCCCCGTCCTGCTCTAGAGCATATTGGGTCGAAGTCGTAGCCGTAAGCACCGCTCGTCCCTGTCCACCCATCTGCTGCTTCACATTCACTGCGCCATCATCCATCGCCAGTGCCCCATCGGGAAACGCACCGCTAAAACAGCAGTCCAAAATCACCACCTGCCGTTTTGAGTCCGATTGACTCATTTGTCCCAATATGAAACTGGCCGCCACAGCCGTTCCGGAGTTCAATCGCCCATTCTCAAATTTTCGAGTTTGGCGCGTCGAAAAATGAAAGCCTCCATGTTCATCTTTGATGCCATGACCGACAAAATAAAACAGCAGCACATCCTCTTTGCGGCGGCGATTGCAAAAAAACTCCCCAATGTTGGCCTGCATATCGCCAACCGTAGGATTGAGCACGTCAATCACGTGGTCAGAAGGAAATCCGCCGATGGCTGGATCAGTCAAGATTTCCTTGAATTGGGCGATCGCCTGGGGTGGGGTGTGTAGCGGCTTAAAGCCCTCCCCGAATTCGGACACGCCAATGAGTAACGCAAATTTTCGACCGCCTTGACCTGGTTTCTTCCCTGATGCCACGGATTGCCTACACCTAGTTATCGCCGAGTTCTTTTGCTGCTGCTACCAGCTTCTTCACCGCTTCATCCATGTCTTCCGGGCGAACGCCTTTCACAACGACTTTGCGATCGCCATTGGTCAACTCAAAGTCAATGGGCGGCCCAGGGAGGCGATCGCGCACCAGTCGATACAGCACGCCAATATTCTCAACCGATACCTCTGCCTGCAATACATCCCATAGCCAAGCGGCTCCCATGCCACCATCGGGCACATCCGGATCGGGCACCCGATTCACGGCTTCAACGTCGTCCATCTGGCGCAGTTCTCGATACAGCATTTCGGTTTCCCGTTCTTGCCGCTCAGGGTCTACATCACGCTCGTCTTGACGCCAATTGATAGTGATATTCAAGAAAGAATCCTGCATAGTAGGGGCTTTTGAGCAGTTAAGTACCTGGATGTCATTAAAACCAGTATTCTAAATTCTGTGCCACCCATGCAGCAGGCGGCACAGAATTTAGAAGGACACGTTTAATGATGGTTAGCAACTTACATCCTTCAAGATAATCGCTTTTCCCTCAGGAGGTATCAACCGATTACGAAAGATTTAGGTATGGTGAAAGGGAGCCAACTACCATGTCACTCTTGGTTTGCAGGTTCTCCATCAACAAGAACGCCGTATAGATTGAATTTCTAATATCACTCGTGCAAAGACTATCGACAAAAGGCTATCGATTATTTCTCATGCTCTTCGGCATTACCCTCGCCGTGTGGATTATGCGGGGCGTTGGTATTCTCACCTTCATTCCAGGCGGTATCCTCTGGCTGCTGCTCCTTGGCACCATTGGGGCCGGCACCTTTGCTGCCATCCAAAAATCAAAGCGCTGGTAGTTCTTTAGGTGTAGTTCTTTAAACAATGGTGGCGTGTGTTTCATACGCCACCATTGTTTAAAGAACTACACCTGAAAAGCATTGCCTGAGAAAATCAACCAAAGATGCTGCCAAAAAATTCAATGGCCTCTTTTAAAGACTCAATGAACACATCAATTTCCTCGCGGGTGTTGTAGAAATACAGGCTTGCCCGTGCCGTGGATTGTGCGCCGATATGTCGGTGCAGCGGCTGAGTACAGTGATGGCCTGCCCGAATGGCGATCGCCGACTGATCCAAGATAGTCGAAAGGTCGTGGGGATGAACAGCACCAGTCGTAAAGGATGCGAGCGCTGCTCGTCCCTCGCCATCGTCAGTTGGGTTAGGCCCATAGATACGAACCTCTGGCAACGTTTTCAGTTGCTTAAAGAGATAGGCCGTCAGCTCATGTTCATAGGCACAAATCTTCTCCATGCCAATGCCCGTTAGGTAATCCACAGCGGCACCAAGGGCGATCGCCTCAGCAATGGCAGGAGTTCCGGCTTCAAAACGATGAGGCACATCCGCATAGGTCGAGTGATCGAGAAAGACATCCGCAATCATCTCGCCGCCCCCGAGAAATGGTGGCATCGATCGCATCACATCTCGCTTGCCATATAAAAATCCGATGCCCGTCGGCGCACACATTTTATGACCTGATGCGACCAACCAGTCACATCCAATGGCTTGAACATCGACGGCCATGTGTGGAACACTCTGGCACGCATCGATCAACACCTTTGCACCAAATTCGTGAGCAAGTGCGGTAATCTCATTCACTGGATTAATGCAGCCCAGTGTATTCGACACATGAACGATCGACACCAGTTTTGTTCGTTCGGAAAGCAATTCCTTGAACTGCTCCAGGTCAAACTCTTCTGTCTCGGTCAGTTCCACAAACTTCAAAACAGCCCCAGTTCGCTGAGCCACAAACTGCCAGGGAATGAGGTTACTGTGATGCTCCATCACCGTCAAAATGATCTCGTCGCCAGCCTTCAAGGTGTTCATGCCCCAGGCATAGGCGATAAGATTGATCGCCTCACTCGCATTGCGCGTGTAGATGATTTCTTCCCGATGGGCCGCATTGACAAACTGAGCCACTTTATCTCGTGCCCCTTCATAGGCATCCGTTGCACGAGCACTGAGCGTATGAACTCCGCGATGAACGTTGGAGTTATCCGCTTTGTAATACTGGTCAATCGCCTCCAGAACGGCAGATGGCTTTTGTGACGTTGCCGCGTTGTCTAAATAAACCAGTGGTTTTCCGTGAACTTCTTGATGAAGAATCGGGAAGTCAGGGCGAACTTGAGATGCAAGCGTACGTTCTTGAGTAAGGGTCATAGCGCCAAGAGAACGAGTGACAAGAGAATGGAAGAGAGTTTAAACAGACGTATTAAAAGGTTGTTGAGCTTCCCGTCATCGTTGCGACGAAACGAGAGAGCGTATCTCGTAACGACGGAACAGGTAGGTTTTGAATAATTTCTGCTGCAAATGCATAAATTAAAAGGTTTTGGGCACGTTCAGCATCAATGCCTCGACTTTGTAAATAAAATACTTCGTCTGAATCCAGCTGACTCACGGTGGCTCCGTGGGTACATTTCACATTGTCAGCGACAATCTCTAGCTGAGGTTTTGTATCTATGCGTCCTTTCGGAGAGAGCAGCAAGTTGCGGTTCAACTGAGCCGCATTGGTTAACTGGGCAGCCGTTGGTACCGTCACTTTTCCGTTGAAGACTGAATGAGCGTGCCCATCCACAATTGCCTTATACACTTGATGACTGGTTCCGTGAGGCTTTGCATACTGAATTAAGCTGTGCGTATCTGCAAGCTGGTCACCCGTGATCAGAGTCAATCCATCTAACACTGTTTCAGTGGCTTCTCCCGCCTGGAACACTTCCAGATTATGGCGAAAGATTTTGCCTCCTAAATTAATCGCATTGCACGTGTAGTGTGATGCTTTGGCCTGACTTACCACAGTCTTACCGATGTGAAATGCTGTTGGGCGATCGCGCTGAAGTCGGGTATGGGTAATGCGGGCGTTCTCCTTCGCCCAAATCTCTGTCACGCTATTGGTGAAATAGGTGCCATCTCCCACCGCCACATAGTCTTCAACAAAAGACACTTCGCTATTTGCCTCGGCAATGATCAGACATCGTGGGTGGCTAATCACGGCTTGTTCAGAGGCTGTTGAAACAAACAACAGATGAATGGGAAGCTCAGCAGCAACGTTTTTGCCAACATAGACAATCGCAGCATCCGTGAAGCTTGAGGTATTCAGCGCTGTGAATGTCTTTTCCAGTCCTTCTTGTGAGTTGAGGTACGTGGCGATGAGTTCAGCGCTATTGGGTAGAGCCTCTAACTGTGTGAGGTTTGTTGCAACCATATCTGCTGCCATGTTGCTCGTTTCAGACAAGTCGGGAGCATACTGACCGTTAACAAAAACGAGGCGCCGACCCGATGTTTCTGGAAGGACAAAGGATGCGAGGTCATCTAAGGTGATGGATGATGACATCACATCCGGTGATTGAAAGTCCATCTCCAGCATCGGAGATAGGTCGGTAAATCGCCATTCTTCATCCCGCTTTGACGGCATCGAGAGCGATCGCACCTCACTCGTTGCCTGCGTCCGAATGGTCTGAAGAGTAGACAGCACCTCAGGCTGAAATGCTTTATCCGTCAGGATTCCTCTACAGTCAGTCAATGCTGAAAGATACGTGGCACGATCAGCTTTCACAGTGCTGCCATTGGTAGGCAGATTTGGAGATGACACTTGAATCGTCATGATACCGCCACCCCGGCTGCCGACTCTTGCAACACCCAGTCATAGCCGCGTTCTTCTAGCTCAAAGGCCAGATCCTTCGTTCCTGTGCGAATAATGCGCCCCTTCTCCATGACATGAACATAATCCGGGACGATGTAGTTCAGCAGACGTTGATAATGGGTAATCAATACCACTGCATTATCAGGAGTCGCCAATTGGTTAACGCCATTGGACACAATCTTAAGTGCATCAATATCAAGGCCGGAGTCTGTTTCATCCAAAATGGCAAGGGTCGGCTCTAATAATGCCATTTGAAGAATCTCATTGCGCTTCTTCTCTCCCCCGGAAAACCCTTCGTTGACACTACGAGTCAAAAACTTAGAGTCCATTTTGACGACATCAAGCTTCTCACGGACAAGTTCGTCAAAGTCGAAGGCGTCCAATTCTTCACGGCCAAGGTGTTTTTGCCGAGCATTATATGACACGCGCAAAAAGTCTAAATTGCTGACGCCTGGAATCTCCAGTGGATACTGAAACGCCAGAAACACGCCAGAACGAGCGCGATCTTCTGCCTCAAGTTGAAGCAAGTCATTGCCTTGAAATTCAACAGACCCCCCTGTGACGTCATAGTCGGGATGCCCTGCCAAAACCTTTGAACAGGTGCTTTTCCCCGAACCATTTGGCCCCATGATGGCGTGAATCTCACCCGCGTTGACAGTCAAATTCAATCCTTTAAGAATTTGAACCCCTTCAACGTCTGCTGTTAAATCTTTTACAGACAGCACTACATCGCTGTTTTCCCTAATCATGATCCAGTCTCACGTCCTTACACCTTAATTACTCAGAGCCATGTGTTCAGAGCTATCTGCAACCCGGCCATGTTTCAATCGATAACCCACCTATCGTCAACCTTCGTCAACCGATGCTGACTCAGCGCATTCAACCCGTGATTAGCCAACACTTCCCTCAAGCTTCAGTGCCAAGAGGCGATCGGCCTCAACGGCAAACTCCATCGGTAACTGGCTAAACACATCCTTGCAAAAGCCGCTGATCATCATTGATACGGCGTCTTCTGCCGAAATACCTCGCTGCAGAAAATAGAAGAGCTGATCTTCTCCAATTTTTGATGTTGAGGCTTCGTGCTCAACCTTGGCAGTATTGTTTTGAACCTGAATATAGGGGAACGTATTCGCCTCTGCGCGATCGCCAATCAGCATAGAATCACACTGAGAATAATTTCGTGCTCCTGTAGCCTTCGGGTTCATCTTGACA
This sequence comes from Cyanobacteria bacterium P01_E01_bin.6, assembly GCA_039194035.1. GTDB lineage: Bacteria > Cyanobacteriota > Cyanobacteriia > CAKZMO01 > CAKZMO01 > JBCCWF01. Next base: position 6,962 of record JBCCWF010000124.1, on the reverse strand, counting down.
AGTCCCCGATAGCTATTTTTGGAGTGCCCTGACGAGATCCCCTTTGAAATGATCGTACTTCGGGTGTTTCGACCGACATGCACCATCTTGGTTCCTGTATCAGCCTGCTGATAGTTATTCGTAAGCGCTACCGAGTAAAACTCACCAACAGAATTGTCCCCAATCAAAACACAGCTGGGATATTTCCAAGTAATTGCAGAACCAGTCTCGACCTGAGTCCAAGAAATTTTTGAATTAACCCCTTGGCATAGCCCTCGCTTTGTTACGAAATTATAAATTCCGCCCTTTCCTGTTTCGTCACCGGCATACCAATTCTGAACGGTTGAGTACTTGATTTCAGCATTGTCTAAAGCAACCAGCTCGACTACGGCAGCGTGGAGCTGATTCGTATCAAACATGGGTGCTGTACAGCCTTCCAAATACGTAACTGAACTTCCTTCCTCAGCCACAATCAACGTTCGCTCAAATTGCCCAGAGTCCCCGTTATTGATTCTGAAATAAGTTGACAAATCCATTGGGCATTTAACACCCTTTGGAATATAAACAAATGAACCATCGCTGAAGACCGCAGAGTTCAGGGCTGCGAAATAGTTGTCGCCAACTGGAACAACACTTCCCAAGTACTTCTCGATAAGGTCTGGATATTCTTTGACAGCTTCAGAAATCGAGCAAAAAACAACGCCTTCTTCGGCCAGCTTTTCCTTAAATGTGGTTGCCACTGAGACACTGTCAAACACGGCATCAACAGCAACATTCGACAAACGCTTCTGCTCAGATAGGGGAATCCCTAACTTGTCAAATGTTTCCAGAAGAACGGGGTCAACCTCATCAAGACTGCCCAACTTCTCTTGCGGCTTCGGTGCCGAGTAATAAATAATGTCTTGATAGTTAATGGAAGGATAGGATACATGGGGCCACGTTGGCTCCGTCATCTTTTGCCATTGTCGATAGGCTTTAAGCCTGAACTGAAGCATAAATTCAGGCTCATCTTTCTTCGCAGAAATAAGACGGACAACATCTTCACTCAGACCAGGAGGCAGCGTATCCGACTCGATGTTTGTAACAAATCCGTACTTATAGGGCTGATTAACAAGGGTTTTGACTGATGCAGACATAGCACAGATCTCTGAACATCTAGATAAAGGACAATAGCGAACGAACTAGCGAAGCGAATCAATCACTGACCCCATCAAAGGGCTAGGCATGGTCTGTCGTGGCTCGAATTTCTTCAATCGAAATTTGCTGCTTTTCTCCAGCAAAGTCATTATCTGGCGTCAAAAACAACATGCAGTGACACTCTTTTCGCTCACGCATTGGGACACATGGACAGTTCCAATACGCCGCAGCAGCTTCCGCCTCCTTATCTTCGTAGTGGCGACAAGGGCACAGTGGAGCACCCAACTCATCCTTATGTTTTGCAAGTCCTTCAATGACAACAGCAGTGACGCCAGGGTCGACGCAAAAATACGTGTCTGTGCGTTTTGCATAAGTCTCAGAAAAATTCTTCATAGCCTCGAGACTTTTTTCTGTAGCTTGCATTGACTTGCTTCCAGTTGATGTATTCATAAGCGGGGAGACAGGGCGACCAATAACTCCGTATAATTAAAACAACTTTAAGGTTGCATAACTCTAATTGTAGAGTACTTTAGCAACAATAATGTTGTCAAAGTCGAGCCAGAAAGGTTTGGTTTCCGAGTTTGCTCCTCAATGGGTTTAAGTTCTCATTGAGAGACGACTCGGCATCCAGTCCTAAACGTTAATCTGGCTCAGATTAGAAATATACAAGACGCCTTATGTGAGTTGATCGCTGAAATGACGTAGATACGTCGAAACTGTCCAATCTCCAGATTTTGATGCTAGCTGAAACCCTTTATATATAAGGGCTTAATTTAACTCACATAATGCGTACAAGGTAAACGTCCCTCTAATCATTAAGCGTTTAGTCGATTGGACGTTCATTGGTAACACGCATCCGTATATTGGTTAGTTTTTGATCAGCTCAAGGTTCTGCGAACGCGATGTCAGACATTCATCCCCAATCAAGCAAGAGTAAGGACGATATCTTGAGCTATTTGGCTCGTCAGGGCCAGGCCAGTGCTCAAGATTTAGCCAATCACTTGCGAATTAGTCCCCAAGCAACTCGCCGCCATTTGAAAGACTTAGAAACAGAGCATCTCATTCAACATGATGCGGTGCAGGCTGGGATGGGGCGTCCCCAATACGTATATCAACTCAGCGAAAAAGGACGCGATCGCCTACCTGAACAATATGGCGATTTTGCTGTGTCGCTACTCGACGCGCTGGCAGCGACAGTCGGCCCAGATCAAGTGGGTTCTGTGCTCAAAAAACAATGGGAGCGTAAGGCTCTGGAATATCAGCAACGGGTTGGACATGGAACAACCGAAGAAAAGGTTGAGCGATTGGTGCAATTACGACGTGCGGAAGGGTATATGGCGGAGTGGCGCATGCTTGAGTCAGAGGATTCAGAACCCCTGAAAAAAGCAACAAACCTGGATGAGCCGACCCCAAACCAACAGTTTCTGATCACCGAATATAATTGCGCGATTTCCGATGTCGCCCGCTCATTTCCGACTGTTTGTGGTCATGAGCTAGAAATGTTTGCCTTAGCGCTGGACGGATGCAAGGTTGAGCGAACTCATTGGCTTGTCGATGGAGAACATTGTTGTGGATATCTTGTGCGGGAACAATAGGACGCTAACCAGGAACCGAAATTTCCCTGTCATACGTTACAGTGTGTAACCCATGACAGGGATGTCGGCCACCTCAGCTGCTCGATTGTCCTTCAAGGAAGGACTAAAAAAAAGGCTCATAACTTAAGTCGGGAAGAATCCCGCCTTAAAATACAAGCCAAAAAAAACGGGTTACATGCAGATATTATGTTTGGACAAAATCAAGCCTCTAGTGACTTTTTGACCAGCGATGAAGCAGCTGAAGTGGACGCGGCGCTCCTTTCCTCTCGGGATAAATTCACAGCACGTGTTGCGATTTATTCGCTGAGAGTGCTCAAACACATCGCCCAGCAAAACAAGGTGGCGATCGCCCACATTTCTCAGGAACAGATTATGGACTGGGTGAGCCACGACGACTCTGTGCAAGCGAATCCGATGCCCGGTGCCGAAACAGGCGATCGCTTCCAGTTTTTTTTCTCAAAGCTTGTGGGGTCGTCATTAAGACCCCTCCACCAAATTTCTAAGGCGACACAAACACCTCTTGAGAATCTTGCTGTTACGCAGGTTGTGCAATGGTTTGAGAAGGAAGCAAAAGCTCGCATTGAATCCGATAGATGACACTGATTGACGCGGCAGACGTCTCATGTATTTAGAACCCAAATGGCAACTAGCGAATGAATTCATTGCTCAGGGATCATGTATTAAGTTAAATTTAGTTAAGATTTTATATACGCATCCTCATAAATTTAGTCGCATCACTTTTAGACATAAATTTTGTGAGTTGTTTGGAAATCCGTTTAACCATACGTTTATTGAACGATCGATGTTGAAAATCTCGGAGCTTATCTTCTCAGTCGATGTTGGTTGATTAGGTTAACTACCGTGGGTTTTGAAACCCAACTGTTTAGAACGTTCTATTCTGCTGAATTAGAGGCTCGTGACATTATGAAATTTTCCTGGAGAACTGCACTCCTGTGGGCATTGCCAATTCTCGTCATCATTTTTTTCCTATGGCAGGGAGTGTTCTCAAATGCTGGGATGGAGATGAGCGGTAACGCTGCCAATACTCGGATGACCTATGGTCGATTCTTGGAGTATCTTGACTCTGGCCGCGTAACCAGTGTTGATTTCTACAGTGGTGGTCGAACTGCGATCATCGACGCAACGGATCCACAAATCGGCAATCGTGTTCAGCGCGCACGGGTCGACTTGCCTGGTAACGTCCCAGAATTAATCTCCAGGTTGAAATCTGAAGGCATTCGTTTTGATACCCATCCCCCTCGAAATGATGGTGCGGTTTGGGGTCTTCTCGGAAACTTGATCTTTCCTATCCTACTTATTGGTGGTCTTTTCCTATTGTTCCGGCGTTCTGGAAATGCGCCTGGTGGCCCTGGACAAGCGATGAGCTTTGGCAAATCTCGCGCTCGTTTTCAGATGGAAGCAAAAACGGGAGTGATGTTTGATGATGTAGCCGGGGTTGATGAAGCGAAGGAAGAACTCCAGGAAGTTGTCTCTTTCTTGAAGAAGCCAGAACGCTTTACAGCTGTTGGTGCTCGTATTCCTAAAGGAGCACTTCTTGTTGGCCCTCCAGGAACAGGAAAAACATTACTTGCGAAGGCGATCGCCGGAGAAGCGGGCGTTCCTTTTTTCAGCATCTCTGGGTCTGAATTCGTTGAAATGTTCGTTGGTGTCGGCGCATCTCGCGTTCGAGATTTGTTTAAAAAAGCAAAGGAAAATGCCCCTTGCATCATCTTCATTGATGAGATTGATGCGGTTGGTCGTCAGCGGGGTGCTGGTATTGGTGGCGGTAACGATGAACGTGAACAGACCTTAAACCAGCTTCTCACAGAGATGGATGGGTTCGAGGGCAATACTGGAATCATCATCATTGCAGCGACAAACCGAGCTGATGTGTTGGATTCTGCGCTGCTCCGTCCGGGTCGTTTTGATCGGCAGGTTTTGGTTGATCCGCCCGATATTGGTGGTCGTCTGTCGATTCTTGAGGTCCATGCTCGCAATAAGAAGCTGGCAGAAGAAATTTCGCTGGAGGCGATCGCCCGCCGCACTCCTGGGTTCACTGGAGCTGATCTGGCGAACCTGCTGAATGAGGCTGCTATTCTGACAGCCCGTCGTCGGAAGGAAGCCATTACGATGTCTGAAGTTGACGCGGCAGTCGATCGGGTCATTGCTGGCATGGAAGGAACACCATTGGTCGATAGCAAGAGCAAGCGACTGATTGCCTACCATGAAGTAGGTCATGCCATCATCGGCACCCTGGTGAAGGATCATGATCCTGTGCAGAAAGTCACTCTCATTCCTAGAGGACAGGCTCGTGGACTCACCTGGTTTACGCCAAATGAAGACCAGACCCTCATTTCTCGCTCTCAGCTTTTGGCTCGTATTACCGGAGCTTTGGGAGGTCGTGCGGCAGAAGACGTCATCTTCGGAGATGCAGAAGTCACCACAGGAGCCGGAAACGATCTCCAACAAGTCACAGGGATGGCTCGACAAATGGTGACGCGCTTTGGAATGTCTGACTTAGGACCTATTTCTCTAGAAGGGCAGCAAAGCGAGGTATTCCTTGGCCGTGACTTGATGACGCGTTCCGAATACTCTGAGGAAATTGCGTCTCGGATTGATGCTCAGGTTCGAACTATTGTTGCGCATTGCTACGTTGATGCATGCCAACTTGTTCGAGACAATCGATCAGTGATTGATCGGTTAGTCGATCTTCTCATCGAAAAAGAAACGATTGATGGCGACGAGTTTCGACAAATCGTATCTGAATACGCTGATATTCCTGACAAGGAGAGTGTTGTTCCTCAGATCTAATGAACCCTTGCAACTGAAGAGTCTGATATAGAAACAGCCCCGAACATTGACAAGATGTTTGGGGCTGTTTCTAAGTGACTGGACGTATGTTTAATACAGGATCAGCATTAATTGCTTTCGGTAATGACGTGTCAAAGGATGATCATCGCCCAGCATACTAAACACTGTTAGCATGGCTTTCCGAGCTGCATCATCACGATAGTTGCGATCGCGCGTCACCACTTCTAACAACATCATGAGCGAAGTTTCAAAATCTTGTTGGAGTGCAAGCTTAGCACCCTGAACAAATGACTGGTCTAATTCTGTTTCCAGAACAACATCCTGGCAAATGCGTTTAAGTTGGATGATTCCTCTAAGAACTTTAGCCTGCGCACCGTAGGTGCGATCGCTTTCTGGGATGTCTTTAAGACACGATTCGGCATCATCAATGTTCTCTTGACTCAACATAAATTTTGCGGATTCAAGCCGGAGTCGCTGATCCTCTGGGTAGGCATTGATCAAGGTGCTAAACTGCGCATTTGCTGCCTCGATATCATTGTTGGCGATCGCCTGGCGAAGAACATCCAGCCCTCGATCTAAATCTGACTGCAAACCCAAACTCACCAACAAATCCCTTAATTTTGGCTCTGGTAGAACTCCAACAAATCCAGGTCTCATCTCACCAGCCTGAACGATTCGAACATCCGGGACCCCTTCAACACCATAGGCATTTGCAAGGTCAGGATGCTGATCAATATCCACCTTTGCCAAAATAAAATCGTACTCATGAACAAGACGTTCGAGTACTGGCTTTAAAAGTTGACAAGGACCACACCACTGAGCAAAAAAATCAATTAGAACTGGTTTTTGATTCGATGCTTCTACAACATCATCTTCAAAATTAGTAACGTCGATATCAACAACATGCCCCATTGTCTAGGTCTCCCGCACAGTAATTAAGAATCCAAGTCATGAAACAATAAACATCAAGAAGCACCATATCAGTATCTCGCTGAGGCTGATATGAAACACATAGATGGTTGATTATCAGACTCAAGCTACAGCAAAATTTAGGGACAATGTATGCTGTCCTAGTGCCAGCTATTCAGCCAACGTATTGGAATAAAGCAGCAACCTTGATGCATTCTATGAGCCATCGGCATACATCGCCGAGAAACTTTATAGTTTTGTGGGTTTTAAGCACGGCTTAATGACGATAAGTCGCTAGCCATAAGTAAACCGAGAAAAATTTAATCAGGTTGTGGGGCGCGGAGTGCCCTAGAATCCCGACGTAAACGTTCAAGTCATGATACGTGCCTCACCATACTAAGGAATGAAAATTAAAAGACTCTGAGACAGTTTGGTGGCTGAGCCGCCACCAAACTATTTTCTAGTTCTATCTCATGTCTATTCCTAAACTCCAGTAAGGGACTTGCTAGAAAATAAAGTACCAATAGAGGG
>JBCCWF010000123.1:0-14793 GCA_039194035.1 Cyanobacteria bacterium P01_E01_bin.6 | reverse complement strand
ATTAGCGTCACGAACATCACTAATGGGAGAATCGGCGAATGCAGGACTGCTAAGGACGAATGCTGAGAGTAAAGAAACAGCCGTGATGTAGAGATTTTTCATTCGATCCTCCTCTCTAGATGATGGTTGGGGCGATCGCCCTAGAGCAACCCGTGCATCAATGCTTCGTTGCCCTGCCTCTATCACTATCACGATAGATCAAAAAGCTGAGGAACTCATGTGGAATGCTTGTCTGAGATGAGGATGTGCTGAGGATTTCTGTTGTTCGTGTTGAGTGAGCCCATGAGCAGCAGAAACCACCAGCATGGATGATTGGCGTCTCTATTCATCTGTTTCCCAGTCTTCGGTTGGGAAACCAAGCTGGAGACTCTGGCTACCGTACCATCAAACGCCAGAGTCTTTGAGTGGCATTCTCAGCCGGAGACTAGGAACGAGAATCCGCATCCCTCAGCACAAAAATGGCAGAGTACGATATAGGCTGAAAGCGACCTCTTAAGCGATCACGTCATGGAAGAATCTCAATAGAAATATTGTTGCAGCGGTCTCATTCCTCATAAATTCCTCAAACTATTGATTTACACATCAGAGTAGGAACACGGCTAACGATGTTTCTCATAAGTACCTGGACATAACTAAAACCAAAACCCCAAATCCTGTGCCGCCCGCGCAGCGGGCGGCACAGGATTTGTAAGGATACGTTTAATTATGACCATCTACTTATCTGTTTCTTGGATGACGTTTTATGGTGCAAACAACATCTGGGCATTCTGCGACGGTTAACCCCACGAGCGAAATGTTGCTGGATAGCGTTAGCAATGATGTCATGCCTCATGTACCCTGTTCTGTCTGAGTGGTTCACACCAGCCTAAAACACAGGCACTAGAAAACCTGCAGATGAATCTGTCTCTTTAGCTTTAGTTGAAGAATCATGACTGCCTCTCTCTCGAAACCAGTCTCTGGTCAATTGCTACCGAATGATAAACGGATGAGGCTATTGGAGGCTTCAATAAAGCGTTATCAGTATCGTGCTGATGCCTTGATTGAGGTTCTTCATACCGCTCAGGAACTATTTGGCTATTTAGAGCCGGATTTACTACTGAACATTGCCCATCGGTTACAACTTCCTCCTAGTCATGTCTATGGTGTTGCAACTTTCTATCATTTCTTTTCGTTAACTCCTAAAGGTGCTCACACATGTGTTGTTTGCATGGGGACAGCATGCTATGTAAAAGGAGCCGCCCAATTACTCAGTTGTTTAGAGAGAACCATGACGATCAAAGCAGGCGAAACAACGCCTGACGATCAGTTTTCCTTGATGACAGCACGCTGTTTAGGGGCTTGTGGAGTGGCTCCGGTGATTGTGTTAGACGATCAGCTTGAAGGGCATCAAACCTGTGAGCTTGCTATCGAACGACTCACATTCTGTCTCTCAGGCGAAGACGAAAAATCAGAACCCGTTGCAACCACGCTAGAGTCTGCTCAGGGGTAATAGAAGGACAAAGTCCAAATTAAAACCAAAACCTGAAATCCTGTGCCGCCCGCGCAGCGGGCGGCACAGGATTTGGAAAGGCACGTTTAATGATGGCTAGTTACTTACTTACCAATTTTTCAAGGTAGAGCTATGGATGAATAGGCTAGAACCAAGTCAGGTCTTCTGGCTCTCAATCTAAAATCCAAAATCTAAAATCGTTATACGTTATGGATTTGAATGAACTTCGCCAACGGTCAGCTTGCAAACATACGCCTCACCAAATCCGCTGCTGTACGGTTGGCGGGTGTCTCTCGGCTAATGGATTAGCAATAAAAATGCAGATTGAAGAAGCTGTTACTAATCGTGGGTTACAGGAGGAGGTAACAGTGTCAGGGGTCGGATGCATGGGATTGTGTAGTCAAGGCCCACTGGTGCATGTCGAACCATCTGGGAATATGTACTGTCATGTTACTCCGGAACAAGCTCCTGAAATTGTCTCTGTGCTTCATGATCCACTTGACAAGGAATCTAACTCGTTAGAGGTGATTTTCCCTGGCCATCCTTTCTTTGCAAACCAAACCCGCATTGTACTTGAGAATAGTGGTAAAACTGATCCAGAACGCATTGAAGACTATATCAACGCTCGTGGGTATGAGGCGCTTTATCACTGTTTAAGAGACAAGCAGCCCGAAGAAATCGTGAGCATCATCACCCGTAGTGGTTTACGCGGTCGAGGCGGTGCTGGATATCCGACTGGATTAAAGTGGGGGACTGTCGCCAAAATGCCCCAGGGACAGAAGTATGTGGTGTGCAATGCTGATGAGGGTGATCCTGGGGCTTACATGGATCGGAATGTCCTTGAAAGTGATCCTCATCGGGTGCTGGAAGGAATGGCGATCGCCGCCTATGCTGTCGGGGCAAACCAAGGCTATATCTACGTCCGGGGAGAATATCCCCTGGCAATCAGTCATTTACAAACTGCCATTCGTCAAGCAAAGCAGTATAGCCTACTCGGGAGTCAGATTTTTGACTCTCCCTTCGACTTTCGCATCGATTTGCGGATTGGCGCAGGAGCCTTTGTCTGTGGGGAAGAAACTGCCCTCATGGCCTCCATCGAAGGCAAGCGTGGCATTCCTAGTCCCCGTCCTCCTTACCCCGCAGAATCGGGCTTATGGGGGTGTCCCACCCTGATCAATAACGTCGAAACATTTGCCAATATCGCACCAATTATTCGGAATGGGGCAGATTGGTTCTCTTCCATTGGCACGGAGCACAGCAAGGGAACCAAAGTCTTTTCCCTCACAGGCAACGTCAATAATGCAGGATTGATTGAAGTGCCTATGGGTATCTCCCTACGCACCATTATTGACGACATCGGGCAGGGCGCACCTAATCATGCTCAGGTGAAAGCGGTACAAACAGGAGGTCCATCAGGGGGCTGCATTCCTGCCACCGCGTTTGATATCCCTGTGGATTATGAATCACTGAAAGACCTCGGTTCTATCATGGGTTCTGGGGGCATGATCGTGATGGATGAGCATACCAAAATGGTGGATGTGGCGCACTTTTTCATGGAATTTTGCATGGACGAATCCTGTGGCAAGTGCATTCCCTGCCGTGCTGGAACAGTGCAGCTCTATCAACTCCTCACTAAGTTCAAAGAGCACCGCGCCACGGCATCTGACCTGGAGCAGCTAGAACGGCTCTGCGATATGGTCAAATACACGAGTCTCTGTGGCTTAGGTCAGTCTGCTCCCAATCCAGTCTTGAGTACCCTCCAATACTTTCGCGATGAATATTTGGCGGCAATGGACGAAGAATATTTGGCGGCAATGGACGAATGAGAGTCATCGTAGGAGCATGATAAGGTCAGAACCTTACCAACATTCATCTCCGCCAAACATACCTCATAAGTTCCTCACACTTTTGATTTACAACAAGGATGTTAAAAGCATATTTCTCATCGGCTTTTAACATCCTTGAGTGGCAGGGAGGACTATTATGCTGACCGCTAGAGACATCATGACCAAACCCGTCGTAGTCATTCGGAGTACGGCTACAGTCGAAAACGCGATTTGGCTGATGCGTGCCAATCGGGTGCGATCGCTCATTGTCGAAACATCCCCTGACGGTGGTTGCTACGGCATTGTTACCGAAAAAGATATTGTCTATAAGGTTATTGTACCGGGGAATAATCCAGCGTTTACCCGTGTGAGCAGCATTATGTGTCAGCCCTGCATCCAAATTCCGTATAGTGCAACGGTTCAGGAAACAGCAAAGATTCTAGCAGATAGTGGCATCCATCGAGCCCCTGTGGTCGATCACAATACCTTGTTGGGCATCGTTTCTGTGACCGACATTCTGACAAAGGGGAGCCTCGAGACTCCGACTCAAGATGAGCTATCCCAGCACATTTCAGAAGCTCTCCGACATTCGCGCATTATTAATGATGAAGAGACACAGGTAAAACAAGAGTGTGACATTGCTTGGCAAGTCTTAGAAAACATCCGCCTGAGTTCGGTTAGTCAGGATTAGATATACGCAGGTAAGGAAACGATTGTGAGCCAAAGAATCGTTATTGATCCGGTGACGCGCATTGAAGGACATGCCAAAATCTCCATCTATCTTGATGATCAGGGGAATGTGTCAGATGCGCGGTTTCATGTCACCGAATTTCGTGGATTTGAGAAGTTTTGTGAGGGACGCCCCTTTTGGGAAATGCCGGGTATTACCGCTCGAATCTGTGGCATTTGTCCGGTGAGCCATTTGTTAGCGTCTGCAAAAACGGGCGATCGCCTATTATCCGTCAACATTCCTCCCGCAGCAGAGAAATTGAGGCGGTTGATGAACTTGGGGCAAATTATTCAGTCCCATGCACTTAGCTTCTTTCACCTCAGCAGCCCAGATTTATTGTTGGGGTGGGAGAGTGACCCGGCTCAACGTAATGTGTTTGGATTAATCGCAACGCACCCAGAGTTGGCTCGAAGTGGCATTCGCCTGCGTCAATTTGGGCAGCGGGTGATCGAGTTGCTCGGAAGCCGCAAAATTCATCCATCTTGGGCTGTACCGGGCGGTGTTCGTTCGAATTTATCCGAAGACGGACGAACTGAAATTCGTGAGTGGTTGCCAGAACTCAAAACCACGATCCTCAATACGATGGATCACGTCAAGATGCTCATGAAATCCCTTGGAGAAGAGGCGAATATCTTTGGCAATTTTCCCAGTTTGTTTATGGGACTTGTGGCAGAGGATGGCACGTGGGAGCACTATGGGGGGCATCTGCGATTTGTGGATAGCAGTGGGAATATCATTGCCGATCGACTCGATCCCAGTCGCTATTATGAGTTTATTGGTGAGGCGGTACAACCTGATTCATATTTGAAATCACCGTATTACAAACCCCTGGGTTACCCTGATCAGGCTCAACTTTGTCACCTGGAAAATGGCCTCTATCGAGTCGGGCCGTTGGCGAGGTTGAATATATGCGATCGCATGGGTACTCCCCTGGCAGATCAAGAATTGAAGATGTTTCGGCAGCATGGTGTGGTGAATAGCTCTTTTTTGTACCACTATGCTCGGCTGATTGAGATTCTTACTTGTATTGAACGCATTGAAATCGATGTGGACGATCCAGAGTTGCAGAGTGATCAGTTGCGATCGCGCGCCGATGTCAATCAACTGGAAGCAGTCGGTGTGGGAGAAGCTCCACGCGGTACCTTATTCCACCACTACAAAATTGACAAAACAGGGCTGCTCACTCGGATCAACTTAATCATCGCCACCGGACAAAACAACCTTGCGATGAACCGGACTGTTGCCCAAATTGCCCGTCACTACATCCACGGGTCAGAAATACCAGAACCCATGCTCAACCGAGTCGAAGCAGGGATTCGTGCTTTTGATCCTTGCCTCAGTTGCTCGACTCATGCTGCTGGGCAGATGCCTCTACATCTACAGCTCATCAGCACCAATGGACAAGTCCTCCACGATGTTTATCGGTAAAGCCCCTATGCCCTGAATACCCTATGCCCTGAATGCCCTATGCGGTCAAGTCAAACGTTCTACAACGTAGAACGTTTGATTGAATCATCTGCTTCGGTTCCCTCGATTTATGTTTATCCTCATCCGACATGACACACCTTACTCATCACCCACACCACTATCACTTTCTCGTCATTGGCTATGGCAGTGAACTCCGAGGTGATGATGCGATCGGCCCTTGGGTTGCCAGGGCTGTCTCTCAATGGCATCTGCCATCCGTTCAATGTCTAGCTGCTCAGCAACTCATGCCTGAACTTGCAGATTATCTCGTCCATGTTGATTATGTCATCTTCGTGGATGCCTGTACCGGAAGCTGTGCTCCGTCCATTCAAGTTAATCCGATTGTTATTGACAACAAAGAACCAGACGAGACGGTATCTCACGCTATGCCGCTGATGACGCACCACTACACCCCTTCATCCCTTCTATTACTGACGCAGCAGCTCTATGGATATCATCCTCAAGGGTGGACGCTGCAAGTGCCTGCCGAGTGCTTCAGTCTTGGAGACGACTTATCTGTAGCCGCACATCATGGGTGCGATCGCGCCCTCCAAGTGATCGAACAATTCCTTCAAACCTACCAACAACCCTCTCGTCACTCCATCTCAACCCACGCTCAGAACCATGCACGAAATTAGTTTGATGCAATCAGCCTTATCGATGGCACTAGAATTAGCTAAATCCAAGGGGGCAACGCATATTCATCGGATGACGTTGAGCATTGGCGAGTTGTCTGGTGTTGTCCCCGATGCTCTTGCCTTCGCCTTTGATGTGGTGAGTGCAGGCACCCTCGCCGAAGGTGCTGAGCTAACCTTAGAAACAGTTCCAACTCTGTGCTATTGTCCCCACTGTTGGCAAGAATTTCATCCCACCGGCTGGGTGTATGAATGTCCTCGGTGCCACCACATTACCCATGATATTCGTCAGGGACAAGCGTTAGAACTCGCATCATTGGAGGTGTCGTAAGATGTGTGGACAGTGTGGTTGTCACTCAACGTCATCCCCCCCACAGCCATTGCCATTAGATGAATCAACGCCTCGACAGGTGCTTCGTCTTCATCAAAATGTGTTAGCTAAAAATGATCACGATGCAGAACACAATCGGGCATTGTTTCGTCACCAACTTGTCCTCAATGTTCTCTCGTCTCCTGGATCGGGTAAAACAGCATTGATTCAGCGTCTATTGCGAGATCGGCATCTGATTTTAGATGGGGCTTCAACCCAGCCGGAGCAATCTGCTGTGCGAGCCGGGGTTATTGTTGGGGATCTAGCGAGCGATCGCGATGCTGAACGACTTCGAGAGACCGGGGTTCCAGCCATCCAGATTACCACAGGGAATCTCTGTCATCTAGAAGCCGCCAGTGTTGCAAAAGCGGCTCAGAAGCTGGATCTTGAGAATCTCAACCTACTCATCATCGAAAATGTCGGTAATCTCGTGTGTCCTGCGGCCTATGACTTAGGCGAAAATCAGCGCATTGTCTTGATGTCGGTCACAGAGGGAGAGGACAAGCCACTGAAATATCCCACGATGTTTAAATCGGCTCACGTTATTGTGATTAGCAAAGTCGATATTGCTGAAGCGGTTGAATTCAGTCGCGAAGACGCACACTATTACTTAACCCATGTTGCACCCCAGGCACAAATCTTTGAAGTATCCGCAAAAACAGGCCAGGGACTCAGTCAATTTTATGCTTACCTCAAACAGGCCATGATTTTACAATGTCCGGAGCTGACCTCTACACTAGCCTCATAACTTCCTCAAACTCTTTTCTTAGGCTAAAGATGAACGATTGGAATGCTTTTTTGTCTTCATCAGAGCATCGAATTGATTAGCATACAAGTCGTGCTTGGGTGGGTTGAAGCAAAGAAAATGAGCCCACCGTATCTAAGCACCTCGGTACAATTAAATACCAAATTCAAACCCCCTGCGTTGACTGCTAAGCGGGCAATACAGGGGTTTATGGATTTTACAGTTAATTGTGACCACTTACTTATTCACTTACTCACTATCTTTCTTCATTCGAAGGAGGAACACATGAATACGATATTTAGAACGCGATCGCGCCTCGATCACATTAATATATGGGAACAGTTTTGTAGTTGGATTACCAGTACCCACAATCGTATTTATATCGGTTGGTTTGGCGTCCTGATGATTCCGACAATGCTAGCGGCAACCATCTGCTTTATCCTCGCATTCATCATGGCTCCCCCAGTGGACGTAGACGGGATCCGAGAGCCAGTATTTGGTTCGTTACTTGCAGGAAACAACATTATTTCTGCGGCTGTTGTTCCGACCTCCGCATCCATTGGTCTCCACTTTTACCCCCTGTGGGATGCGGCATCCATTGACGAGTGGCTCTATAACGGCGGCCCTTATCAATTCATTGTCGCCCACTTTTTGATTGGGGTTTGGTGCTATCTGGGTCGCCTTTGGGAGTTGAGCTATCGCATGGGTACACGACCGTGGATTGCTGTTGCGTTCTCTGCTCCAGTTAGTGCTGCGACAGCCGTGTTGTTAGTCTATCCCATTGGTCAGGGCAGTTTCTCCGAAGGGCTACCTCTGGGTATTGCAGGAACCTTTCACTTCATGATGGCATTCCAAGCAGATCACAATATCTTGATGCATCCGCTGCACATGCTTGGTGTTATCGGTGTGTTTGGAGGGGCGCTCATTGCCGCACTTCATGGTTCGTTAGTCACCTCTAGCCTCATTCGAACCACGACTGAAAACGAATCCGAAACTTTAGGATACAAATTTGGGCAACATCAACCGACCTATCACTACCTTGCCAGCCACTACGGTTTCCTAGGACGGCTTCTCATTCCTTGGTTTGGCAGTCGAAATCATCGAGCCTTTCACTTTATGATGGCTGCATTCCCAACCATTGGCATTTGGTTGGCGAGTATCGGAATTGCAACAATGGCGTTTAACCTCAATGGGTTTAACTTCAACCATTCCGTATTAGATAGTCAAGGTAGGGTAATCAATACCACTGCTGATATCGTAAATCGTGCGACGTTGGGCATTCAGGTGATGCACTCTCCGAATGCTCACCACTTCCCAATGCTTTTGGCGGGCGGTGATGCCGTCCCGATCAGTGACGCGTCACTGACTATTGGTCGTTGAAATGAGTAGACGGGTTCGTGCCTCCTTAAGAGGCACGAATCGCATCACTATGCTGTCCGCTATTTAATGCGTGGTTGTCCCCCACCTCCGGCAGGGGACAATCACCAGCAAAATAAGTGAGTTTTAGCTTCACCCATGACATTGATGAAAATGGAACTACATTTAGTTGATTTAAAGCTTCCTGCCGAAAGCAACCTGATTTTGGGCCAGAGCCACTTCATCAAAACGGTAGAAGATTTATACGAAGTGATGGTCAATACATCGGCTCACATTACGTTTGGACTCGCATTTTGCGAAGCCTCTGGCCCCTGTCTAATCCGGGCTGCGGGGAATGATGATGCCCTTCAAACGGCAGCAGTAGACAATGCTAAACGGATAGCAGCCGGACATAGTTTTGTCATTCTCATGAAGCACGGATTTCCGCTCAATGTCCTCAATGCTATAAAGCAGTGTCCAGAAGTGTGCCGAATCTACTGTGCTACAGCAAATCCAGTACAGGTTGTGATTGCGTCTAGTGATCAGGGGCAGGGTATTTTAGGCGTTATTGATGGCGCGGCTCCCAAAGGAGTTGAGGAACAGAAAGATGTCATTGAGCGCCAACAGTTCCTACGACATATTGGCTATAAGCTGGGGTAGGCCGATCATGATAATTCTGTACATTCGTTGAGATACGTCATGACGATCGAAAGTCTTACCCAATGTCGACAGCGCCTGACAGTGCGGGGCACTGTTCAAGGGGTTGGATTTCGCCCATTCGTATATCGACTCGCAACAGTGTTGGGGTTAGGGGGTGGGGTCAAGAATACCGCTGAAGGTGTTGTCATTGATATTGAAGGGACGGAACATGCATTAGATGTGTTCCGTCAAAGACTACAACAGGATTTGCCTCCCCATGCCGCCATTCAAACCCTTAAACAGCAATCATTACCGCTTCAACGACTGCATGATTTTCAGATTTGGGAGTCTGAACAGACTGAAGATGGAACAACGACGCAAATTTTGCCCGATCTCGCCACCTGTCCCGATTGCTTGAAGGACATTTTCGACCCTGATGACCGCCGCTTTCACTATGCGTTTACGAACTGCACCCACTGTGGCCCTCGTTTTAGCATCATCACTGCTCTGCCCTACGATCGCCCACACACCACGATGGCGACCTTTTCCATGTGCCCAGACTGCCAAACAGAGTACATGGAACCAACCAATCGACGGTTTCATGCCCAGCCCAATGCGTGTTCACACTGTGGTCCACAGCTTGAGTTTTGGATAGAGGGGCAGGTTCAATCGAGTCATTCGATGGATGATCTGATTCAGGGGGCGATCGCCGCTCTCCGTCGAGGAGAGATTGTGGCGCTAAAAGGGCTGGGCGGATTCCAACTGTTGGTTGATGCTCAGAATCCATTGGCTGTGGCGCGTTTGCGTCAACAAAAAGGCCGTCCAGACAAACCATTGGCACTCATGTGCTCAACCGTGGAAGTGGTAAGTCGCTACTGTGAGGTGTCCGAAGAATCCGCATCACTCCTCACCTCAGCACAGGCTCCCATTGTCTTGCTGCCTAAGGTAAAACCCCAAAAATCCGACGGCTTAGCGCTAGCAGATGGGATTGCTCCTGGTAATCCCTATCTCGGGGTGATGCTGCCGACGACACCATTACACCATCTATTGCTTCATCACTATGGTGCGCCTCTTGTGGCAACGAGCGGCAATGCATCGGGTGCCCCCATTTGTATCGACAACCAAGATGCTCGCGAGCGTCTTACCTCAGCTGCGGATACCTTCTTGGTCCACAATCGTCCCATTCAGCGTCCGATGGATGATTCAGTTGTGCAGCTCATCCAAGGAAAACCACAAGTGCTGCGCCATTCCCGAGGCTATGCCCCGCAAGCGATTCAACTCCAAGAGTCTCTCATCTCAAATGCTCGAATCTTAGCCGTGGGTGCCCACCTAAAAAATGCGATCGCCCTATCCCTTGGCGATCAGGTGGTGCTCAGTCAGTATATTGGTGACTTGGACACATACTCGACCATCCAGCGGTTGCAGCAAACTATAACTGATTTTTTGACACTCTATCGCTGTCAACCCACAGCCATTGCGTGCGATCGCCACCCAGACTACCAATCGACTCAGCTCGCCAACACCCTGGCACAGCAGTGGGATGTTCCCCTCATTCCTGTGCAGCATCACTATGCCCATGTTCTATCAGCAATGGCAGACCATCAACTAGCAGCACCCGTGCTAGGGATTGCCTGGGATGGAACAGGGTACGGACTCGATCAAACTATTTGGGGAGGAGAGTTCTTGCACATTACGGATGATAGCGTTGAGCGAGTTGCTCATTTCTTACCGTTTCCGTTGCCAGGAGGAGACATCTGTAGTCGTGAACCCCGGCGATCGGCGCTGGGATTACTATACTCATGCTTTGGTGACGCGGCATTTGATATGACCGATTTAGCTCCGATGCAAACATACTCCCCATCACAGCGGGACGTTTTGCACCAGATGTTGGCAAATCGGGTTAACACGCCTATGACCTCCAGTGTCGGACGATTATTTGATGGCATTGCTGCGCTGCTTGATCTCCATCAACAGATAAGTTTTGAAGGACAAGCTGCGATGGCACTAGAGTTTGCTGCCTCTACAGATGCTTTCATGACCGACTATCCATTCATGGTTTCAACAACCATGCCCTATGTCATCGACTGGCGGCCCATGGTAAAAACGATAATCGATGACTATCGTCAGGGTGTTTCATTTGCCACCATGTCAGCAAGATTTCACCGCACGTTAGTTGCCATCGTGGAAGCCATCGTTCACCGAGTTGGGTTGTCTCACATTGTTCTCACAGGTGGCTGTTTTCAGAATCGGTTGTTAACAGAACGGTCTATCCGACATCTTCGTCGTGACGGCTTCTCCCCTTACTGGCACCAGCGCATCCCTTCCAACGATGGTGGAATTGCTGTCGGACAGGCGATCGCCGCGTTACGTCATCTTTCACAAGCATAGAGGTCACCCCATGTGTTTAGCTGTCCCGGGAAAAATTATTAGCCTCACAGGAGACGATCTGGAGCGGATGGGGCGCGTCAGCTTCAGCGGCGTCATTAAGGAGGTTTGCCTAGCCTATGTGCCCGAAGCTGAGGTGGGTGACTATGTGGTGGTTCATGTGGGATTTGCCATCAGTATTCTGGATATTGTTGAAGCAGAGCAAACCTTACATTATCTTGACCAAGTAGCCAATCATGATGCTTCCTAGCGATTTTTAAGTGTCGAGATATGGTAACGGCGCGACCAAGGACGGGCGATCGCCATATGTAAAATAGGTGAGTTTGAGCTTACCATTCTAGGTCGTGCCAATGATAAACCATACAAGCCCTCACAAGTTCGCCACTTTATTTCAATAGGATAGAGATAGAAACTTGCCGAAGGGACGTATTATGTCTGCCTGGCATTATCTTCTTGGATTGTTGAGTGTCGCTGTTTGGACGTTGCAGGTCAGTACCGTTACCGTAACGCCATCCTTATCAATTGACCCGATCGTGCAGGATCGTGAAGCTGACAAACCTAGCCCCACGACAGAGATGCTGCTGAATCTCACCGATGGAGTCTATCAGTTGTGTACTGAACCTGAGCCAGAAGACTGGCGTGACGGGGAAGGTGCCTGTCTCAACACAGTGAAACAGGGAACAACTCTCAATGGTTACTACGGATATCCCCATAGCGATAGTTTTGTGTGTTTACAGGGACAGCTTTTCGAAGAGTCGCTCAGTGGGACAGCTCTAGTGGTGTCATGGTCGGGTCATCGCTGGGCTCACATTCCTGAAGATGAATTCACTTGGAATCAAGAGGGACGTTTGCAGTTGAGTCAAGGATATGTGGCCCATCGCGAAGGCGAAGACGAAAATCAGGTACGTTGGATTGTTTTTCGGCAGGCGACCTTAAATATGCAAGGGTTATATCTGTATCCCGAATCCCGCATGACAGAGCCAACGCAGCTGTGTGACTGGTCGTTTAATGGACAGGAGAGAGATGATGATGAAAGTGTCCGATATCATGACACGAGAGGTCGTGACCATCCGCAATTCAGCAACGGTGACAGAAGCTGCAAAGATGATGCAGCAGAGGAATGTGCAAGCACTCATTGTTCAGCGTAGTCATGACCTCGATGCCTACGGCATTGTTACAGTCGGAGACGTTGTTGGAAAAGTGATTGCGTTTGGCCGTGATCCAAAGCAAATGCGGGTGTACGAGATTATGACGAAGCCTTGTATTATTCTGAATCCTGATTTGGGTGTCGAATATGCAGCTCGCTTACTCTCCCAATCTCACCTTCACAGTGCTCCCGTTATTCAATCGGAATTGTTGGGGATCGTATCCATCACAGATATTCTGGAACGGAGTAACGCAATTGAAAAACCGCAAGAATTAGAGCTGGTCGAAAAAATTCGGCATTTATCGGTGGAAGCTCGCCGTATTTGTCAGGAGCATGGCCCAGGTTCATCTGCTTGTGGAAATGCGTGGCTGGCCGTTGATGCATTAGAAGCAGAAATTGCTCATCAGCGTTCTGAAACCCTTGAGCAGACCATGTCTGAGATGTTTCGAGATGAGTATCCAGAAGCATTCAAAGATCGAGAATATGATGCGTGGTGCAGTGGTTAGGCGATCGCAGTGCTCATGTTAATCCATGAAGTATGAGAGAAGAGGCTAACTAGGGCTTACTGAAAAAGGCTGATCAGCCTTTTTCAGTAAGCCCTAGTTAATCAACTTGCACAGCGCTATAGGTGCGCAGTTTGCGGGTATGGTTACGAGTAACGTCGTCTATTTCAATGCTATGGCGTTTACTCCAAAGCGACGCTTGAATTATTAGCGTCGCTCAGAGATTGAGTTGCTTCTGGTGTCATAGACAATGAGGTGAGATAGACTTCAGCCTACAAAACTATCACATGATGGATCTTGCAGGAGGTCTATTAACTCATGCTTGCTGTACTACGGTCATACCCAGCAAAGTCATGAGGGATCTTGCCTTGGATATGAGTTTCATAATGAGCACTGTTAGCCGCATTAAGACCAACTTCCTCAGTCAACCGTACCAGCATGGATTGTTCGCGCAAGCGAGCCTTTTGATGATGTCGAACAAACAGGTTTCGTGCCTGGTCTAGCACACTCATCTTCGAAGCTGTAGCTGTCGGCTGAGTCAGAGATGGTTTCGCCGCACTTGCCTTCACGTTTGCTGAACCACCCGCAACGCCTCCCTTCATGCCTTGGTCATCAGCATTGTTATCTTGATTGATTGATTTACCGGTGCAATAGGAAATGCCTCTCCATTTCAGCTCAACATCCAATGGCTTTGGAATATTAACGACAGAGCGAAATGGCATCAATACCCCTCGATAAATTTCTAATGCATATACCCCGGCATTTGTGGGGAGTTTGTTGAATGCTGCATCATAGCAAATACCACGATAAGTGAGTTTCATAGTCCATGCCTCCTTGAAGGGTTTTGAGGCGCGTTCCTTCGGGAGTCAATCCCTACTTCCGTCTCTCTGAATGGCTCTTTTAGCATGAACAACTCGACATGAATCATTCTGACTCGATTAAGTCTGACTCGATTGCTAATCGCTCATATTGAAGAGATGAACGTTTTTCCTCACATCTGTATTATACGATACTGTTTTTAGCTTTGATTAATAATTTAATGCATCCTCACATGATTTGGCACAGTTCTCCAAACTGCAACGAAGAAATAAAGGTTTGGGGCGCGCAACGCGCGACGGGATTAGCCTTCCCAGGATAAAAACCCTGAAATCTGGCTCGCTAGTGTCATTGGGTCAAATGGTTTAGTGATAACCCCCTTGGCTCCTGAACGATAAAATTTCTTGCGGTCTGCAGCTTGAGCTTTAGCCGTTAAAAAAATAACGGGGATGTCCTTTGTCTCAGGGGTTGTTTGCAATTGCTCTAACGTGGCAATTCCATCTTGATTGGGCATCATTGCATCAAGTAAAATCGCGTCTGGATGTTTGGCTTTGGCAACGTTGAGTCCTTCTTCACCCGATAGTGCAGTGAGGACAGTCCATGCTGATTCCATTGTTAAACCCAACTCAGCAATTGTGTGAATATCTGGTTCATCATCAATTAGAAGAATGCACTTGTGTTGCAT
>JBCCWF010000122.1:0-14839 GCA_039194035.1 Cyanobacteria bacterium P01_E01_bin.6 | reverse complement strand
GGCTTGAATCGTAGGGGGTATGCCAACAAATGGAAGCATGGTTGTCCGGCTATATGACTCTGCTGTGAGAATCATCCCGCATTTCAATCGTCTGTGACTATCCCGTTTACCCGATTCCCCGAACTTTGCCAAGTCGTGTCATCACTAACAATCCACACCTGGACAAAGTTTAGGCTCCGCGCACCTCAATCGCTCATTTCTTCACAGTGAATCTGAGACGTTTTCAAAGTCGTGTGGCTTGCTTTTTCTTCGTGTGGAATTCAACCAAAATGTTACCGCATGTTGCCACACAGTCCAAAAGAGACCCGAATGATTTAAGCCATTGATGTTGGGTTCATCACCATGCATTGATGATCTGTGCAAATGGCATCGAGAGGATAATCCCAGCTATCGATGGGGAGTGCATCTACAAGCATATCTGAGAAAACAATGCCGATGGTTGGTTTCCTTCGCCATATAGAGTTGCTGAACATGCGATCATAAAAACCGCCTCCATAGCCCAAACGATAGCCTTGGCGATCGCACGCAACAGATGGAACGAGAATGAGGTCTACCTGATCAGGATTCAGTTTTGGCGACTGGGGATCGGGTTCAAGGATACCAAATGCTCCCTTATGCAAGGGTCTCTCTCCATTTGGTGACCATTGATGCCATTCCATCTCTTTGCCAACACAGCGTGGAAATCCCCATCGGTGTTCGTCTCGCTGAACCAGTGGGGTGAGGTCTGGTTCATTGCGGAAACTGATGTAGGCCAGGATGGTGGTTGCTTGCTGAAAGAAAGTAGCGTGCTGTAAGTACTGACAAAGGCGATCGCTCTTGCCTCTCCATTCATCCGATGACATGGTCTGACGTTTGTTGATGAGCGATCGCCTCAGCGTTGCTTTATCGTTCATGATGGTTATCCATCTGAATACCATGACGATTACGTTTCAAGCCCTGTTTTTTCAACCAAGGTTGGGCGATCGCTGATGCCAGTCGGTGGACTGCTCGTAAGCATAGGCCACTTGCAGTACCTTTTCTTCTTGTAAGACATTGCCGATGATTTGCAACCCAATTGGCATTCCATCCTCATCAAAGCCGCAGGGCAGACTTAATCCAGGTAATCCTGCCAGGTTAACGGGAATCGTCATCAGGTCAAGCAAATACATGCTGAGAGGATCTTCTGATTTTGCACCCATCTTAAATGCGGTGGTTGGTGCCGTGGGAGATACCAGCACATCGACCTGCTCAAATGCCTTCTCAAAGTCTTGCTTAATCAGCGTGCGCACTTTTTGAGCCTTTAAGTAGTAGGCATCATAGTATCCAGCAGAAAGAGCATAGGTACCAATCATGATGCGGCGCTTTACTTCAGGGCCAAACCCTTCTGCGCGAGTGCGGGTATACATCTGCATCAGGTCTTCAGCTTCGCCTTTGCGAAACCCATATTTGACGCCGTCGTATCGAGCTAGGTTTGCCGATGCTTCTGATGGCGCAATGATGTAGTAAGTTGGCAGCCCGTAGCGAAACTGAGGACAGGTGATTTCTTGAACGGTTGCGCCCATTCCTTTGAAATGCTCAACCGCCTGCATCACGCTTTTCTCAACGGTGGGGTCAAGTCCTTCACCAAACGTTTCTTTGATGATGCCAACGCGAGTACCCTTGGGCAGTTCGGCATTGAGGTTAGCCGTGTAGTCAGGAATATTGGTTTTGAGGCTGGTGGAATCTTTGGGGTCATATCCGGCGATCGCCCCCAACAAAATAGCGGCATCTTCTACGCTGCGGGCAAATGGCCCAATTTGATCGAGAGACGACGCAAAGGCCACGAGTCCATAGCGCGACACCAATCCATAGGTAGGCTTCATGCCCACAACACCACAAAACGATGCAGGCTGACGAATGGAACCGCCGGTATCAGACCCAAGAGAAATCGTGCATTCTCCCGCTGCGACGGCAGCGGCTGAACCACCGGATGAACCACCTGGAACACGCTCGATATCCCACGGGTTTGACGTTGGATGAAAGGCCGAGTTTTCGGTCGAACCTCCCATAGCAAACTCATCCAGGTTGGTTTTACCAACCATCACAGCACCTGCTGCTGCAATTTTTTGCGTCACAGTAGATTCATAGGGAGGCACAAAGTTTTCCAGAATACGTGATGCGCAGGTGGTGGGAATACCCTGGGTACACATGTTGTCTTTGATGCCAATGGGAATCCCGGCGAGTAGCCCAATGTCATCACCAGCGGCGATCGCCTGGTCAATGTGGCGAGCTTGATCTAGGGCTTTGTCAGCCGTCACATGTAAAAAGCTATGCAAGGTCGGCTCTAATGATTGGATTCTATCAAGAGCTTCCTGGGCAATTTCAACAGCCGATCGCTCTTTTGATGTGAGTTGTTCGTGAAGGTCACGAATGGATGCCATGCATCAACCTCTCTAGAAACTGTGACAACAGGTATTAACCGCCTTTCACTGTAATCGATTTTCAAGCAATTGGGGCAAGGAATTTACGCATTGCTTTTGTGAGGATGTTTGAAACGTCATCATCCTGATTGCCCTAATGACTAACATCACAGGCTACAAGACCAACACCTACCTTGTCTGTTTTGAGATGGTTCCAGCCTGTTTAATTTCTAAGGGTTCATTTTTGATGAGTCTGCTCATTCTCAATTCTCAGAAAACAGGATCACAGGTTAATCGAGTATGAGATGCGGGAATACTGGCGACGAACATAGTTTGTCTGTGGAGTTACCAATAAGTACCTGGACGTAATGAAAGCCAAAATTTCAAATCCTGTGCCACCCGCTGAGCGGGCGGCACAGGATTTGGAAAGATACGTTTGATTATGGCTAGCGACTTAACATCCAGGCATGGTTACGGAGATTGAGTGATCACGTATTGCGATCGCCACTAAATCAGAACTTTCAGTGTGCTGCGCCATGAATAATCGTTTCCCTGATGTGTCGAGTTTCACTGCTGCGTTTCCTGGAACGGATGGCAATGATGTCATTCGAGGTGACCTAACCGATGACTATATTCGTGGTGGGGCAGGGGGCGATCGCCTGTTTGGCGGGCAAGGAGATGACATCATCCTTGGGCAGGAAGGAAACGATCGCTTGTTTGGAGACGAAGGAGGCGATCGCCTGTTGGGATTAGGTGGCAAGGATCGCGTCAATGGCGGGTCTGGAAATGACAATGTACGCGGTGGCCATGGCCGTGACAGGCTGAAGGGTGGTGATGGCGATGACCAGATCGTTGGAGGCCAGGGAAATGACTCACTCTTCGGACAACGCGGCAATGACCTTATCTCCGGGAACCAAGGAGATGACCTTCTCAAGGGTGGCAGGGGGGATGATGAATTGCGCGGCAGTCCAGGCTCAGATCAGGTGCTTGGAGGAGCAGGAAATGACCGGCTTTACGGTGGTCAAGATGACGATACGCTCGACGGTGGCAGCGGAGATGATGTGCTTCAAGGAGGCCAAGGCAATGACCGACTCATTGGGAATGCCGGACACGATGTCTTTATCCTGGCACCCGGGAAAGGCAGCGATATCATCGAAGATTTTGAGGTTGGCGTTGACGCGATTGGGTTGGGTGGTGGATTGACAGTCGATGCCCTCAGCATCAGTCAAAGTGGCACAGATATGCTGATTCGCATCACCGCAACTGGAGATGTGTTAGCGACAATGCTGAATGTGTTCATCACTCCGATTCAGATCAGTGCGATGGATGACAGGGCATCTGGAATTGAAGGTGGCACAATTACGACCCTAGAGAATGGAGCCAGCAGCTTGCTTGCCAATGACGGAAGCATGGCTGAGCAGGATTCGATTACCATTGTTGCAAGGGGCGATCGCACAACGATCCTTACTGAAGTAAAGGCTTCTGGAACAGAGAACCGTTTTACTGTTGTCACCACACCAGTCACGGCACCCCAATTTGGCACATTGAGCTTGAATACCGACGGTACTTTCATTTACACCCATGATGGCAGCCAGAATTTCGCCGATAGCTTTACCTACAGTGTCGCCAGTCCTGAAGGGCAAACAGATACAGCAACCGTATTCCTTACAATTACCGCTGTTAATGACAGTCCTGTCCTCACCAGCGCGGCTACTGTCAATGCAGCAGAAAACCAGATCGCTGCCCTTGATGTGCAATCCACTGATGACAATGATTCAGAAGGAGCAGGTATCATTTACAGCATTACCGGAGGCCCCGATCAAGCCTTCTTGACAATTGACAGCACCACAGGGCTCGTCACCTTTAACACCGCTCCTGATTTTGAAAACCCATTGGATGCTGGCGCAGATAATGTCTACGACATTCAGGTGACAGCGACTGATTCTGGCAGCCTGACCAATAGACAAAACATTGCTATCACCGTTACCGATGTCGTTGAAACCCCGAGCGGCACATTATTCATAAGTGAATATATTGAGGGGTCTAGCTTCAATAAAGCGCTGGAATTTCACAACAACTCTGGAACAATAATTACGCTGGACAACTACACGTTAGAGCGATATGCCAATGGCTCGGCCAGTGCTAGTCAGACTGTAAATCTTGGAACTGTCACCGGACAGGCGACCTTGGCGAATGGAGAGACGATTGTGCTCTACAACAGCAGTGCTTCAGCAGGACTCATTACAGCAGCAGGTACGGCAACGATTGCAGCACCTAGCTCCATCGTCATCCACAACGGCAACGACGCTTATGCCTTGAAGGAAAGCGGAACGATTATCGATTTATTTGGAACCATTGGTCAAGACCCAGGCAACGCATGGACAGAAAATAGCCATTCGACGAAAGACCAGACCCTACAGCGCAAACTATCCATCGCGCAGGGGAACTCGACTGGCTTCTCGGTAGGCGACACATCGGCGCTTGAAAATGAATGGGATAGTCTTGCTCAGGACACCTTTAGTGGATTGGGCAGCTTTGTCGTTCCATAACCGTTTGCTACTTTACCCTTCCTCCTTATCAAGGGTCGCCAGATAAAGGGTTGCCAGGTTTGAATTCTGTTCCTGTCATCAGTACGCTAGGCTAGATGAACTGACACCAAATCTATCGGACATCATGCAACCTATTCATGTGATTGGCGGCGGATTAGCAGGCACTGAAGCGACGTGGCAAATTGCCCAGGCTGGAGTTCCAGCGATTCTCCATGAAATGCGCCCGGAGCGTCTGAGTCCGGCTCACCATACCGAACACCTGGCTGAATTGGTTTGCAGCAATTCCTTTGGTGCTCAGTCGAGCGATCGCGCGTCTGGTTTATTGCACGAAGAGTTGCGCCGTCTAGGATCTATCATCATCCACAAGGCCGACGAGCATCAGGTACCTGCTGGGGGTGCCTTAGCCGTTGACCGCGCCGTGTTCAGTGCTCAACTCACCGAAACGCTTGCAAATCATCCGCTGATTGAGCTGCGTCGAGGAGAGGTTCACAGCATTCCTGAAGACAGTATTACCGTGCTGACGACTGGGCCATTGACCAGCGATGACCTCGCTACGGAATTGCAGCAGTTCACGGGCATGGCCTACATGAGTTTTTTTGATGCGGCGAGTCCGATTGTGGTGGGCGAATCGATTAATCGAGATGTGGCGTTTCTCGCGTCTCGGTATGATCGAGGGGAGGCCGCCTACCTCAACTGCCCGATGGATCGAGATCAGTATCTTCAGTTTTGGCAGGCATTGTGCGCTGCAGAACAGGCAGAACTGAAAGAGTTTGAGCGAGAAACGGCTAAATTTTTTGAAGCCTGTTTGCCCATTGAAGAAATGGCGCAGCGGGGAGAAGACACGATGCGTTATGGCCCCCTCAAGCCGGTTGGATTGTTTGATGAGCGGCTAGGAGATTTTAAGGAAAATAAGGAAAAACGTCCCTATGCAGTGGTGCAGCTTCGTCAAGAAGACAAAACGGGACAACTGTGGAACATGGTGGGATTTCAGACCAATCTGCGCTGGGGTGAACAAAAGCGAGTGTTTCGCATGATTCCGGGGCTGGAAGAAGCGGAATTTGTGCGGATGGGTGTGATGCATCGCAATACGTTCATCAATTCGCCTGAACTGCTTGATCCAACGCTCCAATTCCGAAAACGCCCGACGCTACTTGCCGCCGGGCAGTTGGTTGGCACCGAAGGTTATACAGCGGCTTCGGCAGGGGGCTGGATGGCAGGGACAAATGCTGCTCGATTGGCGTTAGGCAAATCGACTGTGGCGCTACCCGACACAACGATGATGGGTGCGTTGTTCAACTTTATTAGTTCAGCAGAGCCGAAGCATTTTCAGCCGATGCCTCCAAACTTTGGCATTTTCCCAACATTGCCTGAGCGCATCCGCAACAAGCGAGAACGATACGGTCGCTACCGCGATCGCTCCCTCGCAGATCTCACCACGTGGAGTCATCAAACTGGCGTGAGGTTGTGGACAGAAGGACTGCGAGTTGGCGCATAACTGTAGGCCTAAGACGATTGGGCGATCGCTTGTTCTCCTCACCAAGTCCTTAACCAATCGCCCTTGTATCCTCGCTCTCACGCAATCTCCGTCAGCTCCACCACATTGCCATCGGGGTCATGGGTAAACACGGCAGGTCTACCCGATGCGCTCCCTTCCACAACGCATCCGTGAGCACTGAGATGTTCTTTGGTTTGCTGAATATCAGCGACTCCAAAAGCAATGTGACGATTGCGTCCAAGCTTTTCTGAATTATGAATGCCATAAGGCGTAGTGTCATCTTGAAGAAGATGGAGCTGGGAATCTCCAAGCTCAAACCAAACACCAGGATATCGCAACGGGCGATCGCACGTCTCCAGTCCCAGCACCGTGCCATAGAAATAGGAAGCCTTCTCCAAATCCGACACCAGCACCGCCACATGCAACGGTTTCACAATCTGAATCGCCATAACTCATCACCCCTTTACCGTTACACTCTTCAGTCCATCAGCGACGTGAGGGCGAACGTCATTCGCCCCTACCCTTCACCCTTATTACTCTTCACTCTCAACCTCTTCAGCAATCACCGCATTCGTCAATCCCATCAAAATTTGCTCCACGCGGGCGATCGCCTCTTCACATCCAGTAATGCCGTGACGAGATGCCAAATAGCGCGGGTCGTTGTACCCCAAATACACATCACCGATTTCGTTTTCCCAGATCAGCAATTTTTGCGGCAGATCAATAGCCATACTCTGAGCACACTGCATCAACGGGGTTCCCACACGAGGATTACCAAAAATAATCACCTCCGTGGGGCGCAAGTCGAGTTCGACCCCGGCAGCTCCAGCCGCATGGTCGATGCGAGCAAACACCGTGACGCCCCGCTCCGTTAGCAATGCTTCGAAGCGATCGCCCGTTTCGGCAACGCTGTAGGGACTCGCCATCACCACCAACCCTGCATCTGGAACGGCTGATGGCTCAGCGTCATGGGCATCTTTCGTGGGTGATACCCACGTTGTCGATGGATGGGACGTTGTGTTTGAAGGAGATGAGAGGGCGATCGCTATTGACGGCATGCTCATTAGCATCACTAGACCAGAAACAATGGCAGCGGTCATTGTGGAGACGGATTTGAGTTGATGGGGTAGGACGTTCATAAGCAACATGATTAGTGGATATAGAGATTCTCAGGTAAATCAATAGTTTCGAACCTTGGGGCAGGGTTCACGTTCAGGTTTGGCCAGCGAGCAATGATCAACAAGACAGGGTTGCTGATAACACTCTTCTTCCTCCAAGTGAGGGGCAACTTGCCCAAACACCATGTCGCAGCTGAAATCTTCAAAGTTGGGCGTCATCGTTAAGGGAATCCCAAATTTCTGGGTGAAGAAATCTTGTGTCGGTAGCTTGCACATATTGATGCACATTCCGACACAGCGGCTTTCCTCCAGATAGCGACATTTTTGAATGTGAACATTGCTTTTTTGTAGACGCGTTTTCCCCGAGGGTGTCGGAACCTCAGCATCTCGCACCTCACACGGCCCCACCAGCCATTCAAACAATACCGTTGCAAACCAAGCATTTAATTCACACACAAGCTGAGTCGGAGAAAAGAACGTGCGAATCAAAAAAAGTACTTGTGCTGGCACCAGCGATTGAAGAACAACAGCGACTGTATCTTGTTGTTGTTGGGCATTGCGACCGGCCATGATTTGCTTCGACAGGTCAACAAATCCGTCGTAGCCCGGTTTTGTCGTGCCTTTACCGAGGGCATTTGCCATTTTGCGCGAAAACAACCAAATAAAGGCTCGGTCAAATACGTTGTTGCGGTAAGCCGTTTTTTCTGCAGAATTCATTCACATCGTTGCAGGTTGGTCATTCTTTAGAATAGCTTCCCAAAGACTTTCTGTGGTTTGTCTGTCATTTCTCTGATGGAAATCAACCCGCAGGGCCATTAAGTCAGAATGAACTTGAGTTCTCGGCAACAGAGTTCTTGTAAGTAGAAGAGTATGCGCTAGGATAAGTGCCGTTGAGTCGTTGTGTGCATCACGAGGCATCGCAGGACTTCACATCACAATATTGGTAACAATAAGTAGGTAGGCACAATTAAATATAAAACCCCTAAATCCTGCGCCGCCTGCTGCGCGGGCGGCGCAGGATTTAGAAACTATTTTTTAATGATGCCAAGGTACTTAAGAGTTCAAATCATAGAGGGACAGAAACAATGGCACAAGCTCCAATTCCAGTGGTGGTCAACGGTGCAGCCGGAAAGATGGGACTCGAAGTCGTGAAGGCTGTGGCCAGTGCTGACGATATGGTGTTGATTGGAGCCATTGACCGCAATCCCAACGTGATGGGGGAAGATGTGGGTGAGGTTGCTGGGTGTGGCCCTCTAGAGATCCCCATTCTGAATGACATGGAAGCAACCCTGGCCTCAGCCGTGCAAGAAAAAGAGCTGGGGGTGATGGTTGATTTTACCCATCCCGATTCGGTCTATGACAATGTGCGATCGGCGATCGCCTATGGAATTCGACCAGTGGTGGGCACAACAGGATTAACCGCTACGCAAATCCAGGAGCTGGAAGAGTTTGCATACAAAGCCAGTACGGGATGCCTCATCGTGCCCAACTTCTCGATTGGTATGGTGTTGCTCCAAGAGGCAACGGTTCGGGCATCCAAGTATTTCGATCACGTTGAGATCATTGAACTGCATCACAACCAAAAAGCTGATGCACCCAGTGGAACTGCTATCAAAACTGCTCAGATGCTAGCGGAGATGGGTAAGTCGTTTAATCCTCCATCGGTCGAAGAAACAGAATCTATTCCTGGGGCACGGGGGTGTGCAGCCGATGAAAATGTGCGCATTCACAGCGTCCGATTACCGGGACTCATCGCTCATCAAGAGGTCATTTTTGGGGCTGCTGGGCAGATTTACACCCTGCGACACGACACCACCCACCGATCTTCCTTTATGCCGGGAGTATTGCTATCGATTCGGGCTGTCACTCAGCTCAAGTCTCTAGTGTATGGGTTAGAAAAGATCCTGTAGACATCGCTCGATTGGTTTCGATCACGACAATGACCCTAGGCAACCTCTGGTCCCAAGAGAATAATTGTTGTATGGGTGAACGGTCGTTTATCCATACAACAATTGCAGTATTGATTGACACCTTTCTAATCTGTGAAACTTTAGCCCCAAGAATTGTTCAGCCGAGGTCACGATGATGAGATGGCGCTCATTTCTGGCGATCATGGCAGTATCTGCTGTGATCGTCTTGGGAGTTTCTTTATCGAATCTCTCGAATCATATGCAGGAAGAAGCATTGGTTCTCCAGATTGCCACGACTCCAGATTATTGTCCCTATGAGTTTGTGGAGACGATCAATGGAATCAGCGAAATCGCTGGGTTTGACATTGATCTGGCAAAAGCGATTGGAGCCGAGGTGGGATCTCCCGTTCAATTTGATTCGATGCCCTTTAACCAGCTGTTGCTAGCGCTGCGATCGCAAGAAGCTGATTTGGCGATCGCCGCCCTCACCCCTACGGACGAGCGGAAAAAGATCGTCAACTTTTCCGTTGTGTATCACGAAACGGAGAGTGTGATTGTCACTCCAGCCGATAGCAAGCTTGAGACGCTAGCTGATATCGCAGGGCAACGCATTGGAGTTAGACCCGGAACGATTCATGCGCAGCTGGCTGAGACGGTGACCAATAGCGACATTGTTTTGTTTGATGATACGAATGGGCTGATAAAAGCGTTGAATGCCGGAGAGATTGGTGCAGCCATTTTAGATCGGGCGATCGCCGACCGATATATTCGTCACAGATGGAAGCTCAACAGGCTAGTGGTCGAAAACGACGACTCCGCTGGAGTGGCGATCGCGTTTCCGAAACGGTCACCCCTGCTGCGATCGGTGAATCAGATACTGCGCCAAATGAAAACCGACGGCACCATCGATGACTTAGCGGTGAAATGGTTTGACGAGTATATCTGCTCCCCAGTGGAAGAGAGTTAAGGATTACTCTTCTAGATAGCCCAAGTCGCGGAGTCGCTGCTGCACTTCTGGGTCGTCAAACCCAGGAGCACGACCCGCTGCCATGCTAGAAAACTGATCATGATCGCCGACGAATGCTTGGAGACAGTCTTGCAACACCTCGACATTCTCTGGAAAGATGCTGCACAGGTTTAGATCCTCTCGCGGATCTTCAGAAATATCGTAGAGTTCGAGCATCTGTTGTCCCGTTTCGATCAACTTGTGATTGCCCAGCCAAATGGCGCGTCGAGGTTGGTCACAGTGGCGATCGCGAATCAGGTCAGGCTGCCGTTTTTGCAAAAGATTCACCACATTTTGAGGCGGAATCGCTTCAGAAAAAACCTGGTTCTTTTCCGGGTCAACGGCGGCGTCATGCGCCAGCGTGAGCGATCGCTCTTCATTGCTGGCGAGTCCTGCCGCTGTCAGCACGGTGTGGAATAGTCGTCGCGTCGAGACAACATCATCGCGAGTACTCCCTTGGGGTAGGGCACCACTCGGATCACGAATCACCAGCGGAACATTCACGAGTTCGTTGTACAACGAAATGGAGTGGCCAATGAACTGCTTTTCACCCAAATGCTCTCCATGATCAGAACAAATAATAAGCAGGGTATTGTCAAGCGTGCCACTCGCCTGGAGTCGCTCGAAAAAGACACCCAGTTGATCATCTTGACAAGCCACTTCCGCATCATACATGCCGTCTAGAGTTGCCTTTTCATGGTCGTCCAAGGCACCCATCAACGGAGCTAGCCACCCATAGACATCACTGTTGAATTGCCGTAGATAATGACGAGCTTTTTTGTCTCTCAGCACGTGGGGAGCAAACCGCTCCACATACTTTCGGGGTGGATGATAGGGCATATGCGTCCCCATCAAATTGATGAAGGTAAACACCGGTTGATCCGTATCTGCGCCGGGGCGATTAATCAGCAAGTTAGCTGCATCATCCAATGACTTGACCGTATTTCCCTTAAAGCTCAGAGCCGTTTGCCAGAGGGGAACCATCAACGGCGAAAAGGACAGCGATAGCAGCATCTCAGAGCGAGCAAAGGAATCCTGAATTTTGCCTAAGCCCTTCGCTAAGACACGCTTAAAAAATTGACGGTAGAGATCCACCAATCCTTTCTGCCGACCCGCCTGATTGGGATAGGAGGTGAGCAACCCGCTATAGTTCAAAAAGCTATCAAAGCCACGCCTTAAGCCATTATTGATGACGCCAACAAGAGGGTTGTTGCAAAAACCAGCGGTGAAATAGCCTCCAGCACTCAGCCGCTCTGCCAGGGTTGTGAGGTTGTCAGGCAGCACAGAATAGGACTGCAACACTTGGTGGGCAGATGGATAAAGCCCGGTAAACATCGATGCGTGGGACGGCACGGTCCATTGGGCTGCTGAAATGGCGCTGCGAAACAGAGTCGCGTCAGCTGCGAGCGCATCCAGATGAGGTGAGGTGTTGAGGGGATACCCATAACAGGAGAGGCGATCGCTCCGTTGAGTATCAAGCACGAGGAACACAATATCTGGGCGCCGAACTGACATACTCTAATTCCGATGATTAACGATTACACATTGTCCCATTCTGCCGCGCCCACAGCTGATCGACAGCGCACATTATGATCATGAATAAGTAGATGGCCCTAATTACGTATCCTTACAAATCCTGTGCCGACCGCTACGCGGTCGGCACAGGATTGGGGGTTTTGGTTTTAATGATGTCCAGATACTTATCATCACGAATCGCAGAACCTGTTCAGGGAAACATCATGACCCTATAGAAGTTTCTCTAGTCGCTGCCGCCAGTCTTGATCAATGGTGTCGGCATTGAGGAGTTCCTGGGTGGCTAAATCCATTTCAGTGGTGTAGGCCAAATCGTCAGCAGAAATAACGGTCTCAGCGGTAAATGTCTTCGCATAGGCCATTTTCTCTTTCACTTCGCTGGACGGCTGATCGAGCTGACTGGCCCACTCAACACGCCTCAGATTTCGCTGTTCGATCGTGTGATTTTTCCTACGAAGCCACAGATAGCGACCCGCAGGAATCAGCAAAAAGGCGATCGCATAAGCGAAGAACACCCAATAGCCTGCTTCTACTAAACCAATGAGGCCTCCAATCCCTTGCATCAACGATTCGTCAAACAGTAGCTCAAATGCGACGACAACAGCCAAATTTACGGCTCCCAGCCCTGCCGCCCAGGTCAATTGAGTTTGACTCGCTAAGCTAAAACGCCACGGACGTTCCTGAAGAGAATCAGACACTCGCTGAGTTCCGTTCTCTTTTGCCATAACTTGCAATGCCGGAAAATGATAAATCAGCCCTCCTGTGGGACTTACTTCTGGGCGTCCGTTAAATTTTTGAAGCACAGGCAAAACGTAATCTTCCGGATCAAAACTGCTGCTGTCATTGATCGAAGGTAAATCGAGATAGGGTGCCAATTGCTCTGAAGTGACCGCTCCGTCATGGTTACGAATCAAGCCAGCTATCATCTGCCAACGGCGATCGCCCAAATCTGCATTAGGATCACCATCTCCAAATAAAAACGAGAAGATGGCCTCTAAGAAGCCCATCGATGATTGCGTCTCTGACGTACCAGACGAGCGTCCCACCGATGACCGTTTTTGTAAATATCCCAGACTGGCGCGACGCCGATAGTGATCGAGTCGCCACAAATCTACAACTGAAAAGGGAAAACCAAAGACCTGGCTTCGTGACTGTCCACGCCCATTGCTATTGCTACGCTGATTGCCATTGCGACTCTGCTGGCTGGTATAGACAACCACCAGCATCATCACCGCAATGCCAACAATAATAAGAGAGGCAATCAGCAGAATTCCGAATGAAATCCGGATGAGATAGAACAGTATCCCCCAGATACGTTGACGCAAAGCCTTTAGCCGCAAGCTCAAGGATGCATTTCGCAAAATGGCACGAAAATTCTTCGGGAATAGGTAAACAATATCTCCTGTCTCTGATACCTGGAGATGTCCACCTGCTTCTGATGCAAGTGCTAAGAGTCCCTGTTCTGCCTGACGAACGGCCAATCCTGATTGAGTCGCAACATCGCCAACCGTCACCCGATAGTCGAGTGCGGCGATCGCATCCATCAGCTTAGAATCTGGAACCATACAAAACCCTTGACCCAACGCACCTTAGAACCGAGACATAGCTAAAGCTCCAGCTTTTTACCTGTAGACAGCATCGTCGCACTGCCCGCATTAATCTGAGTCTCAGCTATTTCTCGTCCCTGTACTCCTCCAGTATAGAAAGCAGGAGGGATGACTGTGTTGTCATTCCTCCGAGGTAATTAGATTGGGGTTCACTTGGTTCTTTGAGAGAGTGCTATGAGAGAGCGCTACATCATCAATCTGTCGAACACAGCCTGTGCCTGCTCAGATGGCTCATTATTGTCTAGCAAGTCAGGAAGTGGAGGTTTGAAATAGAACAACAAAAATCCAAGGAAAAAGATCACCCCGCCTGACAGAAAGGCCGCTATTTGGCGATTGCCATTACGTGGGTGGTAATGAACATGATATTGAACGGGGTGTTGATCCTGTCCAGGATTTGTATTCAAGGCAGCTGATGGCAAGTGACTTGGATATGGAGGTACGGACTGATGATGAGGTTGCTGAACGGGTGATTGAGCAGCCCTTGATATATCAGGTGACGGTGTCTGGGATTCTTTAGTCGAATCATTGTCATCCCACATGATTAAGCAGTCTGGAAACACATTAAAGAGATCTGACGTCTCTGATCGTGATGGCTGAGTTGCCTCTGGATTTAGGGAAGAAACCTTGTCGGAATGGGTATCGGCCATGAATTTGCTCAGTCCAGGAAATGAAATCAACATGATTTGCATGATTCGTAAGATTCTGATTTCCGAAAATGATTAATCGCTAGATGAATGTAATGAATAGGTTGGATTACGTGACTGGTGAAGAGTTCTTCATGGTTAAAGAACCACACCCTGATTTGCAGAAACAGGTCTCTCAGGTAAATCAATCCACGGATTGAGTCTGGCCATCGACTCACTACGTACTCACTACGTATTAATAAATACGGGTCTGTAGATTTGATGCCTTAGTATGTCCTGATTTCAGACAGGCATCAGTGATAATACGACGGTACTCCTGTGATGCTAGGAGTGATTTTGCGTGACATTTCGCACGTCAATCGATGATCCACACACAGAATATCGGTGATTTCAGAACGCTACGTGCGTATCTTAGAAACAACTGTTAGAGTCAACCCTTAAAGACAAATCTCTCCGTAATAGTGATGACGTCGTCCTGTTGACAAGGTGTGTCATTTCCTTCTAGCCCTGTGGACTATTGGGGAGATAAATAGCTATCCATAACTAGACATAACCTTCCAAATCCTGCGCAGGCGGCAAAGGATTTGGGGTTTTGGTTT
>JBCCWF010000121.1:0-15062 GCA_039194035.1 Cyanobacteria bacterium P01_E01_bin.6 | reverse complement strand
GGAGGATTGAGTATACGAAGGCTCAGGCGATCGCTCGTTTGAACGATCAGAAGCAGAGAAAGAATTTGTTGAAGGAGGCGATTGATAACCAGCTATCTATCAGTCAAATCAAACAAAAGACTCAAAGTGTCAAGCATGAGCAGAATCAAGAGAGCAATGATTCCCTAAAGAACCGATGGATGCAAATCAATGCACACCTCAAAAGTGAAAATCTATGGCAGAGGTTGAAAGATATGGAAGAATTTGAGCAGATCCTATTAGAGATTGAGAAATTGCTCATTCATCTCAGGGGCTAGGTCTTGGGAGTCACTCGGCTTGCAAATTAACTGACATTGTTGGCTGGGTGTTAAAGCTGTTAGCCCTTCTTGTTGAGGAGAAGTTATGATTAACAGCGTTTGAGTATCCCAAATCATTTTGGACCCCATGGATATACAACTTTCCTTAGCCGAAGTTCACCAAACACGACAACTTCTAGAAAACACCGATTATCCAGAAGTAAGCAGTATGCAAGATGCTGTTTCCACTTTGGAAAAACACAACGGCGATCTGGAAACGAGCTTCCAAGAGCTTTGGCAAGAGCAAGTGGGTGACTTGGGGACACCTGAGACGGGTGACAAGTCGCTGTGGGAGGTGACACTCAAAGTATTGCGGGATGAACTCTGTGGGGATGAAGGTTTTCGCTCAAAAATTTTGGATTACAACAAGAATCCGGGGAGTGCATCAATTTTAACGGGGGCGATCGTTTACTTGGTGGGCTTGACGACGTTGCCGATTAACCCGGCGATCGCAACCATTGTGGTGCTCTACCTTGTCAAGGTGGGGCTGAATATCTTTTGTGAGTATACTGAGCCATCTCAAGCAGACGAAGCATCTTAACAGCGAGGCTGAAGGACGATGTCATTTGATAAGGGATATGCGCTGGTCATTGGGGTGGGCTCCTATGAGCACATGCCCAATATGAATGTACCGATCACAGTAGAAGATGCTATTGAAGTGGCCGAGGTGCTGGGTAATCGGCGCTATTGTGGCTACCCGGAAGAGCAGGTAACGCTGTTACATGATGAGACGGCGATGCGGGGAGGGATTGAAGCTGCGTTAGATCGACTGGCAACTGACCTGACAGAAGATGACACGTTTTTGCTGTTTTACAGTGGTCATGGGGAGTACGGGGAGGATGGCTACCACCTGACTACCTACGACACCCAAATAAATGAGGGCAAGAAGGTAGTGGCTGGAAGCGGTATCCATGAGAAGACTCTGCTGGAGAAGATAAAAGCAATTAAGGCTAAGCGAGTATTTCTGATTTTTAATGCCTGCCACGCTGGGGAGATATCACCGGATTCGCTGGGAGGTAAATCTGAAGCTGAGGATATTGGACAGCGTTTGCCAGACCGGACAGCGGCAGCGTTGCTGGGGACGGGTGAGGGACGGGTGATTATTACGGCCTGTCGAGAGACGCAGCGTTCCATGTTTATGAAAAAAGCAGCGCTGACATTTTTTGCTCAGGCGTTGTCTGATGGGTTGCAGGGGCGAGCGATTCAGAATCGGCGCGGGTATATCAGTATTTTTGATTTATATGAGTATGTGTACACAGCCGTCAGTGAGGAGGTGAAGCGGCGATTTGGGATGTTGGGGTATGAGCAAGAACCTGAACTGACGATTCAGAAGGGAGTCGGTGTTTTAGCGGTGGCGCTGCATAGGGGGCAGGCTCCTGGAGAGGGATTAGGTGAGAATGATCGCCCTACGGCTTTGGGTGGTGCAGTTCGTGAAGTTGGAGTTGCGGAGAGTCAGCAGGTACTACAGCAAATACTGAGTGGAAAGGTAAATTTTGCGGCTGGAGGCAATATTCAGGATGTGCAGGTGCTTGAGCGAGGAGACTACATCAATGCAGCAGGTTCTCAGGGGTTCATTAATCAGTCTAGTGGGCCAGTCAAGATGCAATTTGGAAATTCGACAGTGCTTGACACGGGTGGGGGAGATTTTGCGGGGCGTGACCTTTATAAGACTGCATCGACTTCTCCTGCAGAAAAGGATTTTGTAGCTTTGAAGAGTCTCAGCAAACACGTTACTCAGCAGATAGAGAAAGCTAAGGCAGCAGGGCTAGATGATTTAGCCGATGATTTGCAAGGGGTTAATCTAGCCTTGAAGGCTGCCACCAAAGCAGAAGCAAATGGCCAACCTAATCGTAGACGCGAGAAGCTCAATGCCGCTATTCAGGATATAGATACCCTTGCTAATAATTATCCGCAATTGACTCAGCTCGCAGCTTTGTTTCAGCAGGCAAGTTAGCGGAAGGCATAGCCTATCAGTTTGGCAATGCGGTCTTTAAAGAAGCTAAAAAACGATCTCCTCCAGAATTTGAGCGCAAGATTCTAGCCCTATCCCCTCTGGCCTCTCAACCCATTTGAGCAGTTCAACAACCCTATGCCCTTGCGGGACTGAAGCAGAAGGTACAATGCTCTGTGGCGGCTGAAGAGCAAAAACAACCTCTTCAAATTGTGGCTCTGGTAAGCTAGAAAGCCAATTAAATAAAAGCATTCGCGCTTGAGGCGGGTTGGTATTAAGCGCGGTTGCAAAAGGAACTGTACTTGTTGATTCAACAGAGTTAGGTAATGAGGAACTAGCACTCTTGTTTGATGCAATATGAACAGGAGTCAATTCAGACCCTGATGTGGTGATGCTCCTACGCAGAGCTAGCTCCAAAGATTCCAGTCCGCAGCCAATAGGACTTTCAACCCATTCCAATAATGCTGATATCCGATTCTCTTTGGGAGCAGATAAAGGAGGTATGTTCCCTACAGGTGTTCCGAGGAGCATAGCTAATTCATCGAACTGTCTTGGCTGCAAATCAAATAGCGACTCGAATAGTGCCCAGCGTTGTTGAACCTGGATAGAGGCAGCAGTCTCAGTAGGCTGTGACCGTAAAAACTGTTCTAGAGTTTCTAGCCCACAACCGATAAGGCTTGCAGCCCACTCTAGCAGTAGTGATATCCGCTGTTCTCGAGGATGTCTAGATGAGAGAATCGCACCTGCAGGTGGATGGATGGCAAAAACTAGCTGCTCGAATTGTCTCGGTTTCAAATTCAATAATGCCTCAAAAACAGCCCAACGTTCTTGAATCTGAGTAGGAGTGCCAGTTGCAGATTGACGTAGTGCTAATTGAGTTAGGACTTCTAGCCCACAACCCACAGGGCTTTCAGCCCATCTTAAAATACTTTGTATGCGCTTCTCCTTTTTAGAATGCCATCGTGAGGGTAGTAAGTTCGGAGAGATATTTATGGCAAAAATCAACTGATCGAGCTGTAGAAATGACAAATTTGATATTGCATTCTCCAAATCAGAAAGCTTTAGATCATCTTGCAGCACAGTTTGGTCTTCAAAGTCAGTAATGGTGTCGGCACCGAAATCTGAGGTGACGATAAAGCGATCTTCACCTATGCCACCATGGAGTATGTCTTCGCCTTTACTGCCTATATTCGTGTCATCACCTCTGTCCCCCACAAGCACATCTTCATATCTGCTACCCAGCATAAAAACATCATCACTGGGGCTATGAATGCTATCCTCATTAGTATTCAAATCAGAAGCGTCATACTTCAAATAATCAAGAAGAGTGAATCTTTCTGTGCCAAATATTTGTTTGGAGGATTGTTGGGTACCGAGAACATCAAAATCATCTCGAATGATATTTTCTGAATCAAAGAGAATGTCTCCAGAAGATGATTTTTCTGAATCAGATAAACCATCAAGATCATCCAAGCTAAAGTCCTTCAAAGTTACCTTGGTATTATCTACTCCTTCAAATGTGATGGTTAAATCCTCTCCTTCTTGATTCAGGATAAGATTATCAGGAGTAAAGCCTGAGCCTTCAAATTGTAAGGTGTCAATTTCAGATATATCCATGTCTATATTGGGTCTCGATCCTCTACCAACACCACCAAAGTTTTGGATAGTTATGGTTTCTCCAGTTCCAATATTGATAATGTTCTGCTCTTCGGCAGGATTGGCATCGACAACTGTCGATTCACTTACACTATTAATAGAACCATCCAAAATCTCATCTATTTTAGATATGGATTCTTCACTGTTAATGGAGAGCTGTCTAATAGAGAACTCTAGTTGTTCAGCAAATATCCTATAGTCCCCTCCCAGCCGCTTAAGAATTTGTGCTGCAACCCTGGCAAAGGGACTAGCCTGATTAGCCGATGTCTTATCTTCGATCTCTTCAGGACTTCGTAAAACAGCAGCAAATTCTTCTAGGGATAAACCAACATTCTCAGCAACAAAAGCCGAAACCTCATTAATGACATCAATGATTTCGGCTTTAGGTACAGACTCTAAGAGCAGTTCTCTGACACCTTTCAGGAAATCAAATTGCACATTGTAGGATTTTGTATCTGTTCGGATTTCAGTTACCTGTTCTAAAAGTCCACCCAAAAAAACTTCGGCAACATGAACCTGTCTGGATTCTTTCAGCAGGCTATCTTGAATGATTCTGACAACGGGCAAGTTAATAACTGGAGCAGAGGCCAACAGGCTGGCCAATTTTCTAGCCATCGGAGAAGCCGTGAGGCGAAACCGCTGCACCCTCTCTTCGGCAGTTAAACTCGCTGGAACTTCTCGGATCGGACTAATTGCCGCCCCATCATGTTTCTCGGGAGAATAAACAAAGCCTTTTGCCCAGGTATTGCCCTTACCAGCAAGCATGCCAGCCCAAGTACTAAATTCCTCAGACTGCAAAGTAACAACCGGGATTTTGATACTTTCCCAAAGATTGACTTTGCTGCGTCGCGATAGTGGTCTCGTGGTTAATCGCTTATTGGGTACTCCTGGTTCAAGTCCTGCAAATTCAGCCCCTGCAGCTACTCCAAGAGCCGTGCGATTCCATAGCCACTGAGGCAACATCTGAGCAATGACCAAGGGACCATTTTCAGCCCAGAGTTTTAGCAGGGGCAAAACCGTTTTCTGTTGCCATATCAGGGACACGCAGTCGCTAGCAACCACCACTAAGCGACGACCGTTCGGGTCAAGTAGTTCACTGGCACTGTGGGGACGTTGATTACGAGCAATCTTGCCCAGGCCCGGACACAGTTTGAGATCGTGCTCGCCTTCTGGCGTTAAGCTCCAGGTACTGACGTTGCGAAACACACCATACCGTTCCAGAATCCGCTGAAACTCAAGAACTGTGCGCTGCCAAATCAGCATAGACGGGCTTTCATCCACTACAAGTATCAGATCAAGCCAGGGTTCCAAAGCAGGTTGTAGAACCGGTGCCCAAATGCGTTCATCCGCAATTCGCTGAACAGTCGCCTCTTCATCTAGAACCGGCTCCAGCGTCTTAGAAGGGACTCGGCGGAGCAGGGGCTTAAGCGCTCTGGCGAGTTCTAAGGGTTCTCGTAGCGATCGCGCATCCGGAACTTGAAACGACAGATCGTTTAAACCCTGTCTGTCGTCTTTAGGGTAAAGTTCCCCTTCGGCCTCAGTTGATGAATCAGTTGCTTCTTTAGGAGACTCGTTTTCCTCCACTAGGGGTTCAGGTCTGTCTGCTACAGCATCATGGCCATCCGATGTAGGCTGAGTATCCTGAGTCGATTGGCTTTCCTCTTCAACCACCTGATCAGGCTCTTGCATATGGGCAACCAGCCACAGCACATCGGCGATTTCTTCGCCGGTCAAATCGAGTTTGACGCCTAGGACGGTTACCAGTCCTTCTATCATTGGTCCTCAGCGCTGGAGAGATATTTCAGCAACAGGTTAATCAGGGTTTTCTGTTCCTCCTCGGTAGGATTTTGCTTGCCTGTTACCAAGTGAATAGCGTTCAAGAGTTGATCCGGGGCAAGGCTGCCTTTCTGACGCCGTTTCACAAACTCTTGGACAATCGGTAGTGCTTTATCCAAAACGTCTTGGCGATCGTGGAAATGGGCTTTAACGATTTCCGTCAGGGCCGTTTCATCTGGGTCTTTGATTCTGAGCCTCAAGCAACGACGGAGAAAGGCTGGCGGAAAATCTCGTTCTCCGTTACTGGTCAGGATGATTAACGGAAATTCATAGCAGCGGACAAATCCGTTGGTTACGGTAGCTCGTCCGCCTCGTTCATAGGTCCGGACTGAAACTTTTTGGTTTTCGTCTTCCTCTCGTTTGAGACGAGCCAATTCTCGAATTTCGTATTCACCTTCCTCAAAGATGTTCAAAAGGTCATTGGGCAGATTGATATCACTCTTATCAATCTCATCAATCAGTAGCACACGAGGGCGTTTCATCGGCAGTAAAGTCGTTCCCAATGGCCCCAATTGAATGTACTGTCCCACGCTCTGGGCGTTCTGAGGCTGAGCAGGATTACTACCCGCATTAGTCGTTACCTGGGCGTCTTGCAAACGAGAAATGGCATCGTAGCGGTAAAGCCCCTCTTGCAAGGTCGAGCGGGCCGTAATCG
Source organism: Cyanobacteria bacterium P01_E01_bin.6 (assembly GCA_039194035.1). Taxonomy (GTDB): domain Bacteria; phylum Cyanobacteriota; class Cyanobacteriia; order CAKZMO01; family CAKZMO01; genus JBCCWF01. The sequence continues at coordinate 8,629 of JBCCWF010000121.1, read as the reverse complement.
GCCACAGTAGTACGGGGCCAAGATTGAGTTCATGGGCGATCGCATAGGCCAGCGACGTTTTTCCAGTTCCAGGTCTGCCTGTCACCATTAGCGGTCTGCGTAGATAGATAGCCGCATTCACAATATCGACGATTTCCGGCTGAGAGGCAGGAATCCGAAACGATTGCCCCCGCAACTCGGTCTTCTCGGTATCCGCTTTTGGCAAGCTCACGAAATCAAACCTGGATTCATCTTGAGCACGCCCAAACTGCCGCCATTCGGGAGGGTCAGGCGGAGTTTCTAGTCGGTTATGGGGTGTTTCCTGGTTTCCCAGAAAGATCTTCCAATTACTCATAGCTCGCTTGGTGTGGTCCTTTATCCCGGTGACTGCAACTGAATCATGACATCAGGCGGTAATCGATTTGGATCTTCCCACAGGATAGACAGGTGGTAGGCATAATCGGTATCGACCGCTTTCTTTTCAACATGGGCTCGTTCCCGAAGCTTGCGAATGCACTCGGGCAAGTCTTTGAGTGGACCAGCCTGCAACAGCTCAGTAAATTCGGTAATGTGATCAAATTCGGGAATGGCTTTTCGTATCCAAATGGCGATCGGTACCGAAGCATCGAGCATCGCATTGAACAGCGCTTCCTGTTTCTCTTCACTCGGCAAACAAGGGATGATAAAGCCAATTTTTTCAACTTTTTCTCGATAGTCGTAAAGGATGGCATCCCAATCGCAGTTATCGACCTCTTCCAGCTTCTCGAACAGCTCATGGGAAGGAGCAATACTCAAATGTGTCTTCATCTGTTCCCAGTTATCGCACCACTCCGTCCAGCAATAATCAAGATAGTCAAGTTCTAATCTTTCGTAAGAACGCACAATGACGGGGTGTTGCGTCCCGAGCGGCTGCATGCGGTTGCGCCTAATGGATACTTCCCACCGCTCGACCTCACTACACAGATATTCCAGGGGCAAAAAGACCTCGAGAGCAATGGGGCAATAGTGTTTCCCGCGTAGCTGCTCGCGACTTTTCTTCAGAAACTGATCAATGATGTTAGGCACATCCGCCAAACTGCAGGTTGCGCCTTTCCGAGCCTCTTCCAAATCTAAAGGCAGAAACTGATCGAGTAAAGTAGCTTCAGCACCATCTGCGATTAGCCACGCATTTACTAACAGCTGACCGTCATTTGAGGTCGGTTGTAACACCACCATCAAATAGGGAGTCAGTTTCGGCGTTGCATTTCCAGCGCTTGAAGGTGAGGAAGACTGCGACTCTGAAGCCGACTGGGTTTCGCAACCGTCAAGCTCTGCCTTTAGCTTCAGGCGGAGTTGTTCAGGAACAGTTTCATCCCCGCTCAAATGCATAACGAAGTCTCTTAACTTATTGAATTCTTGAAGCTGAGCAAGAATGTCAGAATTATCTGTGACCTTAGAGCGGAATAATTCAGCATCTGGAGGCAAGGCAGCTTGATAAGCCTGCTCTATGACGCCTTGATTTCCACTTTGGCTAAGTTGATGCAGTAGGTTCTGAAGGGAAGGGTTCGCTAAAGCCTGTTCGGTATCGCCGCCAGGAACGATCAAATTGATGATTGTACGCTTATCAATATTGCGTCCCGCATAGTCACCCCCATCGGTACTGGCAGATTGGCGATCGCCAATCTGCTGCTCTATCGCTCCTTGTGGATTATTGATTGCCCCTTGAGAATCGCGGGCATCAAAATACTCTTTACCCATACTCGATTTTCGTTGCTCGACAACAATTATGGCTTATTCTTCGCAGAAGCATCCAAATATTCCAGCATGTACTAACAACAGCACAGAAAAACGCTAATTCTAAAATTCAGGAACAAAATAATTGTCGTTTTTATCTTACACAGGAGAATGCAGACAAATCATCAGTCGGTAGCTTCTATAGAAATTGCTGTCTAAGGTTTTTAGAGATCTCTATGTGCTTAAACATGAACATCTTTAAAATTAGACCGACCTTTTTTCATTGATTAATCCGATGTCTCTTTAACGCTGAGTAGCGTCTGTTAACAACATCATCAATCAACATGTTGAGATTCGCAGGCAGAAATATTAAGGAATTCTTTCGCCACAACCTGTGATCGAAACTGTGATCGAAGACGAAACTGTATGGCTAATATAGTTCTGGATATGTTGATGTATCAAATTTCTAAAGAATTGGAGTAGCTGATTTGTAATTCTCTAGTCGTTTCAGTGAGACTTAAACATCACTTGGTCTTAAGTGATCCAGCTTAATTTTGTCGAGATATCTTTCTTCAATTACCTTACTTGAGTTCCCAACCCATCGAGCAATTGTCGTAGAAGAATTGCCCTGTGTAGCTTGAAGAGTAATAAAGGTATCTCTACAATTATAAGGAGTCATTTTGATTCCGTGTTTATTTCCCAATCCAAGCTTGGTTAGAATTTTTGACCAAGCACGATCAGAGAAATTACTTTCAACCATTGCTTTACCCTTTGGTGATGGAAACACTAAATCATCCGGTTCAGGTTGCTCTGGCTTAATTTCTTTTAAGAGAACTTGTAAACGCTCAGTGCAGCTGAACCAGCGTTTAACGGCCGTTTTGTCTTCATAACGTCGTTCCAGTCGACCTGATACTTCGACAATACTTTCGCAAAAGTGCACTCGGCTACAATCGTCAGCAACATTTTTCCATCGAAGACCAATCGCTTCGCAGGGTCGGCAACCTGTCCAGAAGAGAAATTTCACAAATGGCGCATAGTGTCGGTAGGTCATGCCAGGGCGCTTGTCGTTTTCAAATGCTTCAATGATGCGATCACGTTCTTCAATAGAAAATGACACGGGCGGAGAAGGTTTAGTTGGAGTTAGCTCCTTATACATGCCCTCAAAAGGATTTGCCTCAATCATGGAATGCTTCATGCCCCATTTGCATGCTGCAGAAAGTTGCATCAGCGTTCGACGTGCTTGAGATTCAGTCGTTGCTTGCAGTAGCTCCATACGAAATTTGAGAGGCTCTTGAAGCCCATCCGTTTTACATCGCTTCAGATGAGCAACCACAGGTTCATAGGTTCCATTGATTGTTTTGGGAGAAACATGGGGCGATTTGTATTCCATATATTGCTCCCATAGCGTCTTGAGTTTTGGGGTAGTTTTTGGGGTAATGTCTTGCTCTTTGACCTTCATCACTGATTGAGGTCGATACTTGTCCAGACTTGGGTCAAAGTTTCCAGATACAAAATCAAGCTCAATCTGTTTTGCAATCCGGTCAGCTCCCTTTCGATTCAGAGATGTATCAGGCAAACCAACACTCATATAGAACCGTTCGCCCTGCCAGCTAAATACAAGTTGCAGGCGACCATTGGAGTTCTTGATCTGTACAGTACCTTTGCTTTTACGTTGTCGCTTTGTATGTGAAGAGTTTGGGGAGGTCATGAGAAGTTTGGAGTAACGCATATAGATTTACCCCAAATCTACCCCAAAAAACTGTCTGAACTTCCCAAAATACGACCAAAATTTAGAAAATTTGTACTATTCGATTACTAGAAGCTTGGAGCCCCCATCAATCAAAAGCTCTTGAAATCCAAGTGTTTCCAGAGCTTTTGACTAAAAGCCGATGGCGGGATTTGAACCCGCGACCGCTCGATTACGAATCGAGTGCTCTACCACTGAGCCACATCGGCATGTATGAATCGGTTCATCATTCTAACAGCCCTTGCCGTTTCAAGAAAGATGTCACGTTAGGGTCACATCAGTAGCTTGGTGTTAGACAAGCAAATCAACGACGAATATCCAGTGCACTGGACTTTATTCTGACTCTGGCTATCACTTACATGGGGCGACCCACAATCATAATGGATATGTCGTTTCCTGCCGTAATGTGAGTTTGACCGATGGGGACGATCGCTAGCGCGTTTGTTGACGCTAGATTAATTAAGTTGCCAGAACTGTGACTGCCTCCGGCAAGCGTAAACTCGTATTCGCCATCGACTAAATGCGCCTGTCCCCATAAATAGGTTTCACGCTTACCACCTGCTTGTAAATCATGGCGCGATCGCCCCTTGACAACCGTTGGGCGACACGAACCAGGATATCCAGATAGCTTCATCAGCGCAGGTTGAACAAACCGCCAGAAACTGACTAGGGCTGAAACGGGATTGCCGGGTAGACCAAAGTAAAGCGTTGAGTCAAATGAGGCAACCGTCAAGGGTTTACCAGGCTTTACGGCAACAGAGCGCACATGAATGGTGGCCCCTAGTGTTTCCAGGATTTGATCCACATAATCGTAGTCTCCAACGGACACCCCTCCTGATGACAGGATAATGTCGGCATCTGCCAACGCAGATTCGATGGATGTTTTCAGTGCATCAGGATTATCAGGAATGATGCCAAAAGCCTTGGGAATCGCTCCATAGGATTGAATCAATGCTGACAGCGCATATTGATTGGAATCGACAATTTGCCCCGGTTGGAGAGGCTGATCAATTCCGACGAGTTCGTCTCCAGTGGAAAGAATCGCCACAACTGGGCGTCGATAAACTGTTACCTGAGAACATTGAGCCGCCGCAAGAACGGCAATTTCTGGCGCGTTCAAGACAGTACCCGCTGGCAACAGCGATGCACCTGCTTGGTAAAATGCTGCTTTGTGACGAACAAAGGCATTGGGCTTTGGCGCATCATAAATGGTGACAAGATCGCCTGTTCTATCGGTATTCTCCTGAATGACAATGGTGTCAGCTCCATCCGGCACAATGGCCCCGGTGAAGATGCGGGCAGTCTGGTGAGCGTGCACTACCTGTTGAGGCTGACGCCCCGCAGGAATTTCCTCAACGACCGTCAGGATAACGGGGTGATCGTGACTCGCGGTTTTCACATCCTCGAATCGCACCGCATACCCATCCATTGCAGAATTATCCCAATGGGGGAAATCAAGCTGGCTGACAACGTCTTGAGCCAAGATTCGCCCGTGTGCAGATAGTAGAGTAATGGTTTCAACATCTCTCTGGTTATGAAATGGGTGTACCAGACTTAAGATTTTGGACTCAGCATCCTTGGGGTGAAGCATGGCAGCAGTATATAGCTTAATTACGGTGGCTTAGAAAACGGTGGCTTAGAAATAGAGATGAAATAGAACCGTAAAGCATTCTGTTGGGGGGCATGACGCGGCCATAATCCTCAGCAGAATATCTCGGAGGCTTTTTAATTTTCATTCCTTAGGTAGGCCTTGTCTAGATGGCCAGCGCTAGTGATCAACCTGGTTTGGATTTAGTGGCTGGTTTGGATTTAGTTGGACGATCCACTAGACGGCAGTTGCCGATCATCAGACGATGCCAGCTTGGTTTTTAGGGCAGCCAGTTCAGCATCCAGATCACCACTACCTTCTAGCGCCGCAAACTTCTTTTCCAATCCATCGCTGTTGAGTTCGGCGATCGCCTCAGCTTTAGCTTCCATCTCAGCGACCCGTTCTCCCATCCGCTCAAAGGCAACCGAAGAGCCAGTACCCATGCCTCCCAACATCTCATTTAACTGCTGAGATGCTTTCGCAGATCGAGCGCGAGCGATGTACATGTCTCGCTTGACTTTTGCCTCCGACAACTTTACTTCCAACTTTCGCATGTTGGCTTTCATCTCGGTTACCACATTGGCTTGTTCATCCAGTTGAGCCGTGAGAGCATTTGCCGTTTCTAAATAGGCTTTTCGACGGGCAAGGGCTTCCTTCGCCAGGCTATCTTCTCCTTGTTTAATGGCAAGTTCTGCCCGCCGATACCATTCTTCGGCGACAGAACTGGATTGAGAGGCCTGACGCTCTGTCCGTTTCTGGGTGGCGATCGCCTGGGCAACAGACTGTCGCAGAGAGATCAGGTCATTGTCCATATCTGTGACAACCTGCTGGAGCATTTTTTCAGGGTCTTCTGACTTGTCCAACCAGCTATTTACTGTTGCTCGAACCAAACGAGCCATGCGGTCAACCAAACTCATAGCGTTACCTTACTGTTGCGATCGCCCTGCCCTAGCACCAATGGGTCTACCCCTCAAGCATCTGCCATTTGACAACATCTCACCATCGAGTGAGATTTCTGTAAGAGCGCATGGCGGCCACTCTTGTCGGAGACATCTTACAACCTGACAATTCCACAGCCCCATGACAAAGCTACTTATACCAATCTCATTTGCATTCCATAGTAGCGTACCTGTTGATTACAGATGGTTACAGTCGATAGCTTATTATTATCGAGAATTCAATACATCACTGGGCAAACGTCTCAAAATTACAACGAGGAAACGGTGCCCAGGCGTTTTCCACACTAGATTTGATGCAGGATCACTCGTTTTCCAGTCTGTCTGGTTTTGTTGAGTTTCTATAATCCTTGGGCAAAGAACGACCGGGATCTGTAGAAATCGACGCTACGATGATTAGTCAGTCGTGTGTCAGTTGCAGACATGTTCGAAGACTATTCCAAAATTACAGCCACACTTCCCAATAAGGTGAAGGCATACGAGGATGTATTGCCTTTGCTAGACGAAGCCTGTCGATCGCGGTTTATGCTGCACCCGACGCCTACGTCGAAGGTCTGCTTGTTTTTTCATGGCTTCACCGCAGGGCCTTACCAGTTTGCCCCCATGGGTGACGTTTTTTATCGGCAGGGCTATAACGTCTTAATTCCCCTGATGCCAGGTCATGGGCAGGCCGGAGACTGGAGCAAAGATAATCCACCGCCGCTTCTTACAGAACCTGAAGCCTATCTAAAATTTGCTCTGCGCTGGCTGAAGCTGGCCAAGCTCATGGGCGATCGCGTCGTTATTGGTGGACTCTCCGGTGGCGGCACCTTGGCGACTTGGCTAGCGTTAGAAAAACCAGAGTTGGTGGATCGAGCCTTGTTGTTTGCCCCCTATCTCAGCAGCAGCAGCAAAGTCATTGATCTGTTTGTGCAGACCTTGGGCACCTATTTTGAATGGACAAACGTGAACGGGCCGAGCTATCGCGGCTTTGAGATTATGGCACTGCGGGCCATTCTTAACATTGGCAAATATAATCTCAGAAAAGCACGCAAAGGCAAGTCTGCGGCTCCTTTCTTTATTATTTCTAGCGAGAGTGACAAGGCCGTCGGCAACTTTGATCATCAGCGAATGTTTGAATCAGCCCTCGACTATCAACCTCACTGCTGGTATCACCGATTTGATCGGGTGCTGGATATTCCCCACACCATGATGACCCAAGAGGAAGGCAACGATTACGAACACCTCTTAATTACGATGGCAAAAGCTTTCGTCGAAAGTGACCTCACATGGAAAGAAATCGAGGAAATTGCTTATCGCATGACGAAGGGTCGGACGTTTAATGATGTGATAGCAGAACTGGGTTGGCAGTCGAAAGCGTCACCAGAGATGCATGCGATGATGACGATGGTTGATAAATGGTCGATTGTGGTGAGCCGCGAACTCACATCGAAACGGCGGCGCGATCGCGGTCGATAACTGGACGAGGGTTAATTTTCGTTTATCTAAGTTCATTTATCTGAGAGATTTTTATGCGATCCACTTTCGTCATTGGTATCGGACTCGTTGTCGCGATGATGGCTGTTGTTCAGATAGAGCGACAGGTTTTTCGTAAGCCGATCTCCGTTCACCAAACAGCAGTATCTGATGTCGAGTTGTCCCAAGTCCTGTCGCCTGATGCACTGAGTCAACGATGGCATGTCACAGCTCACGAAGCGGTTCATCTGCTTTCGACAGGTGCCACGTTAATCGACGCGAGAGGATCAGGTAATCCACTGGCCAAAAAGCTGCAAGGGTCGGTATCGGCACAATGGCAAGACTTTTCTCAATCGGAAGCTATGCATCGAGGCAAACTAATCACGGATATCTCCGTTTTAGAGTCAAACCTAAGACGTCTGGGTATTTCGAACGATGTTCCTGTCGTTGTATATGGCGATCCGCTTCAGGGGTGGGGAGAAGAAGGACGGATTGTTTGGATGCTTCGAGTCCTAGGGCATGAGCAGGCGGTATGGGTTGATGGTGGTGTTCAGGCTCTGATTGATGCTGGTGCTCAATCGTCCATTGGGATAACGGCTACCGTCGCGAATCATCCAGGTGATTTTACTGCTCAGTTGGGCGATCGCTGGCAAGTTAACCAAGACCATCTCAAACAACGTCTGAATGATGGACGAACCATTCTGATCGACACACGAGAAGAGCGAGAATACCAAGGGCAAACACCCTACGGAGAAACCAGAGGGGGGCACATTCCGGGGGCTGTCCACCTTTACTTCAAAGAATTTCTCTCTGAGGACGGCTTACTCTTGCCTCGCGATGAATTGGAATCCATGCTTGCAGTCCACGGGATATCTAGCGAGACGCCCATTGTTGCTTATTGCACTGGAGGCGTGCGATCTGCTTGGGTCACTGCAGTGCTCGTCGATTTAGGCTTCTCCGCTGAAAACTATGCAGGCTCCACCTGGGAATGGGCCGCATCACCCAAAGACACCTATCCATTAATTTCCGCACCCTAACAAAGCTGCGTCCGTGTTCGATTTTGGGGAGATGGCGATCGCGCTAAATCGGTTTACTACCAACCAATCATCGGTGTTTCATATTTGATTGAGCATTCATTCATTATCGATTTTGAGAATCCTTTTTAAGAATTTAATTATAAGCGATTAACGG
>JBCCWF010000120.1:0-15121 GCA_039194035.1 Cyanobacteria bacterium P01_E01_bin.6 | reverse complement strand
TTTGTCGTTCTCAAAGAAGTTAGAGAACCATATTGGTGCGATCTGGACGTTCATCCACGAATATAATCGCTTAGTCAAGGAGCGGCTCATTGAGTCTGCACATCCCGCTATTTCCTCTGTCCTTTACTAAAATGCACTACCTGGCCATCTACTTAATTGTTGAGTTCAGCAGAATTGTTGGAAAGAGAGCCATCACCTCCCATGAATGGGCTTTGCCTGGTTTTTGTATGGCTGTGCGATCGCGATGCTCTGTTGACGTCCTTGATGCCAAAAGGGATTTGCTCTTGGGTGTCGTAATGGTGCTTATAATCCTAAAAAATAGTCCTGAATCCTTGATGAGACGGGTGGATCGAAATCGAACATTACCGGTGCAATCGGTTGCGCAAGGTACGATGCACGGCCACAACGTGGGGCATGACGATGATTTGATAAGGGATTGGCAATGCAATATTCGATGCAATAACCTACTGGCTTCAGGAATGATTGCTATTGGGGCGCACGGCTGTGCACCTCTACGGTTGGTATATTGGGCGCACGGCTGTGCACCCCTACGGTTGGATTTGGGCGCACAGCTGTGCGGCCCCTAGGTTGGTATGTTTTTAACTTGTAACTCCTTGATGACGGTGTTTGGGGATGGAGACGATGGAAATGCCCCGAAGAGATTTGAGAACCCTAGATGTCGCTCTCTAGTCGTTGCGTGATGGCTTCAATCAGTTCCTTGAATCTTGACTCGGTGTGACGTTCAGGTGTGAGCGCATTCATGTCTTTCAGGGTTTCGGTGAGGTCGGCAATGGTGTTGCGAATATTGGTGTAGAGGTCAATGGATTCGCGGAAGCCTTGCAGGTTGGCGGCGTTAACTGTCTTCATCGCTTCATCTAAGTCGGCAATTTCATGTTCCCAATGTTGGATGTAGCGGATGCGTTTAGCAGGTTTGTAGATGTCTGCGTCATCCAGAATGATGGGAAAAATGCGATCGTAGAAGCCTTCGTTTTTAGCGATTTCGACTAGCTCAAACATACAGTTTTCAGATTTGAGATATCGATCGCTAATCACAACGATGACGGCTTTTCCTTGTCCGATTTGCTCCATAAAGGCTTTGATGCGGTCTTTGAATCCAAGATCTCGTTTATCGCGAATGAGCGTGATATCCAGAGGTTTGAAGGTGTCATCAATTTGGTTGACGATATCTTCGCTTTCGCCTCTCCACGCATAGGAAATGAAGACTTCTTTGGCTGTGGATTGTGAATTGGGTTGTGGATAAAGCTGGAGTGGCGTGTTTCGGATGATTGGATCAATGTTTGGAATCGTGGGCAAGCCTTGCTGAATAATAACTTTCTCCCGTGCTTCTGAACCACGGTCATCGAGCGAATTCATCGCTTCATAGCTCATCGCCCTAGATAGGATATCGTCAAGCAGGCGTCGGACATCAACCTTTTCAAAGCTTTGTTCGCACTCCATAATGTACTTCTGTTTCTGCAGGCGGCGTTGTAGTCCTTCATAGGGATACGTTTGAGGAGTTTGACTGCCTTTGCACTCAGAACAGTTGCAGGGAATCAGGGCTTTGTATTGGAGGCGTTCGTAGGTGCTGTGAATCTTTTCTAGCTCGTAGGTGACGACGGAGAGCCAGCGTTTTTGGTCGCTGCCCGATACGCGAATGCGGATTTCTTTTTTGGGATAATGTTCAATCACTTCAGCTCTAGCGGTTTCGTTAGTGAAGACGGCACCCGTCTTCCAGACCAACGTCTGATTTTCGATGAATCGATGCATTTCGACAATGAGGCGGGAGAGGATACCCTTGGGCATAAAGTCGTAGCGATAGCGAAAAATGAGGTTGGCTTGGTCATCCCAGGGATAGTCCGGTGCATCGGAAGAAAGCAACTGCGGAGCAATGTAGTGCTGTGGCAGACCGGGGATTTCGTAGCAGAGCTTAAAGTTTTGCATGAGCTGCAATAGCTCACCCTGCATGTCGACATAGGTATCGTCGCTCCAGATAGTGTCCAGCTGGTCGCGGGTAAATCGGCCTAAGTTTGCAATGATCGCTTGGGTATCTAAGACTTTGTAAACGGCGTCTGTTCCCCATTCCGGTTTAAGAATGATGGTTTTCTTCAGAAGTGGATCGTCCTGGAAATGCAGACACACGCCTAAGTCATGAAGATAGTCGCTGAGTTGGAGCTGATCGGTTCGTTGGGTTAAGCTGTGTTGTTTGCAGAGGGCTGTATACGCACTCAAGCTGATGTAGTTACTCGTCTTCGCCTCTTCCTCTAGGGATCGTCGAATCTCGGCCCATTTTTTCGGCCAATCCATGCCCACGTGGGGCAATGTTGTCATGGATTGCTGAATCGCCTGTTGAATACCATCCAGACCACGATTGGTTTTCAAGTTGGTGGCGAGGGCCTCTTTGAGATTGAGAAACTCGCCGCGAAGTTGACGTTCGTTGACCTCGCAGGGACGGTCATCTTTTTCGTTTTTGATGATGAGAATGGGGCTGCCATCGCTAAATAGGTTGATGACACTGAGCCAATAGTGCAGGTCAGTATTGTCTTTGCGGGTATCAACCACAAGGGCATAGAGGGAGCGTTTGGTGAGAAAAAACTGGTGAGTGGCGTGGTAAATTTCTTGTCCACCAAAATCCCAAATATTGGCTTGAAAGGAGGCCCCATCGCGTAACTTAAAGCTCCATGGAATGACATCAATTCCGTCCGTAGAGACTTGCTGGGCATCCAGCTCATAGCTCGGGTCAATCAACTTGTTCGACAACGAGGTTTTTCCCGCGCCCCCCTCGCCCACGATAAGAAACTTCGCTTCATACAGTGGCTCAGTTCCCTGTTCGAGCTTTTGCCTCATGTAGTTGAGAGTGCGTTGGGTGCCCTCTGTCACAATTTCGGGCGGGGGATCTTCTAGTGGGTTAGCGCGGAGGTAGAGCAATTGTAAGCTCGTCAGTTGTCCGATTTCGGGCGGCAGCGCATTCAGTTCGTTATAGCTGAGGTAAAGCGATTGTAAGCTGGTGAGTTGTCCGATTTCGGGCGGCAGCGCACTCAGTTCGTTAGCGCTGAGGTCAAGCGATTGTAAGCTCGTCAGTTGTCCGATTTCGGACGGCAGCGCACTCAGTTGGTTAGCGCTGAGGTCGAGCGATTGTAAGCTCGTCAGTTGTCCGATTTCGGACGGCAGCGCACTCAGTTCGTTAGCGCTGAGGTCAAGCGATTGTAAGCTGGTAAGTTGTCCGATTTCGGACGGCAGCGCACTCAGTAGGTTAGCGCTGAGGACGAGCGATTGTAAGCTCGTCAGTTGTCCGATTTCGGACGGTAGCGCACTCAGTTGGTTAGTGCTGAGGACGAGCGATTGTAAGTTGGTCAGTTGTCCGATTTCGGACGGTAGCGCACTCAGTGGGTTAGTGCTGAGGACGAGCGATTGTAAGTTGGTCAGTTGTCCGATTTCGGACGGTAGCGCACTCAGTGGGTTATCGCTGAGGACGAGCGATTGTAAGCTGGTGAGTTGTCCGATTTCGGACGGCAGCGCACTCAGTTGGGTATAGCTGAGGGAGAGCGATTGTAAGCTCGTCAGTTGTCCAATTTCGGATGGCAGCGCACTTAGTTGGGTATAGCTGAGGGAGAGCGATTGTAAGTTGGTAAGTTGGCCGATTTTAGATGGCAGCGCACTTAGTTGGGTATAGCTGAGGGAGAGCGATTGTAAGCTAGTGAGTTGTCCGATTTCGGGCGGCAGCGCCCTCAGTGGATTGCCTAATCGCCCCTTTGTCTCATCATATTTTCCTAAGATCAGCACTGTAAGCTGAGTTAGCTTGCTGATTTTGGGCGGTAATTCCGTCACGTTTTCGCCCGCTAAATCGAGTTCTGTCCAGCCTTCAGCGGCAGCTTGGTCAATCAGCGCGAGCAGGTCATCTCGGGTCATCGGTTCACGGTTAATGGGGCCATCGGTTCAGTTTTAGCAGTCTTTTCCCCTTGACAGTGCTCGTCTTTATACTTTGATCAAATGATTCCACAGGGTCGTAACGACTGCTGCAACCGGGGCAACGTCAACAAGCACTGACCTAACGGTAGCGATAATGATCATCACCACAGGGTGTATTGCTGTCACTACACCAGGGATCGTCGTCATTACACCACTCGCCGCCCTTGCCACCTCACTCACTGTCGGCACGACTACGGAAGCCGTTCTAATGAACCATGAAGCCGTCGTAACGACTGCTACAACGGTCGTCACACCCGTTAAAGCTGAGGCAAAGTTCATAGAAATGTTCATGGCATCTCATTTCTGTGAACACCTTATCTATCAAGCATTTTGCACATGTTTATTGCTGCAAGTCGCCCGATCCGTATGGCGCGGCAGCACAATCACCCGCCATCCCTGCAAAACTTTGCTGAAACTAAACGCTAATGTGCGCGATCCTCTGAACCGAAAACCGTTGATCATCAGCCATGCTAAAGATACCAATCCACACTCACAGTCTTTAAAGGAGACCTTCCTATGCCTCGTCGCAAACGTTCCTCACGTATCCTCGAAAAAGCTGAAATCCGCGCTGCTGGCTTACGTGCCGTTGACTCAACGATGAACCTGGGCGATGCTCGTAGCCTTGCAAACTTCACGGAGCAAATCGACCTCCTCCGCAGCAAAATCGACGCCTACAACACGGCTCTTGCGCTGATTGACTCCTCTCAAGTCGAAATCAAAGACCTGGAGCGACACTTGGGTGATTTGTCTGACCAGATGTTGACCGCCATTGCCTACAAATACGGCAAAGACAGCCGCGAATATGAAATGGCTGGGGGCGTCCGCAAGAGCGAGCGCATTCGCCGCAGCACCGTGAGTCGGCTGAAGGCGCGGGAAGACGAAACTTCAGAAGAAAGGGCTGCGTAGACAATTTTGAATTTTGGAGTGGTGGATAACAGTCCTGAGCTGGTTTTAGGCTCGCGGGATGGTGCGTTACGGCTTCGCCTAACGGCACCCTACAGCATCGCACTGTTTATTATGTCCACCTTATGTCTACTTATTGATGTTAAGACGGGATGATGGAGCGCGGAGTGCTCCATCATCCCGTCAAATTTTTTCAGGCTTACGTTAATAAGCCTAAAAGAGGATGGTGAACCTTATCTAAATTTAAGGGCGAACGAGGAGATTCGAACTCCCGAGTGTCGGAACCACAATCCGATGCCTTAACCCCTTGGCTACGCTCGCCATAGCGACCGCCATTGTAGCATTTCTCTTAACCATGTTGCATCTTGCTCATACAACTATTGAGAGATTCTTCTCGCCACGAGGGATACCTCTGCTCTAACGAAATCGACACAGTTCTGACTCAATCTGGCTTGAAAAGCGATAGGCTTAGCAGGGTGAATGCGGTGGTGAGTAGCATGAACGTATTGAAAATTGGCTCATTTCTGTTTCTCATGGCGATCGCCGGAGTCGGGGTCGCCATGGCGGCTACTAATCCAGGCCAAGATGCTTACGAACAATACGCGGTCGAGCAATTGAGCGAGCAGGTGAATCAGCGCGTTTGTGAAGAAGCCCCTCCATTTTTAGCCAATGCCTGTGAATCATTGTTGTCAGATAATCAAGAGTGGATTGAAGAACTCGTAGAGGAGGGCACTCAGCGCCAGAATTTTGTGGTTGTTAGTCTCTACACAACAGATTTATCCGCCGGTGACCTCATCGATAAGGTCTTGCCGCCCAGTCTTTCGTTGTCTGCCGACAATCTACCCGGCTACCACTTCAAGACAGTCGGGGTTTTCCGACGATTTTTTACCTACGAGGCAGAACAAACGTAACTAAACAGATTCTTTTTCGTGAAAATCTGGTCAATTTCATCCGTTATTGCCGCGCATCCTTGGCAGGAGAATCTATGATGGAGCGGACAATGTCGAGGAGTTCGATCCGATGATTCCAGTGATTCTTGCGGGGGGGAAGGGGGAACGCTTTTGGCCTGTGAGCCGAAAGCAACGACCCAAGCAATTTTTGAGTTTAGATGGAAGTGGGTTGACTCTTTTACAGTCAACGGCTGAGCGGCTGTTGTCTCTGGCTGGAGGCTGGGATAACTTGTGGGTGATTACGGCCTCTCACCTCGAAGCAGGGGTCAAAGAGCAATTGCCTGACTTACCCGCAGCCAATCTTCTGGTCGAGGTGGAAGGTCGAGATACCGCTCCCGCCGTGGCATGGCCGACGTTAGAAATTGCGAAGCGCCACGGTGATGATGCGGTGATTGGGTTTTTCCCTGCGGATCACTGGATTGGAGAACCGGATAAATTTCAGCACACGCTAGAAGCTGCCGAAGCTCTGGCCATTGAGAAACAGGCGATCGCCACCCTCGGCATTAGTCCTGTCTATGCATCAACGGGCTACGGCTACATCGAACAAGGAACGTCCATTGGTCAGTTCAATGGACTCGATGCCTTTCAGGTTGCCCGATTTACCGAAAAACCCGACCAGGAAACCGCTCAAGCATTCCTCGACAGCGGCAAATTTAGCTGGAACAGCGGCATGTTTATCTTCCAAGCGGGCGTGGCGTTGGAAGAATTACGGACGTACGCTCCTGAGTTGATGCAGATGCTAGAAACAGAAGGCCCCGCCGTTTATCCAAAGCTTCCTAAAATCAGCATCGACTATGCGCTGATGGAAAAAACAAACCGTGCCTGTGTGTTGCCCGTGACCTTTACCTGGGATGACCTTGGGGACTGGAATGCCATTGAGCGATTGCAGAATACGGATCAGCCTAATGTCGAACTGGGTAAGCATGTGTGCAGAGATACATCGGGCGCCATCATCTACAACACGGATGATTCGGAACTCGTCGTTACGATTGGCCTCGAAGATGTGGTGGTAGTGCGTGATGGGAAAGCAACCCTCATTGTGGACAAGCACCGCACCCAAGAAATTAAGCAGGTGTTGAAGGTGCTGAAGGAAAACCCAGAGTACGCTGACCTTTTATAGGGTTCATAAGGTTCTAGGGTTCATAACGCTTATAAGATTTAGGCGATCGCCATTGACATTAGACTATGGGCAAGTTTTTCAGGCTCTTCGTTCGTAAAATCTGCAATTAAATACCCTATCGGCATCAGCTCGGTCATCACGATAGCGGTAGACGTCATCAGCAGGTGGCGTCTACCGCTATCTTAGCGTCTAGTCTAAGTTCCACGGTTTTCCGATAAAACGACATAATGTAAAGGATTGATGCGCGGTTGTCGCTTATTCAGACAGACAGCGTGTTCGCGGATCTTGGTCTCGTGATTGATGTGGATGAGTCAATTGGCGGTGCTGCATTGAAACTGCTGCACCGAAGGTCACACAGCACCTGTGCCTGACGTTATGGAACCCATGCACGTTCTTGAAGAGGAGCCGTTCATCTCCAAGAACTGAAGCAACATATCCTGAGCAACCGTCATACGTCATAGGCGGTAAACATCGGGTGCCTTGAGTTGAGTCATACCCTCATGGTGCTATGTATACGGTAGATACCCTCAGGATATGACACCTTGAGTGCTCGCGTCTATTGCCTCAGCCTTCGTGACATTTTCTGTAATCTTTTCACCGTACTGTTCTCGTGCTCTTACTAGGAGGCCTTGTGTTATCAGGCATTACCCAAGCAAGCGCTCGTCAGCGCGAAATTATCGAAGTCGTGTTCCGCAACGGGTGGGACTACATGCGACTGCTCTTGGGGAGTGGGAAAACAGGTGAACCCGAATTACCGCCTCCAGCCATTCTCCGGAATGTGCTGACCGAACTAGGGCCGGTTTACGTCAAGCTGGGGCAATTGTTGAGTACTCGCCCCGATTTACTCTCCCCTGACTACATCAATGCGCTGACTGATTTACAGGCCAATGTCCCGTCTATTTCCTGGAGCGAAGTCGAAACCGTCATTCGACAAGAATTAGATCAACCCATTAACGATGTATTCACGACCATCGATACAACGGCGATCGCCGCTGGCTCTATTGCCCAGATTCATCGTGCTGTGCTTAAAAATGGCAAAGCCGTCGCGATTAAAGTCCAGCGTCCTGGCATTGAATCTATTGTTGAACAAGATATTGCACTGATTCGGACAATCGCAGAGCTGGTCTCACGCACCAACTTTGGCCAATACTATGACGTGGTGTCATTAGCCGATGAGTTTGCATCGGCTCTTCAAGACGAGCTGGACTTTAACCAAGAAGCAAAATATACAGATTTACTGCGACGAAATCTCTCCAAGAGTCGTTGGTTTGATCCAGAGAAGCTAGTAGTTCCCGCCATTAACTGGGATCTCACTAGTCAAAAAATATTAGTCATGGAGTGGTTAGAAGGGGTTCCGATTCTAACGGCTGACCTCAAGGGCATTGGACACAATGGTGATGTCGATGCTGAACGGCGAGCCATTACACAGCTCCTCTTCCGCGTCTTTTTTCAGCAACTCTACATTGATGGGTTCTTCCATGCCGATCCCCATCCAGGGAATGTGTTTTATCTCAACGATGGGCGCATTGCTCTGCTCGACTGCGGTATGGTCGGTCGGCTTGATCCACGAACTCAAGATTTATTGACGGAGATGATTCTGGCGATTGTAGGGTCGGATGCCCAACGCTGTAGTCAACTGACGATCAAGCTAACGACCGCTGTCCGGCCAGTGAACCTCATGCGATTAGAGAGCGACTACGACTATCTCTTGCGAAAGTATTACAGTCAGAGTTTGTCGGAGCTGAATTTTAGTCAGGCGTTTTATGAAGTGTTGCAAGCCGCTCGTAAAAATGATTTGCGCTGGCCCAGTAACTTGGGATTGTATGCCAAAGCACTGGCAAACCTGGAGGGATTAGGCCGTAAGTTTGATCCCGAGGTGAATCTGCTCGATGAGGTACGGCCACTGGTGACCGACATGTTTCGGCAGCAGTTGATCGGCGAAGACCCTCTTCAAACATTGTTGCGAACCAGTTTGGAGCTGAAAAATTTAACCTTACAATCTCCTCGACGATTTGAATTTTTACTCGACCGCCTAAGTTCTGAAACCTTGAAATGGAATTTCAGTCTTCGAGAAATTGATGGGTTGCGCTTAACCATTGATGACTCTGCTAATCGTCTGTCATTCAGCATTGTGGTGGGTGCGTTGATCATGGGCGCTGCGATCTTGGCGTCGAAAGAACAGGTGTCGCAGTTTTATTGGGTCAGTGTTGGATTATTCATGGCGGCGAGTCTCATTGGTCTGTGGTTGCTGATATCGATCTTCCGTTCTGGAAAGTTGCGATAAGCGATCGCCGATCATGTCTTTGAAGCTTTGTTACATACGACGGCTTCCCCCTTGGCGCTTGGGACTATTAAGAACAGGTTAAGTCTCAAGCAAATGTCTTCCCATGAATGTCTTTCAACACGTAGGGGTTCGTGTCGGCGTATTCGCAGCGGCAGCACTGAGTTTCGTTGTCGTTCCTCCGTCTAGTCTGGCTTCGTCAGAACGCATATCATCGCCAGAAGCAATGACCGTGAGCACGGTTGCTGCATCCGTCCATCCAGATCGCAAAGTGTCGTCTACCATGCCCTCTGCGGAATCAGATGTTCCGTTTCAAATTGAAGAAGGAGAGGGGGGACGATATACCTACGAACTTTGGCAAACATTGCACGGGGCTGAATATTTCCTCTTTATTTGGGAAGCGGCCCATGGAGAAACCGAGGAACCTGCGGCGTCCTATAACTTTGCGTCTGCGGCAGAAGCGGTCAACTTTTTCACCTGTCGCTATGCCCGTGTGCGGTTCTCCTCGTGCAATTTAATGATCTCGTCTGTGAGCTACGACATTCCTGAAACCTGTGTGTTTCCTTGGGCAAACTGCACAGAGTTCTACGAGGAACGATTGCAAGACTGATGGTGTCATGTACAAGCCTCTGTCGCCATATTCGTTAGGATGGTTGTGCGTGGGCGTTCCGCCCTACGCACAACCATCCATGTCCTAGCGAACGTGTCTACGGCCATACATCACTGCCGAGCCTGCGTGAGCTTATTCATAGAAATGTCACAGGATGAAAGAATTTTTATCACCGCGATGTTCAGCCATCTTCATGAGCCTGGGCGCATTTGCTTTGACGGGTTGCTCGATGCATGCGATCGCCCAAGCCTCTGAACGCAGTCAATCGCTATCTCCCATTGCCACAGAATTGCTGGCGACCCACAATCGCTATCGAGACGCGGTGAACGTGCCTCCACTGGAGTGGTCAGACACCCTTGCTGCGTCAGCCCAGGCGTGGGCCGATGAGTTAGCTAACCGTAACGCCTTTAGCCATAGTTCATCAGACTACGGCGAGAATTTGTGGAAAGGCACCGCGTCACGATTTTCACCGACACACATGGTCGAAACCTGGGGCGATGAAGCCGCATACTTTATCCCTAACGCTGTTTTCCCCGAGGTTTCGACGACTGGCACGTGGAGCGATGTGGGGCATTACACACAAATTGTGTGGGGTGACACCACGGACGTGGGGTGTGCGATCGCCACCGGTCACGGGTGGGATGTTCTCGTCTGCCATTATTCTCCGCGTGGTAACGATGTCGGTGAGCGTCCCTTTTAGAAAAATATAGCGCTGTGTGGGTTGATTAAAAACGGTGATGTGGGGCGCAACTCGCCCCACATCACCGTTTTTGTCCTTGACACGGCTGCATCCTGCGATACGAAAATGTTGCATACAGTGGCGCAATCTAAGTTCCGTGGTGTAAAAAACTGGAATGAAACATTCATATGTCATTGGCTTGGGCAAATCAGGGATTGCGGCTGCTCGGTTGCTGAAAGCACAGGGATGGTCTGTGACGGTCAGCGATCGCAACACCTCAGAGGCACTCCAACAATTGAAAACGACGCTGACGAGTGAAGGGATTGACGTTGAGCTAGGCAGCGGATTGGTTCCAGATGTCGAACGCATGCATCAAATTGTTGTGAGTCCTGGTGTTCCCTGGGATTTACCCGCCCTCGTGACCGCTCGACACATGGGGATTGCGACCGTGGGTGAGATGGAGCTGGCATGGCGATCGCTTCAATCATGTCCATGGGTTGGCATCACGGGAACCAATGGAAAAACAACGGTTACCTCACTGATTGAAGCCATTTTCCAGTCAGCAAGGCTCCAGGCTCCAGCCTGCGGAAATATTGGCAATGCTGCATCGGAACTTGCCCTCGCTACCCAAGCTGGCAACGCGCCTGCCGTAGACTGGGTCATCGCTGAGGTCAGCAGCTATCAAATTGAAGCCGCGCCAACGCTAGCGCCTCACATTGGGGTATGGACAACGTTTACCCCCGACCATCTCGGTCGCCATAAAACCCTAGATAACTACTTCGACATCAAAGCGAGCTTGCTCAATCGTTCGACCATTCAAGTCTTGAACGGTGATGATCCTCACCTGCGTCAGGTGGGCGATCGCCATTGGCCAAATGCCATCTGGACAAGCACCACAGGACAATCAGGCTTGGTGGCTCATCCAGAAAAAGGAGCCTATATTGAATCTGGTTGGGTGGTGATGGCTCAAGAGCCAATTGTGCCAGTCTCCTCTCTGCGGATGGTGGGTGACCATAACCAACAAAATCTACTCATGGCTGTTGCCGTGGCTCGACTGGCAGGTATTGAGAAAGAGGCGATCGCCCACGCGATTGAAACATTTCCCGGAGTTCCTCATCGCCTAGAACACATCTGTACGTGGCAAGGGATTCATTTTATTAACGATAGTAAAGCAACAAATTACGATGCATCAGAAGTCGGACTGCAAGCTGTTGATGCACCCGCTATTCTCATCGCTGGAGGCGAGGCGAAAGACGGGGATGATACCGCATGGCTGCATGCTATTCATCAAAAAGCAGCGGCTGTCGTGTTAATTGGCAATGCTGCCTCTGCGTTTAGTCAACGGTTAGAGCAATCTGGATTTTCACCCTACGAGATATGCCCTGGGTTAGAAGAAGCAGTCCCGCGCGCGGCTGCACTGGCCAAAGATCAGAATGCAGCAGTTGTTTTGCTATCTCCCGCCTGTGCAAGCTTTGATCAGTACGCGAACTTTGAAGATAGAGGGAATCATTTTCGCCGTGTCTGCTTGACACATTTTGGGGTTTAGAATAGCGGTAATGACCGCATATGACACAACCTCAAAGAGACTAGGGATGATTGTTTGTCCAAATTGTAATCACCAAAACCCAGGTGGAGCTGTTCAGTGCGAAGCCTGTTATACTCCCCTTCCTGCCATGATGGAATGCCCCAATTGCTCCGCATCCGTACAATCAGATGCGAGTTTTTGTGGTCAGTGTGGATTTAACCTAAAATCAGTGGCTCAATCACAAGAGTCCTCTGTTCCACCACCACTTCCCGTCGAGACACCACTGCCTGAGACACCACGGCCCGAGATACCACGGCCCGAGGAAAGTTCTGCGCCGATAGCGCCAGCCCTTGATGTCCCAGATTTAGTGATGCCGGATCCGCTTGTCCAGCCGGATGTGCTATCGACTCCAGTTCCGACTCCTGCGCCAATCACACCGCTAGAAGAACCGGATTCAGTGCCACCCCCCCCTGTTCCTGTGAGTCAAGCGACTCCGAGCGGCCAAGGGAATACACCAGCCATTAATACTCAGCTTCAAACACAGAGTGCGCAACTACTACACATACAAACCAACACAACGTTAGAGCTACCTGCGCATCTATCTGTTATCCACATTGGAAAACCAAATGATCGGATTCCCCCCGATATTGACGTATCAGGCTTTGCCGATTCTGAGATTGTCTCTCGCGTTCATGCAGATATTCGAGTCGAGGGTGATGCGTACTATATCGAAGACATGGGCAGCTCTAATGGAACCTATGTCAATAATATGTCGCTACCTGCTGGCAATCGTCATCGTCTGCGCCTTGGCGATCGGATTGCACTCGGCAAAGGAGACAAGGTATCGTTCCTGTTTCAAATGGATTAGGTGCTGGATGAAGTGCCGTTGGATGAAGTGCAGTGCCTTGAATCATGTGCCTGCTCGTTTGTGAATCTGGCACGTACGGTGCAAGCATGACGTAAAGAAGCATGCCAATGCCGCTTTTTTAGACGCTAAATCAATAATTGACCGTACACTTAGAGCATTGCATAGGCAATCAGAGGATAGGTCTGTTGATCTTGAGATAGAGGGTATTTTTTGCTCAATCTGTATCGATATGCTGTGATAGGAATTGACACCAGGCAATTTTCCTGATTCATCTCCTTCGTGATTTAATATTCTGAATATGTATTCACGATTCAGTACTGTTTAACGCAATACGCGATGAATTCAGAATCATAGGCTGTCTTCCCTGATCTGTGTGCCAGCAATCTAACCACCTAGCTCAACATTAACCATTCAATGTGATTACTCTTTTACTGCTGCATCCGCTAAAGCGCAATCCAGTGCAGAGCTGGTCCTTCGAGAATGAGCCGGTAGTACGCATTGGTCGTTCTACTGATAACCACGTTATTTTATATAGCGCGGTTGTTTCTCGTCATCATGTTGAGCTGCGTCAAGCAGGCACAAGTTGGGAGATCGTTAACCTAGGAACCAACGGAACTTACTTGGATGGTAAGCGGATTACAAAGGTTCCTGTCGTAGATGGATCGATTATTCGACTTGCACGGTCAGGCCCTAATATTCAAATTCGGCTGGGGATGGAAGCCCTGAAAGACTTGCCCGAAAACTTAACAAGTGAAGCCTTGGCCGGGCAACGCATTGATCATCACGCCACAGTCACCGATATTACGGATGCGAATCAGCCAAATTGGGATCAATCGGTGCCCCGAGATCTGGGCGGTGAAGGAGATGATCCACCTACAGGCATGATTCCAGTGCCACCTCATTTGCGTATTCCGAATGATGCAACAGGAGCTCCTGACTCGTCAGCAGGCCAATCGTCGTCAATCAGTGATATCAATCAACGGTCGCTGTACTCGGCGTCATCGATTACATCGGACACACAACTTGAGAACCCGGCTCGGCCACCGTTTTTGCCCCATCGCGTGACAGCACTAGAGACTCCCGGTGTGTCTAGTCAAGTGCTAGATATGGTCGGAGCTTATCGAGTGCTGCATATCCTCGGACAAGGAGATGTCGGCATTACCTATTTGGCAGAGCGGGATGGACAGCAGTTTGTCCTCAAAACCCTCAATGCAAATTGGATCAATCATCCCAACTCGAAGCCAGCTCTTGAGGTGGAAGCTGAGCTGTTAGATCAGCTAGAGAGTCCATTTATTCCTCGATTTGTTGAATTCTTTGTAATGGATAATCGCCCGTATCTTGTGATGGAGAAGATAGAAGGGTGTTTATTGTCTCAGAAGGTCAAGCAAGAGGGAGTCTGTTCGCTGACACAGGCGATCGCCAAGATGTTGAAAGTCTGCGATATTTTGTCGTACTTACACCAATTTGTTCCCCCTGTTTTGCATCGGAATATTGAAGCATCAAACATCATCTGCCGCGAGCCATCTGATGATCTGGTTTTGATTAGCTTTGGAGCGATCAAGTCGTTGATCCTCGATCGCCAGAGCGCGGTTGGGTCTCACGGCTGCATCGCTCCTGAGCAGTTATCCGTTAGTGCAACTCCACAAATTGATTTGTATGGTCTTGCTCCGATGTTTGCCTATTTGCTAACAGGAAAAAATCCTGTGACCTTTTGCAAACGTCAAGGAAATCATCATTATCAATTCGTGGCCGATGCTGTGACGGGCTTTTCCGACCGTATTCTTACGATTATGCGGCGATTGACTCATGTCGATGACAGCTACCACTATGCATCGGTCGAAGCTGTCTCAGACGATCTGCGGGCATTGATGATGACCTAGATTGTGTCGATTGTTTGAATTGTTGCGACGTTAGCATCTGTTGCTTGCCGTACTGCAATCCTGATAAGTAGCTGGACGTCATTAAAACCAAAACCCCACATCCTTCCAAATCCTGCGCAGCGAGCGGCGCAGGATTTGGAAGGATACGTTTAATTATGGCTATCCATTTACATGCTTCAGATGCCTGCTTTGTGCCTGTGCTGTCGGTTCGAGGAAATTGGCCAAGTAATGTAAAGTCTTGTCGAGTCAGTTAAATCCATAGATGCTTTGCGGCACATTCATCAATGCCAAAACTTTTTGTTGCAGAGCATTAAGAGGAGTGATTTGTGTAGAGCCATC
>JBCCWF010000119.1:0-15189 GCA_039194035.1 Cyanobacteria bacterium P01_E01_bin.6 | reverse complement strand
TTATAACCAAAAGCCCAAATCCTGTGCCGCCCGCTGCGCGGGCGGCACAGGATTTGGAAGAATACGTTTAATGATGACTATCTACTTAACTCTGAATTATATTCAAGGTCGGTTTGGATAAGGAGATCGTTGAGATACTTCTCAATGGAGATAAGCTACATGACAAAAATCAAATTAGCAACAATTTGGCTAGGAGGGTGTTCTGGCTGTCATATGTCGTTTCTGGATTTAGACGAATGGCTGCTTGAGTTGGCTCGTCGGGTGGAGCTAGTCTACAGTCCCATTGCGGATATCAAGACCTATCCCGACGGAGTGGATGTCGTGCTGGTGGAAGGGGCGATCGCCAATGAGGAACATTTAGATATGATTCGTCAGGTACGCGATCGAACCAAGTACCTTATCTCATTTGGTGACTGTGCGGTGACGGGCAATGTCACCGCCATTCGAAATGTACGAGGCACAGCTGAATCGGTTTTGACTCGTGCTTATATTGAGGCTGCCGATGTCCATCCTCAGGTTCCTCACGGTGATCTGGTGCCGCCACT
Organism: Cyanobacteria bacterium P01_E01_bin.6; assembly: GCA_039194035.1. GTDB lineage: Bacteria > Cyanobacteriota > Cyanobacteriia > CAKZMO01 > CAKZMO01 > JBCCWF01. Next base: position 14,644 of record JBCCWF010000119.1, on the reverse strand, counting down.
ATTAGATCACGTTATGCCTGTTCATCAGATTGTAGCGGTGGACTGTTATTTACCGGGATGTCCTCCAAATGCTGACAGTATTAGAGCAGCTTTAGAGGTATTGCTAAATACTTTGGAGTCTTAGACTAAGCAAAAATTTTCCCACTGTAAAAAATGAGGGGAGCAATGAGGGTTGATGTTGGCTTGGTGAGACTAAGCGGCCTGTTTGCCTTTCTTCTTTTTCCGCTTGGGTCATTTTCTAATGATCGGGTAGCTGGATTTTGAGATCGCTTGTGACCTTTGAGCCATCCCAGGGATTTCCCTCGGCGTTTGGGTAACTGGGGAGACGTGTGACTCGACAACCTGCAATGAATGGACGTAACTGGACTCGAACCAGTGACCCCCACGATGTCAACGTGGTGCTCTAACCAACTGAGCTATACGTCCTTGCGGATATATACAATAACACAATCCATGTCTCTACACATAGCGAACGAGTTCAATACGATATCGCCCCTTTTTTGTGGTGGCAATATCGCCAATTTCCAATCGTCCTTTCCCTCGAATCGCAACCAAATCACCCGAGTCAAGATTGCGGCTAGGCTGGGTTGTTTCTTTCCAGTTAACACGCACATCGCCACCGCTAATGAGATCTGCCATTTTGCTGCGCGACATGCCAAACCCGAAGGAGGCGATCGCATCTAATCTGAGGGAGGCTTCAACGGTCGTCATTTCTTTTTTCTTGGGTTCTCGAATTCTGAGTTCACTCAGGTCAATGCGTCGCGTTTTGACGGGAACCGATCGCACTTGGGTCAGGCTCATTTCAAGAAACTCTGCCATTTCTGGAACGACAACGGCTTGGGCACCCCGCTCCCCAAAAACGATAATATCTCCCAATTTTTCTCGAACGATGCCTGTGCCCAGCATGGCACCCAAGAAATCGCGATGGGTTGCAGGGTCAAACAAAAAATTTCCGGCGATGCTGAGGGCAACCACCTCAACCTTCTCAGGGTCGAGGGGAAGTTCTGGTCGGGCGATCGCCAGTCGTTTGCGCTCGGCTTGGGGGTATCCGCCCCAGTCCATACAGTGAATTTCTGTCAAGCGAGAAAACATCTGCTGAGCGTCGACTAGCTCTGGAGGGGAAAGGAAATCGGTGAGCACAACGTCCCAGATGCGAATCGCTTGATTCGCTTGATCGATGATGCGACTAGAACTCTCGCGATTTTCGACGCTTCGGAGCAACTCATCTTTTGACAGCATGGATTCCTGTTTAATTCTCAATCCTTATCCTAGATGAATCTCAGGGTAACGATTAAGAGCGTCTTAAACTCACCATATTAATGTGGACTAAGGGTTTTCCTAGATACTTGGCAACAAGAGGGCGGGACTGTCTTTCTGACTCGCCTGGGCGCGACCATCACGGATGAAGCAGAACACATGAAGGATCGACTGAAAGAACTCGCTCAAATTTTTCTGAAACTCGGCACCATTGGGTTTGGCGGGCCACAGGCTCATATTGCCATGCAGAATGATGAGGTGGTTGTCCGTCGGCAGTGGATCACGCAGGAGCAGTTTACAGATGGAATGGCTGTTTGTGAGATGTTGCCTGGCCCCGCATCGACACAAATGGGTATCTACATCGGCTATGTTCGGGCAGGACAGATTGGGGCGCTGGTGGCGGGGCTCTGTTTTATTGCTCCTGCCTTCCTGATTGTTGTTGCTCTGTCATGGGGATATTTCGCCTTTCAAGGCATCCCTCAAATACAAGATTTATTTTTGGGCATCTCACCGGTCGTCGTCGCGATTATTTTGGGATTCTGCTGGAAGTTGGGCAAAAAGTCCATCAAAAACGTTCCTGCCGCCTTGATTGCGATCGCCGTTTTCCTCACAACGGTCATGACATCTACGAATATATTGCTTCAGTTTGTCGTTGCAGGATGCATTGGCCTATGGCTCTATGGCCCCCGTGGACCCTATCGTCCAAACCTGACACCTCCAAAAACCGGGAGCTGGCTTGTGCCAATGATTCCTGCCGCACCGTGGATGATGAATCATCTGACCTGGCTCAGTGCCGCGTCAACGGAGGTGCTAACCCTCTCAAGCTTTTGGGGACTGGAACGGATTGGTGAGTTTTTTGCTCCGCTGTCTCTGTTTTTCCTGAAAACAGGGGCGTTTATTTTCGGGGGAGGATTGGTCATTATTCCGCTGCTTGAGTTTGAAGTCGTTGATCAGCTCCACTGGCTAACGCGTGAGGAGTTTATTAATGGCGTTGCGATTGGGCAGCTGAGTCCTGGGCCGGTGGTGCTGACTGCAGCGTTTGTGGGTTATAAGGTCGCTGGCGTATTGGGCGCGTTGGTATCGGCGATCGCCATTTTTCTGCCTTCTTTTGGATTCATTATGCTGGCGTCTCCCCTCCTCCTACGACTTCGTAAAAATCAGTGGGTCAAGGGATTTCTCAAAGGCATCACCCCTGCGGTTTTGGGGGCGATCGCCGCTGCTGCCATTCCGCTGGCTCAATCAGCAATGCTTCAAGACTCTACGGTGCATTCTGTGGGAGCGGCTATCGTTGGATTGCTTGCGCTGGGAGCGCTTCTGAGATTCAAAACGCCTACCTGGCAACTGGTTCTTGTTGGAGCAGGCATCGGACTGTTCTTGGGAGTGCTGTAAGATCTAAGAACTGAACATTCGAAAACCCCAAATCCTATGTTGCCCATTGCGCGAGCGACACAGGATTTGGAAGGTTACGTGTCAGGATGGCTAGTACTTACTTCCTAAGGGAGGAAGACAGACACCTAGGTTTCCTTTGTTGAGGAAACCTGGGTATTTGCCGATAGTTCCTACTGCGTGACAAGGGTTTCCGCATTGAGCAACTGATTGAGCTTATCGGTCAGCGTAGCCTTGGAGGTTAACCCAACGACCCGATCAACCAGTTGGCCATGTTGAAATAGCAATAATGTCGGAATCGCTTGCACATCGTATTTGCTAGCCAGTGCATTATTCTCATCAATGTTGAGTTTTGCAATTTTGGCTTGGTCTGCAAAGTCTTGAGCCAACTCTTCAACAATGGGGCCGATGACTCGACAGGGGCCACACCACGGTGCCCAAATATCGACCAAAACAGGAAGATCGCTGGTTAATACGTCATCGTAGAAAGTTTCAGCCGTCAGCGTTATTGGTTTTACTTGATTCGTCATGGGAGTCCTCCTTTTCAAACGATTGAGAAAGATGATGTGTTTTCGGAACGTTCAGAGTGCCTTCAAGGCCGCAAGAATATCATTAGGCTCAGCGCGACGAGTATAGTCTGCATCTGCAAAAGCGTACACAATCTCACCACTGGGTGCCACAACATAGGTCGCGGGGACGGGCAATTCAAAGGTGCGATCGCCATTGTGAGCCGGTAGATCAATGCCAAAGTTGGCGTAGATGGGACGCAGCGCGTCCGGCAGCGTGAACACAAGGCCTAATTCTCGTGCAACGACATTGCCAACATCACTCAACACCTCATACTCCAGCTCATTTTTCTCAGTTGTCGAGAGAGAATTATCTGGAGTTTGGGGAGAGATAGCGACCAACGTTGCTCCCGCCGCCTTGAACTCAGGCAAATATTGCTGAAGTGCGCGCAATTCTAGGTTGCAGTAGGGACACCACTGCCCACGATAGAATGCAATCACGACGGGGCCGTTTGCCAGCAAATTCTGAATGCGGATGGTATCGCCTGCGGCGTTGGGCAACTCGATAGTTGGGAGGCGATCGCCCACGTTGATACTGCGATCAATGATGCCAGAGGACTGTAAGTCTGCGGTTGCCTGCCCCATCACCTGTCGTAATTCAGCAGAGATACGTGATGAAAACGCTGCTTTTGTATCAGCAAGCTGTTCAGTGAGTGTTTGTTGAGCGGTTGCCATGGTCAAATTCCTCCAAGTAAGTAAGCATTTAGTCGAGCGCTGAGTGGATGATTAAATTTTTGAACGATCGTTCAAAAATTTAGCACTCTGTTTTCTATGGGGTTTCCGTCATTTGCTTATTGCATGTTTACGCTAGCTGAAAACCTAACCATCCTTTCCGAGTCAATTGTAGAGACGTAACCGTAAGCTCCCCTGAGCTAGCAAGGATCAATACTGAGAATGACCCTATGTGGCTGGCTATGGCTGGCTTGAAATCTCTCACAGTTGCAATCATAGGTCTTTTTTGGAATGAATGGTTAGAAATTAAGCAAATTCTTATTTCCATCAGAGTTCATGCTTCCGTCCTCGGTGACTTCAACAAATGATGGAATCTTACGAGTCGCGAAAGGAGCATGTACCTCAGTTGTTAATCAAAAGCCATGTCTGCATTCAGGAACATAGGAGCACTAGACGGTTGATATCTAGTGTGTCTATAAAGTAGAGCAATGAAAACCTTAGATTCATCTATTTTCAGGACTCAGCGGCAGTTTTTGGCTTTTGAGCTTATGATTCCTCTAGTAATCTTGATTTTCCTCGATTTCTTCTTGGGGTTTGACGATCGTCCAAACCCTTATTGTTTCGTTAAACCCAGCGGGTACCTTGTCAGTCAAGGAATACAGCCGTTTTCCACAGGGCATTCTTGGGAATAATTCTCACTTATTGGGTCGTGCGATCGCCCCCGACGAAAATAAGGGTGTAGAATGTTTGTGCAGTCAGCTCTTTAGAGCCTGACCCTTCCTACTCGCTAGGAAACTAATTGAATGGAAACCATCTTTTAAACTGGTGAGCAGGCTCTAAGATACAGCTTCCTACTCGCTAGGAAACTAATTGAATGGAAACATTGCCACGAACCTGGCAACTTTATCGATTTCGATCTTCCTACTCGCTAGGAAACTAATTGAATGGAAACGCTGGTACAAGCTGTGCAAATGGCGCTGCATGACGCTTCCTACTCGCTAGGAAACTAATTGAATGGAAACAGAGGAAAGGATGAACGATAAATCATGAAGTATGAAATGCTCATCAACGCTTCTACTTCATGGAAAAACTTTCATCCTTTTTTTTGGTTAAGCAATACTTTTGAGAGGCGATCGCCAATTCTTCTTAATTCATCCTTCTTAATTTCCCACCCCCTACGCTCCTAGTCAGTACCTGGACGTCATTCAAACCAAAACCCCAAATACTGCGCCGCCCGCTGAGCGGGCGACACAGTATTTGGAAGGTATTGAGTCGATGAGTTCAGACTCTGCGTTGTCGATTTGAATGATGTGAATAGTGATTAAGAGCGGATGAACGGCTTGACTCAAGATATCGCCGTTCACTTGCTGGGCCTCAGTTGTGGCGATCGCCTTCACCATCGCCACAACTGAGCAACCGAGACCCCCTTCGAGTTGTTGCGTGGCAATCATCCGAGTCAGCCGCGTGGTGATGACATCTCCGCACTATCAACTATCCTGTCTCCCGTTATGCAAGGAATGAACAAAATGTTGAGCCTGGGTCATTAAGTGCTGAGCACTCTCCTTTGGGTTCATGCCTTCTAAGTTCACTGGATAAATAGGGACATCGCGTTTTTGATTGAGGTCATACGTGTATGTCTTGTCGTAATACTCCAGGATGATATCGGTGGCAGTTGCTAAGTCCCCATGCTGAATAGCCTCGGTAGCCTGTTGTGTCCGCAGCCCTCCTAGTTTTTTTCGGATGCGATCAGTGGCCGCAATGAGTCCGTCATCACCCACCTCGCCGTATTCCTGCACAAGATGGGCAATTCGTTCCGCGCGCGATCGCCCGATTTGAATCACAGGGGCTTGCATCATCGGGGTGAACAGTTCCTCGGGGATTCGACAGGTCCCAATGCGACGACTTTCTGCCTCGATCCACACAGCTCTAGACGCCTCTAAGGTGGCCCATTCCATGGCAAGCAAATTTTCAAAATGTTCGGTACTGGGCTGAGGCGGCAGACCCAAATTTCCGAAACTGCTTCCCCGATGGTTTGCCAGTCCTTCTAGATCAATCACGTGCTCACCGAGTTTGGCTAACTCATGCAGGATGAGCGTTTTTCCAGTGCCCGTCATCCCACCCAAACTGATGATGGGCTTGGGTTGGCTCAAGGTACTGCGCACCCAATGACGAAAAGACTTGTATCCTCCGTCGAGGGTGACAACAGATAAACCTGCCGTTTCAAGCAGCCAAGCCATACTGCCACTGCGCATGCCACCCCGCCAACAGTGAACCCGGATAGAGCGTGTTGCCTCATTGGCCCAACGAGAAGAGTCGGCTAATCCTTTTGCAAGTCGAACAAACGTCGCTAACTTAGTGCCAACGAGGTCTAACCCTAACTCAATAGCATCTTCGCGCCCTTGCCGCTTATAGCAAATACCCACCTGTGCCCGTTCATCGTCGCTGAACAGCGGAACACTAATTGCTTCTGGAATATGGCCTTGCTCATACTCACCAGGGCTACGAACATCCAAGATAGGGCCGGGATAGGCAAAAAAATCATCAACCGAAAGGGACTGCACCATTAACCAGACCGAATTCAATACGTAGATGGTCACACTTAATGAGAAAACCCATAAAACTCTGTGCCGCCCGCTGCGCAGGCGGCGCAGAGTTTTGAATTTGTTCTTTAATTGTGCCGAGGGATTCATCGTGGACAACGAAGTAGCTCGCCATCACGAAACGCCACCTTCCAAATCCTGTTCCGCCCGCTCAGCGGGCGGAACAGGATTTGAGGTTTTGGGTTTTAATGATAGCGAACTACTTACAATCCTAACGGGTTCATGGTGGTCTAGTTGGGGCGATGTCACTGGGCGGAGAATGCCGTGATGGCGATCGCCCTTGCACATCGCCCTTGCATATAGCCCTTACACATAGCCTTTGCACATGACCCTTGCGCATAAGCACATAGCACAATATGGGCAACGCTGCATGGTTGCTATTTGGACTTATGACTTACCTTCTGGCCAAAGAAGCGGAACCAGAAAAACAAAACAAGCAACCAAAAAAATAACGCTTCCTATAAACGCAAGCAGGTCTCCACTATTAATGCTAGCGATGATGTAGAAGATGGCACAAATGATGAACAGTATCCAACCGGCAAACTGATATCTGAAATGATAGCTGTCGTTCTTGTTCGGCATTCTCTCACTATGACCTTCTCACTATGACCTTTTTTGCCCCAACCGTGTCCTCGTATCTCATCGCCCACAGAAAATGAACGCACCTTATACGTGATTACGGCATCACATTTATACGCGCAAGTATAAGCGCAAGTATAAGCGAAATGCTTGGCGAAACGGCGCGGAATTAACGTTTACCAAAGCGAATGGCGATCGCACTATTCCACTCGATGAACCGGAGGAATGGGCTGTTCGGATGCTTGGTCAGGCGGCCTATCATCAGGTGCTAATGTGTTTGCATACTGGTGCTTTTGGCGGCGCATGGACAACCGCTCATATGTCCATCGATGCCATCGAGGATTGTGTAACAAGGTGTAGAAACAAGGAATGATAAACAGAGTCAACAGGGTTGCCAATGAGAGTCCTGAGAACACCACAATGCCCATCGGTTGCAAAAACTCGGAGCCTTCTCCCAATCCCAGTGCCAGTGGAAAGAGTCCCAATACGGTAGTGATCGTGGTCATGAGGATGGGGCGGAGTCGTTGGGGGGCGGCGATGAGGATGGCGTCCGCAGGCGTAAGGCGATCGCGCGTTCGAATTTGGTTAGCCAGCTCCACCATAATGATGGCGTTATTGACGACGATGCCCACGAGGAGCACGGCACCGACGATGACCGTTGCCCCAATCGCCGTTTGAGTCACGTACAGTCCAAAAATTCCTCCAGCGAGGGCAAGGGGAACCGTCAACATAATCACCAATGGATCAATCAGCGAGTTGTATTGAACAGCCATCACCACAAAGACAAAAAAGATGGCCAGTCCGCCCAAGAGCCGCAACGAGGACTGGAGCTGTTGATTGGTTCCAGCATTAAAACTGGGCAGGAAAGAGACGCCATCTGGTAAGTCGATGTCTGCCAACACCTGATCCAATTCGGTCAACGCATCACTCAAGATGGCCTCATCGACGAGGCTCCCCTCAATTAGAAACACTTCTCGCTGGTTGAGTCGCTGAACTTCTCCTGGAGCGACGCCCACATCAATGGTTGCAATGTCTCCTAAGAGCACGCGCTGATTATCTTGTGTGAATAACGGGATCTCGCGTAGTTGCTCTGGTTTCTGGATAGACCCAGGAGTAATCTGCACGCGAATGTCAACAAGGCGATCGCCCCGTTGGAGTTGGGTCGGGATAGATCCGTTAAGGGCCGTTTGGATCGTTTCGCCGAGATCTTGAGCAGAAAGCCCTAAATCGGCAACCCTCTCCCAGTCTGGGCGAATCTGTATTTCTGGCTGTGGCTGATCCGCATCGGGACTAAAGCGCGCAAGGGAGGCTTGTTCACTCAAGATTTCTAGCACCTGACGCCCTGCTTGCTGGAGCACATCTGGGTCGGTGCCCTGAAGCCCCACATCAATTTCGGCACGGACAGGTGAATTGGTGAGCGAGAGTCCTCGCACGAATCCTGGAAGTATGCGGATGCCCGTATCCACTAATGGAATTTGTCGAAAGAGTCCATTCATCCGTTCCACATAGGCGGTCACATCACTCCCCGGCTGGAGGGTGATGGTGCTGTTGCCTCGCAACGCGTTGAGGATGGTAGACGAGCTGAATAAAAAACCACCCGACGTCGTAAATACATACTGAGTCTCTGGCTGCTCTAGCAAGAGCTGATCCACGGTTTGCATAACCCTTTTGTTATCGTCGACGGGAGTTCCCGGCGGAAATTGAACCCTAACCCGTGCTTGCCCGGTGTTGATGCGAGGCAAGATTTCTTGTGGAATCCGATCCACCATCCATAGACTACTGCTGCCCAAAAGGGCGATCGCCCCAGCGATGATCCACACCCGATGGTGCAAAATCCACCTCAGTCCCTGAACATAATGCAAGGTTAGGGCTTGGAGACGACGGTTAAACCATTGGATAGGGCCAAAATAATAGAACTGGCTGGAACCTGGAATGGCCAATAGTCTGGACGCCAACGCTGGGACAACCGTCAGCGCAACGATGAGGGATGCTGCCACGGCAAAGCTAATGGTGAGAATAAGTTCGCGAAATAACAGCGATATCAAGCCACCAATTAATAAGAAGGGCAGCACCGCCACTAAGTTCGTTGCTGTTGAGGCGAAAAGTGCAGATTCGAGTTCGTTGCTGCTAGCCTCGGTTTGGCGAATTGCTTGTTGCATGCCTTGGGTTGTCGAGGCGTGGGACGACCGTTGAAGGGAGAGGTGGGCGGCAGGGCGGAACGTCGTTGCGATGTTTTCCAACATGACAATGGAATTGTCGACAACAATGCCCACTCCCAACGCCAATCCTCCCAGGCTAAAAACGTTGAGGGAGATGCCAAAGAGTCCCATCAGCAACATGGCTGAAAGAATCGCGAGGGGAATCGCCACCACAATAATCATGGTCTGACGAATCGATCCGAGGAAAAGCAGCACTGCGATCGCCGCGAGAGTTGCCCCTGTGAATCCGGCGATCGCCACGTTGCGAATGGAATTGCGGATGAATCGGGATTCATCGAGGGTTGGGATCAGTACCAGATCATCAGGAAAAATTCCCGATTGAGTCATGAAGGTAAGCTTATCTTTCACCGCATCCACAACGGTCACGGTGTTTGCATCCGGTTGTTTTTGGATGCTCACCTTCACTGCAGGCAACCCATTGAGGGTGACAAATATTCGCTGTTCTTCTGTTCCGTCGATGATGTCAGCTACATCTCGAAGATAGACTTGCTGGGGTGGATCGGTGTTCTCAACGGCGATCGCCAAGTCAAGCATTTCATCAGCAGATTGAAATTTCCCAACCAATCGAGTCAGAGACTCATCACCGCCCCCTCGAATGCGCCCCCCTGCGGTGTCTTGATTGCGTTCTTCTAGAGCATCCAACACATCCGACACATCAACGCCGACGGACTGAAGTCGCTGCAAATCGACATTCACCTGAATTTCTTCCTGCACACCCCCTGCAATATCGACGTTGGCCACACCTGGAATTCTTTCTAACTCTCGGGCCAACTCCTCTTCGGCAAACACCCGTAACGCAACAGCTTGAATTGACTCAGAGGTCAACGCCAGTTCATAGACCGGAAGTTGTGACGGTTCAAATTTGAATAAAATGGGTTGCTCAACCGTGTCTGGTAAGCGATCGCGCGCTCGATTCAGGGCTGCTGTTGCGTCATTTAATGCCTGCTCAATATCTCCCCCTGGTTCAAAAAACAAATCGACGCTCACGCGTCCCTCACGGGTTTGAGAAAACACATTCACCACACCCTCTGTGGCAGATAGGGCTTCTTCCAATGGTCGAGTCACTTCGTCAATCGCAACGTCGGGGGCGATGCCTGGCGCAGTCACTCTCACGCCAATGCGGGGATAGGTAATGGCGGGCAGCAAATCGACAGGAAGCCGAGTAATCACAACGCATCCTAAAACGATGACTGCAATGGCTAAAACAAGGGTGCCAATATGCCGTCGAATGGCAAGGCGACTGATGCTGAAACCGGATCGAGAAGGAGTGGTGGCCATGGATGGGTGTGGGAGAGGGTGATCAGTGGAAATGGGAAGGGGTGATGGGAGTGATGGGATGAAGAGGGGAGGACACGTTTACAGAGGAGCCAGGGCTTGGGGCGCGCCCCAAGCCCTCATTTCTTCGTTGCAATGTTGAGACGTTTGCCAAGTCATGGGAGGAGGTAATGGAGGGTGAAGGGTTGGAGTGACGGTTAACGATGACGGTTAACGATGATGGGATTAGGAGGTGGGATTAGGGGGTGGAGAGGAGGCTAGGTTGGATGGATTGTCCTGAGGTGAGGGGTTGATTGGCACGGAGGATGTAGGATTCGCCAGGTTCAAGTCCGGTGAGAATTTCGACGTGGCCATTGCGGCGATCGCCCACGGTGACCGGACGGGACTGAGCCGTGGGTTGGTCACCATTTTCAGCAAGGACAAACAACATTGCCTCATCTGGAGCAGGTTCCGTGTCTCCGACGGTGAGAGCACTTTCTGGAACCGTAATGGTTTGTTGGCTCAGGGGCGCAACAAAATCCACTCGTGCAATGAGGCCACTACTGATCCGTTGTTCTGGATTGGTCAGGGTAATTTCAATCGGAATGAGGCGCGCGGCGGCGTCTGCTACGGGCGAGATTCGCGTGACGCGGCCTGAAAATATCTCCGTTGGAAAGGCATCGAATTGAATATCGGCGGGTTGTCCCACCTGGATTTTGCTGCGATCGCGATCGGCCACTTGAACCAAGACGTGAATTTCGCTCAGATCTCCCAGTTGCAAGACGTCTTGCCCAGGCTGAATGAGGTCACCCGGATCAGCAAAGCGCTCCATCACGGTGCCAGTGATCGGTGAGGTGATGGTGGCATGGGACAATCGCTCGCGAGTTTGGGTCAGAATAGCCTGTTGAGACTCCACCCGACGTTCTGCTGCCGCGATCGATTGTTCTCGGGTTCTTACCACCTGCTCTGCTGACCGAACGGCCTGTTCTGCCGTCCTCACAGCAGTTTGTGCTTGTTCGGCCAGTTGTTCCGCGATCGCACCATCTGCGGCCAATGACTGGAGACGAGCCGCATCCGCCTGAGCCTGCTGTAATTCGGCGATCGCCAACGCAACCTGAGCCTGACCATCGGAAACTTCAGCTTCGGCCTGGATTACCAAAAATTCTCGTGCCGAGAGTTCTGCTTCTGCATCGACAACGGCTGTTCTGAGCAAATCCGCATCGAGTTGTCCCAGCGCCGTTCCTGCCTGCACCAAATCCCCCACGTCTGCCGTCAGGCTGAGTAATTGTCCTTCCGTTTGCGATCGCAGAGACACCGTTTGAACCGGTTCTGTTGTCCCCGTATAGGTCACGACATCACTGGCGGTGGCAGCCTGGGCGATCGCCACATCGACTACAACCACTGCTGCGGCTTGGGAATCAGGACGAGTGGGCGATCGCTCGGCACTCGATGACTCTCCAGAGCACCCCACCGTCAAACCAAGCGTCGCTAACACAATGACAATAGAGGGGAACGAGGCCTGAGAAGATTTTTTATCGTGTCGAGATGTTCCAGCCTGCCGAATCTGCACCATTTACGTAAACTCCCAATAATCAACTCGGCACGATAAACGTGAACACATAAAGCCAGAGAATTTTCCGAGTGCTGAGTGTTCAGGTCGAAGGACATCCGACGTCCACCTGATTCGCCCATCCTCATCCTACATGTATTAATTTTATATTTTCTTAAGTTTTAAAGTTGTGCGGTAACGCGCTCATTCCTGTGCAGGAGATGATTTAAGCACAGGGTGATGGTGCTTTCGCTCTGGGTGAGGTCAATGCATAAAGCCCAGATATCTTTGCTGTTGGCATGATATCTGGGCTTTTTAATGGAGCTGACGCCCATCGAATAATTGGCTGAAAATCCATTCTTAAAACGTTTTTCAAGTCTGCTCTGACTCTATTGCCCCCAAGGTTGCCCCCAATACTTTATTGCTAGGGCTGCATATTAGTTCCCCGTTGGATTGGGCGGCAGGTTTTCATATCTTTGAAGGATAGCGGAACGATCGCCCTATCAGACCAGCACAGATATCGCCCATCCTTATGGCTGTTTTCCTTTTCCTCCAAAATTCGACCTGCCCCTTTCTTTTGCATTAGGCGACGGTTTTGGCCACGCAACTAGATTAAATAGATATTTCATTGTCACAAACGTCACTTTTGTCATCAGAGTGTTGTTTATCCTGAGAGGCAATGCTTTGAGGCATGACACTTTTGGTGACGGTTAATGACAATAGCGACGATAGCGTCAAGTCTTATGAAAATAGTACGTCGTCTTCGTTATGTATTATGGGCAGGACAGAAACTATGCGATCGCCTTCTTCAATTTTGATTGGACACCATGAATAGATGACGTATCGAAGACTCAAAAGAAATTGTTGACGAAGCCCCTGAAAATATCTGAAATTAATGCGAATGAGAACTTCCAAGTAACTTGTCTTGTGAACTGGGAGAGAGTGTTGTCTCGACCTGGCGATTAAACTTCTCCATGTCATTAGTAATTGATGTGACTCCATCAAAGATGATTTTTGCTTGATCTTTGAGGATGAGCTTGTCGCGTAACAACACTTGAATGGCATCAAACGTATTAACCGATTTTGGATTAGGGCCAAGAATTCGCTCTATTGCCCATAGGAGAATCCCTCTCTGTAACCGTTTACGGGTATTGATCGTCTTGATTATTCGACCTTTTGCGTCGCGCACAATTTCTTCAGATTCCCAGGTTTCAACGACACCTTCTTCCAGATATCTTAAAAGTGCCTCCTTGTCCTTCTGAATTTGGTACTCAGGACAGCTATTTCCTAAACTTAGCCTTTGCTCTCGCGACCTGCTCTGAAAACTCTGGATACTTTTTCTGCCAATCGTAGAACGTAGCTTCTGCAATGTCTCCAGCTTTCCAACCTGCTCGATAGTCCCCCTGTTTCAAAGATCGCCTCTAAAACCGCTGAGATTCTCTCCGGTATGTACTTAGATTTTCTTCCCATATCTAAATGCGGATATTTTCTAAAGAATAGCCGCGTTTCCCAAATCTATCGACTTTAGATATCGTTTTGCTGTGCAGAGATCTTTGCTGAGGTGATGATCTGCCTTAAATGTAGTTGTTCAATCGTGCATTTCGTATCTGAGTAGCCTCTTTGAGACCTAATGCCATCCAAGCCACTTATGGTTTTTGGGATAGCCATTTTCTACTCAGCTTCATCAAGTCGGTGTTTCTTGATCAACGCTTGATTGTCTTCTTTCCCAAGCCATTCTTCGAATGCCTCTTCAGCGATCGCCGAAAGACTCCAATCCTTATCGCCATTTTTCAGAACTGATAAAGCTCTGATTAACTTGTCCATCTCTGCTGGGATGTAAACCCTAATTTCTTTTTTCTTCTTAGCCATGCTCATATTGTCGCATTCACATATTATTTGAACCAAAATGCGATAAAAAGGTATTGCGGAAAAACTAGCAATGACTTAAAATTTCAAGTATTCAATTGAATAAGCAAACTTTAGATAGGTTTTTCATTGTGGAAAGTAATAGATTGGGTGAATTTGTGCTTGATGAAGAATTCTCTTCATCAGCAGAAAAAGTCACTGAAGAAAGCTTGGTTATCCAAGAGAAGGTAAAGCATTTGCTGATTGGATCTCCTGTCGTGGTTCACAGAACAATCCAGATTTTGCATACTAAAGACTATTGTGAAGCTGGAGCGTGGAGTAAGCCTGTTTTAGCTGGTGGTCTTGGTGATAAGACAAATGATGTTCTGGTTATTTTGATACGACAGGCATTATTGAAATAATTGGTAATGCATCAGCAAATGGTGGAAGGTGTAAATGAGGCAAGTGTTTTCTTTTGCCTCACCCCAGACTTATGAACTGTCGACTTTTGGTTTACAAGAATTAGAATGCTCTGAAGGGAAAATAATAAAAGGGATGAGTTGTTTAAAATCAACAGTTACTGCTCAGGCTTAAGAAAATCCCTATTTTTATCGGCAGTCATCCACATGGTGTCAGTCTGGAGTAGCTCAATATATTGTTGAATCCCTTTGAGCAAGAAAGATTCACCTCCAAAGCTAAGTGAAGCTGACATCCGCA